>CACDWM010000005.1 GCA_902556505.1 uncultured Pelagibacteraceae bacterium
TGCTGGATCAACTACTTGTGGAGTCAAAATTTTTAGAATTCAAATTCTATATTTATTTATATTAAATCAATTAAAAAAAATTATATATCCCAAGGGAATATTTGTAATTAAATATGATCAAGGATCTGTTGATGATAAATTTATTGCATCAATAATTTCATTTATTTATTTTTACTTTGTAATTTTTTTTATTTTAGCTGCATTATTATCATTAACAGGTCTCGATTTTATAACTGCCATTTCTGGAGCGGCAACATCAATATCAAATGTTGGTCCTGGTTTAGGTCCTATAATAGGACCTAATGGAGATTTTTCATCTTTGCCCGATATTTCTAAATGGATCTTAACTGTAGGTATGATTTTAGGTAGACTTGAGTTGTTTGCAATATTAGTATTGTTCTTACCATCTTTTTGGAGAAATTAATTATGTCTGAAACAAAGAAACAAACATGGCTTGATTCTCTTGCAGTTTATAAAGATATTCGAATGGTAAGAATTCTTTTATTAGGTGCAATAAGTGGATTTCCATGGGTGTTAATTGCAAGCAGCTTAAGTCTTTGGCTTAAAGAAGAAGGTCTTAGTAGATCAACAATTGGATGGGCAGGTTTAATTTTTGGAGTATATGCTTTCAATTATTTGTGGGCTCCAATTATAGATAGAATTCAAATTCCAATATTAACAAAAAAATTAGGTCATAGAAGAGGATGGATAGTTTTGATGCAATTAATTATTTTGTTAAGTCTTGTTGTTTGGAGTGTGATTAATCCAACTGAAAATTTGGCTTTATTAATTACTGTAGGTTTAATTATTGCTATTGCGTCAGCAACCCAAGATATAACTGTAGATGCATTAAGAATTGAACAGATAAGTGAAAATGAAGGAAAATCAATGGCTGCTGGTGCAGCTATGGCTGTTGTTGGTTGGTGGACAGGTTATAAATTAGGTGGAGTTGTTGCTTTATTCACAGCAGAATTTTTTGAAAACCTAGGGGTGGCTGACTACTGGCAAGCTACTTTTTTAATTTTAGGTATTTTAATAATTTTAATGAATATTGGATTAATGTTTGTTCATGAACCTATAGAGACAAACAGACAAGCAAAACAGAGAGAAACAGACAAATTAATTGAAAGTAAACTTGGATCTAGCAATATTATTACAAACTTTATCGCATATATTACAGGAACTATAGGAGGACCTATTATTAGTTTTTTTAGAAAAAATGGTTTTGCCATTGCAGCCGGAATTTTAGGATTTGTTTTCTTGTTTAAGATAGGTGAGGCATTTATGGGAAGAATGTCTATTGTTTTTTATAAAGAAATTGGTTTCTCCAAAGGTCAAATTGCAATTTATTCAAAAGGACTTGGCTGGATAACAACAGTTGTATTTACTTTGTTGGGTGGAGTAATGGCCATGAGAGCTGGAACAATTAAAACTATGTTCTTTGCTGGTGGGTTAATGGCTATAACCAATCTTTTATTTGCAGTTTTAGCATGGACTGGAAAATCAGAAATTTTATTTGCAATTGCAGTTATAGCTGATGATATCACAGCAGCTTTTGCAACTGTAGCATTTGTTGCATTTATATCATTACTAGTTGATAGAACTTATACAGCCACACAATATGCATTGCTTGCTTCAATTGGTACTGCTGGTCGTACTACTTTAGCTTCATCATCAGGAGCTTTAGTGGACTTGTTAAACGGAGATTGGGGAACATTTTTTGTTTTAACAACTATAATGGTGATACCATCATTAATTTGTTTGTATTTAATTAAAAACAAAATTAAAATTGGTGCAAAATAATTTTTATTTCATAGGTAATTTTTCGAATATTTATAAAAATCCTTCGAAAAGATCTGAAATAACTTCACAAATTATACATGGTGAAAAATTCAAAATATTAGCAAAAAATAAAAATTGGATAAAAATTAAAACTTTATTTGATAATTATAAGGGGTTTATAAAAAATTCAAAATATATAGAAAAATTTAGCCCCAATTATAAAGTCAGCTCATTAAAAGCAAAGATTTATAAAAAACCTGGAATTGGAACTAGCAGTTGGCTTCCATTTGCATCCAAATTTTCTGTATTTGAGCAAAATAAGAATTACGTAAGAATTGAAAAAAATAAATGGATTAAAAAATCAGATATTAAAAAAATAAACCATAAAGAAAATAATTTTACAAAAATATTTAAAAAATTTCTCGATGTGAAATATGTTTGGGGTGGAAAAACATTTAAAGGTATTGATTGTTCAGCCTTATTGCAAATATTTTATTGTTATAATAATTCGTTTTATCCAAGAGATACAAAAGATCAGATCAAATATACAAAAAAGAATTCAAAGAAAAGACTATTTAAAAAAGGAGATATTATTTTTTGGAAAGGTCATGTTGCTATGTGTTTAAATTCTAAACAACTAATTCATGCTTATGGTCCAGAAAGAAAAGTAATTATTATGCCAATTATAGAAACAATTAACAGAATTGAAAAAACTGCCAAGCTAAAGGTAAAAAAAGTATCTAGAATAAAATATTAATTTCTTCCAAAGTCAGGTTTATCAATATCTTGTTTCAATTTGATGATTTTTGACCTTACTTTTTTAGTCTGAATAAGTTTCTTTACGATAGACTTATTATTTTTTGAATTAATATCTTTTTTAAATTGATTTAAATTTTTAATAAATAAATCAATCGCTTTTGAAATATTATTTTTATTGTTGAAAAAAATATCTCTCCACATGATTTCATTTGATGCTGCAATCCTAGAAAAATCTCGTAATCCACCAGCACTATATTTGATTAGCTCATAATTTTGTTTTTTCTCAAAATCTTGAGCAGATTTCACCAGATTATATGCAATTAAGTGTGGTAAATGACTAGTAATAGAAAAAATTTTGTCATGTTTTTCAGCGCTCATAACAACTACTTTGGCTCCAATTTTTTTCCAAAACTGAGTTAGAATATTTATGTTATTTTTTTTAATATTTTTTTCTTTAATTATTATGCACCATCTATCAGTAAACATATTTTCTTTACCATGCTCTGGACCACTGACCTCTGATCCAGCTATTGGGTGACTTTGAATCCAATGAATACCTTTCTTTAAAAATTTATTTATAATTTTAGAAGTTTCAATTTTTGAAGAACCAATATCAGTAATCAATGTTTTCGATGGTATAAATTTATTAATTTTTAAAATAATATTTTTGTATTCACTCATTGGTGTACAAAAGATGATTAAATCGGAATTACTTACACCTTCTTTTAATGATTTAACAATTGTTCCAGGTAATTTTAATCTTTTTATCTTAGCAATATTTGATTTTGATTTTTCATAAATAAATATTTTTTTTGCTATTTTTTTTTTGCTAATACACCTTAATAAAGATGAACCTAATAATCCACAGCCAATAATTAAAATATTTTTCATTTTTTCAATACTTGCTTAATAACACTCATAAATTTTAAGTTTTCTTTTTTAGATCCAATAGTTAACCTTAATTTATTCTTTATATGATAACCATCTTCTGTTGATCTTAAAATAATTCCCTTATTTTTAAGTTTTTCATACAGAAACTTTGCTGAATATCTGCATTTTTCAAAATTAAGTAACAAAAAATTTGCTGAAGCTGAATTTGAAAAAATATTATATGCCTCAAGAAATTTCTTAATTTTTTCAGAATATAATAAATTATGTCTAATCGATTTATTTATGAAAGCTTTATCCTTCAGTGACTCGATGGCAGCTAATTGAGCAATACCATTTACATTAAATGGTGGTTTTATAACATTTAGCGCATCAACTATTTTTTTTGATCCATATCCCCAACCTACTCTCAGAGAAGCTAATCCAAACATTTTTGAAAAAGTTCTAAGGATGAAAACATTATCTTTATTTTTAAACAAATCTAACCCAGATGAATAATCTTTGTTTTTCATATATTCTGCATAGGCATCATCTATAACTAGTAAAATTTTTTTGTTTAATCTTTTTCTTAATTCTAAAACTTCTTTTCTCGTTAAATAAGTTCCTGTAGGATTGTTTGGGTTTGCTATAAACACAATTTTAGTTTTTTTTGTAATTTTTTTTAAAATTTCATTTACCGAAACTTTGAAATTAATTTCTTTTGCAAATAAAACTTTTGCACCTACAATTTTTGAGTAAATTCTGTACATTAAAAAACTGTACTCTGGTACCACAACCTCATCTTTTGGGTTTAAAAACAACTGACAGAGCATTTGAATAACTTCATCTGAACCAGCTCCACAAATAATTTTCTCAGAATTACATTTATAAGCTTTAGATATTGCTTTTCTTAAATTTTGAGATTTTCCATCTGGATATTTATCTAAATTCAGATTTTTATTTGATATTATTTTCTTTGCTTTAGGGCTCATACCTAGAGCAGACTCATTTGCAGAAAGCTTAATTACGTTCTTAAGTTTCTTAACTTTTGATTTGCCAGGCTTATAAGCCTCAATTTTAAATTTTTTGAAATTTGGAGTTATCATTTTTTTTAATTTATGTGCTCTTTATAGATAAAATTACAAAATTTTATAGAGAATAAGAGGATTTTTTAAAAAATTGACATAATAAATAAGTTCTAGTAAAAAAATTATGCGCTGATTTAACTGAATTGCGAGCGCTTAAAAAAAACCGCTAAAATAGTTTTTTTTCTCACAATTCGAAACAGTCAAAAACTATGAATACTGAGAAAAACATAAAAACTTTAATTGTAAAGAAACCACTAAAATTAGACTGTGGAAAGACCATAAAAGATTTTCCGATAGCCTATGAAACTTACGGTTCACTTAATTCAAAAAAAGATAATGCAATACTAGTTTTTCATGCTCTAACAGGAGATCAATTTGTAACCGGAATAAACCCTGTAACTAACAAAGAGGGTTGGTGGAGTTATGCAGTAGGTCCTGATAAGGCTATCGATACGAATAAATATTTTGTTATTTGTTCTAACGTAATTGGTGGATGTATGGGATCATATGGTCCAAGTCATAAAGATCCTTATCAAAAAATTTTTGGAACAAATTTTCCCGTTATTACAATTAATGATATGGTGAATGCTCAATATAATTTACTTGATCATTTTGGTATTGATAAACTATTTTCTATAACTGGTGGTTCAATGGGAGGTATGCAAGTCCTTCAGTTTATTAGTAACTTTCCTGATAAATCTAAAACAGTGATACCGATAGCAACCACATCTAGTCATTCAGCACAAAATATTGCTTTTAACGAGCTAGGTAGACAAGCTATTACAGCTGATAGTAACTGGAAAGATGGGAACTATACATCAAACGAAACTAATCCTGGAAAAGGATTGGCAGTAGCAAGAATGGCAGCACATATTACTTATTTATCTAAAAAAGGTTTGCAGGAAAAATTTGGAAGAAAATTACAAGAAAGAGAAGATCTTAAATTTGGATTTGACGCTGATTTTCAAATAGAGAGTTATTTAAGATATCAGGGCTCAGTTTTCGTGGATAGATTTGATGCAAATAGTTATCTTTATATTACTAGAGCTATGGATTATTTTGATTTAGCTAAGCAATTCAATGGTAATCTTTCGGAAGCATTTATAAATACAAACGCGAAATTTTTTATAATTTCTTTTACTTCAGATTGGCTTTATCCAACCCAAGAAAACAAAGATATTGTGATTGCTTTAAACTCAATAGGAGCCGATGTTGGATTTGTAGAAATTGAGTCAGATAAAGGTCACGACTCCTTTTT
Organism: uncultured Pelagibacteraceae bacterium; assembly: GCA_902556505.1. Taxonomy (GTDB): domain Bacteria; phylum Pseudomonadota; class Alphaproteobacteria; order Pelagibacterales; family Pelagibacteraceae; genus Pelagibacter. Next base: position 5,755 of record CACDWM010000005.1, read on the forward strand.
ACTAGACGTTCCTGATTTCTTGAGTGCACTTAAAAACTTTTTAGATAAATCTTACGAAGAAAATTAATTATGAAAAATGAATTTCAAGTAATAGCAGATTTAATTGAAAAAGATAAGAAAGTCTTAGATGTAGGTTGTGCCGATGGAACTTTGATGAAATTTTTAAAGGATAATAAAAACATAAATATAAGAGGATTAGAGATTTCAAAAGAAAAAGTGCAAGAATGTATTGCTAAAGGTTTAACTGTAATTGAAGGAAATGCTGAAAAAGATTTAAAGCAATTTCCAGACAAATCATTTGATTATGTTGTTTTAAGTCAAACCCTTCAAGCTTTTCTTAATCCTGAGTTAGTTTTAGATGAACTTTTAAGAGTTGGAAAAAAAGCAATAGTTACGATTCCTAATTTTGGATACTGGAAAGTAAGATTTCATTTATTATTTAAAGGTACAATGCCAATTACAAAAACACTGCCAGATGAATGGTATAACACTCCAAATTTACACATGTGCACAATCAAAGATTTTTTTCATTTTGTAAAATCAAAAGATATAAAGATTTTTAAATCACTCGCTTTAAACAATATTAACAAATCAACAATAAATCAGAGTAATTTAGGTATTAAAAATTTGTTTGCAGATCTTGGTATATTTTTGATAGAAAAATAAAATGCGTATTGAAATTATACCTTGTCTTCAAGATAACTATAGCTATTTAATAATAGATGAAAGTAACAATTTTGCGTGTGTTGTAGATCCCAGTGAGTCTGAACCAATAATAAATTTCCTAAAAAATGAAAATATAAAATTAAAATATATTCTTAATACTCATCATCATTATGATCATATCGGAGGAAATCAAGAATTAAAAAAAAAATATGGTTCAGTTGTTGTGGGTTTTAAAGGAGACTCAAAAAGAATACCTGGAATTGACATATTGTTAGAAGACAATCAAATATGGAAAGCTGAAAACTTTGAAGCTAAAATCATGCATATACCTGGACATACCTCAGGCCATATTTGTTTTAATTTCTTTAAAGAAAAAATAGTTTTTACTGGAGATACACTTTTCTCACTTGGTTGTGGAAGAATATTCGAAGGTTCTTATGAGGAAATGTTTGAATCTTTAAACAAAATTAAATTATTACCAGAAGACACAAAAATTTATTGTGGTCATGAATACACTCTTAACAATGCAAAATTTTGCAAAAAATACGATTCCGAAAACAAAGATTTACAAAAAAAAATAGAAAAAATAGAAAAATTAAGAGAAAATGGAATTCCAACAATACCCTCAACTTTAAAAGAGGAATTGGATTGTAATATATTTTTAAGAGCAAAAGATGTTAAAACTTTTTCAAAATTAAGAGATTTTAAGGATAATTTCTAATTAATTCGGCTTGACTAAAGGCTGGCTACAACTATATTGCTGTAACTTTAAATTAAATCATACTATGTCATACGCAGTAATAAAAACAGGTGGAAAACAGTATAAAGTAAAATCTGGAGAAATTCTAAAGATTGAAAAACTACCAGACTCTAAACCTGAGACCAAAATAGAGTTTAACGAAATCTTGGCATATGGTGATGATAAATCAATTGAAATTGGAACTCCAAATGTTGAGGGCGCAAAAGTAGAGGCTGATTTAATTAAAAATAGTAAAAATAGAACGATTTTAATTTTTAAAAAAAGAAGAAGACAAAATTCAAGAAGAAAAAATGGGCATAGACAACAATATTCTGTGATAAGAATTAACAAAATTTTTTCAAAAGATGGTAAAGTGTTATCAGAAGCTGAAAAAATTTCTAAAACTTCAAAAAAAGAAGAAGTTAAGGAAGCAGTAAGCAAATAGTTATTAGGTAAATTATGGCAACAAAAAAAGCAGGTGGATCATCACGAAACGGACGAGATAGTGCCGGTAGAAGACTTGGTGTAAAAAAGTATGGTGGTGAAACAGTAATTCCTGGAAACATAATTGTTAGACAAAGAGGAACTAAGATTTTTCCAGGTGAAAATGTTGGTATGGGTAAAGATCATTCAATATTTTCAGTTGTTAAAGGGAAAGTTGTTTTCAAAAAATCTAAATCAGATAGAACTTTTGTTTCTGTAAAGCCCAATTAATAGTACAACCAATTAAAATAGATGTTGTATTATGAAATTTCTCGATCAAGTTAAAATTTATATTAAAGCTGGAAACGGAGGAGACGGATCTCCTAGTTTTAGAAGAGAGAAATATGTTGAGTTTGGTGGACCAGATGGTGGAGATGGTGGAAAAGGTGGATCAATTATTTTGAAGTCAGAGGAAAATTTAAATACCCTTATTGATTATCGATATCAACAACACCACAAAGCCGAACGTGGAGAAAATGGTTCTGGTCAAAATCGAACAGGAAAAGGTGGTGAAGATTTAATTTTAAAAGTTCCTCTAGGTACACAGGTATTTGAAGAAGATAACAAAACTCTTCTTTTTGATTTTAATAAAAAAGGTGAAGAATATGTTGCAGCTGCTGGTGGAAAAGGAGGTTTGGGGAACACAAGATTTAAAAGTTCTACAAATAGAGCTCCAAGAAAATTTACTAAAGGCACTATCGGAGAAGAATTTACAATATGGCTTCAATTAAAAACAATTGCTGATATCGGTATTATTGGATTGCCAAATGCGGGAAAATCAAGTTTGTTAGCAGCATTAACAAACGCAAGTCCAAAAATTGCAAATTACAAATTTACAACTATTAATCCAAACCTTGGCGTGGCTTCTTACGATGATAAAGAAATTACTATTGCAGATATTCCAGGATTAGTTGAAGGTGCTCACGAAGGCATAGGGTTAGGGATACAATTTTTAAAACATATAGAGAGATGTAAGTCTTTACTGCACTTAATTGATGTTACCAACTTAGATCTGAATGAGTCTTATAATCAGGTGAAAAATGAATTAAAAAGCTACAGTGCAAAGTTATTAGAAAAAAAAGAACTAATTGTGCTTAATAAAGTTGATTTGATTGATGAAGAAACAGTAAATGAAGTTATAGATCATTTTTCAAAGGGTAAAAATTGTGAGATTATGACAATGACAACTCTTGAAAAAGAATCTGTATTAAAAATTAAAGCAAAGCTTTTGTCTTATGTATCTTAAAAACTCTAAAATAATTGTTGTCAAAATTGGATCATCTCTCCTAGTTGATCAAAATAAAAAAATTAGGAAACAATGGTTATCTGGTTTTGCAAAAGATATTAAAAAATTAAGAAATAAAAATCAAAAAGTAGTTATTGTTAGCTCTGGTGCCATAGCTTTGGGTTGCAAGAAAATGAATTATAACAAAAAGAATATCAAATTAGATAAGAGTCAAGCTATTGCTTCTATTGGTCAAATAGAGCTGATGAATTTATTTTCACAAACTTTCTCAAAGTATAAATTAAATATTTCTCAGATTTTACTTACATTAGAAGATACTGAAGAAAGAAGAAGATCTCTCAATGCAAAACGAACTTTTGATAATCTTTTTGAACTTGATTTTATTCCTGTAGTAAATGAAAATGATACTATTGCAACGAGTGAAATAAAATATGGAGATAATGATAGATTGGCGTCTAGGGTTGCGCAAATTACAAACGCAGATACCTTAATTTTATTATCTGACGTTGATGGTTTGTATACAAAAAATCCTAAAATTTTTAAGGATGCTAAACTTATAAAAAAAATTGATGACCTAAAAAAAGATCTAAAAAAAATTTATATTAAAGGTGTAAATGAGTATGGAAGTGGTGGTATGCATACAAAAATTGAAGCAGCAAAAATATGTCAGCTTGCTGGTACTAGTATGGTTATTGCAAATGGACTATATTCAAATCCTATCTCAAAAATAATTGATAATAATAACTGCACCTGGTTTAGTCCAAAAATTTCAAAGTTAGATGCTAGAAAAAAATGGATAATAAGTTCTGTAGCACCTAAAGGAGCTTTAATAATTGATGATGGTGCTAAAAAAGCATTAAAATCTGGAAAAAGTTTGTTAGCTGCAGGAATTAAAAAAGTTTCGGGAAGATTTAACAAAGGTGACCATATTAAAGTATTGGATAAAAAAAATAACGAATGTGCTAGAGGATTAAGTTCCTTTGCTTCTGATGAGGTGACTAAAATTATGGGTCATCACTCTAATGAAATTGAAAAATTATTAGGCTATGTTGCAAAATCAGAAGTTATTCATAAAGATGATATGGTGGAAATTTAAATGATTAAATATATGAATTTAATTGGAATAAAAGCTCGAAAAGCTAGTGAGTATAAAGTTACAACTGAAGTAAAAAATAAAGTCTTAAATGATTACGCGAAATTAATTAAGAATGAAAAAAAATTTATTATCAATCAAAATTCAAAAGATATTAATTACGCAAGAAAAAAAGGTTTAAAAGAAAACTTAATCAAAAGACTTCATTTAAATGAAAATAAATTAGATGGAATTATAAATTCTATTTTAAAGATAGCTAAATTAAGGGATCCTATAGATAGTACTTTAGAAAAATGGAAAAGACCAAATGGTTTGAATATTAAAAGAGTTTCAATACCAATTGGAGTTATTGGGGTTATTTATGAAAGTAGACCAAATGTAACTTCAGATGTTGCTAGTCTTTGTTTTAAATCTGGAAATGTAGTGATTTTGAAAGGAGGCTCTGAGGCCATAAATTCAAATAAAGCTTTAGCCAAGCTGTTTAGAAAAGCACTTAAAAAAAATAAAGTTAATGAAAACTTTATACAATTTATTGACTCAAACCAAAGGCGGCTTGTCGATATTATGCTTTCTAAGATGAAAAAATATATCGATGTCATCATACCTCGTGGTGGAAAAAATTTAGTTAAAAAAGTTTTAGAATTATCCAAAGTACCTATAATTGGGCACTTAGAGGGGCTTTGTCATACTTATATAGATAAAGATGCAGAATTAAAAATGGCTAAAGAAATAGTCTATAACGCTAAATTAAGAAATACAAGTATTTGTGGTGCGACTGAAACTATTCTTATTCATAAAAATATTGTCAGAAAATTTAGTAATCCTATTTTGCAGGAACTTGAAAATAGTGGTTGTAAAATAATTGGCGATAAGATTTTGAAAAGTAATTACAATGGTCAAGTATATCCTGCAAAAGAAAAAGATTGGTCAATTGAATATTTATCATCAATTGTATCTGTTAAAGTTGTTAAAAATTCTGAAGAGGCAATTAAGCATATTAATAAATATGGCACTATGCACACTGACTCCATCATTACAAAAAATAAAAAAACAGCTAAATACTTCTTAAAAAATGTTAAAAGCTCAATTGCAATGCATAATACCTCAACTCAATTTGCTGATGGTGGTGAATTTGGATTTGGTGGAGAAGTTGGAATTTCTACTAATACACTACCACCAAGAGGCCCTGTAGGTTTAAATCAATTGATTTCATATAAATATGAAATCACTAGTAATGGTAAAATAAGAAATTAAATTGAATAACACAAAAATAAAAATTGGTGTATTAGGTGGATCGTTTGATCCTGCTCATAAAGGACATTTGGCAATTTCTAAGGAAGCAAAAAAAAGATTCAAACTCAAAAAAGTTATTTGGGCAATTACAAAAAAAAATCCATTTAAAATAGAGAGTAAGACATCTGTTACTGACAGAATTAAATATTGTAAAAAAATTATTAGTACAAATTCATTTATTAAGGTTAAATTTTATGAAAAAATTATTAAATCAAATAAAACTATTAATTTAATCAATCATTTAAAAAAAGATAAAAGCATTGAAATTTATTTTTTAATGGGTGCCGACAACCTTATTGATTTTCATAAATGGCATAAATCTAAATTAATTTTACAAAAATGTAAAATTCTAGTTTTTGATAGACATGGGTATAAAAAAAATTCTTTAAAATCAAAGACATTTAAGCAACTTAGTAAGGCTAATCTAGAGTTCATCGAGTTTAATAAAGTCAACATTTCATCTTCTCAATTAAGAAAAATTTGATAATCTAAAATCAATTAATGGACAAAATTTCAGACTTAAAAGAAATTGTAATCAACACACTAGATCTCAATAAAGCTCAAGACATTGTAACTATTGAACTTAAAGACAAAAGTTCTATGGCTGATTACATGATCATAGCAAGTGGAACTTCATCTAGACATATTCAATCTTTATCAGAACAAGTTTTAGAAAAACTTAAAAATAACGGTGTAAAAGACTCAAAAATTGAGGGTAAAGAAAGTGGAGAATGGAAACTTGTTGATGGGATTGATTTGATTGTTCATATTTTTCACCCAGAAAAAAGAAAGTTTTATGAATTAGAGAAAATTTGGTCAGAGCTGATTCCAAAAGAAAAAGTGATTATATGAAAAAAATTAAATTTTTATTATTAATTTTTTTTTCCGTTTTTTATTTAAATAAAATAGTTATTTCAGCTGAAATTGATATTTATAAAAAAATTGATCTCTTCGGTGAGGTTCTAGAAAAAATTAATAAAGAATATGTTGATGAGTTCAATCAATCTGAAAGTATGGACTCTGCCATCAATGGACTTTTACAATCCTTAGATCCTTATTCGTCCTACATGCCCCCAAAAATTTTTGATGAAATGCAAACAGAAACCAGTGGTGAGTTTGGTGGACTGGGAATTGAAGTTAGCATGGAGGCTGGTGTGGTAAAAGTAATTTCACCAATAGATGATACACCTGCATCCAGAGCTGGATTAAAGGCTGGTGATTACATAGTAAAGATAAATGATGTTCAAGTTCAAGGAAAATCATTAAGTGAAGCTGTTGATTTAATGAGAGGACCTGTAGGTTCTGGAATAGAGTTAACAGTAAGACGAAGAGGTGAAAGAAAAGCATTAACATTTAATATCATAAGAGAAGTTATTCAGGTTCAATCTGTAAAATCTGAAATTATAGATGAAAATATTGGATACATCAGGCTTACTTCATTTAACGATAACAGTAGTGATCAAATAGAAAAACAAATTAAAAAACTTAAAAAAAATAAAAACCTAAATTCATATATTTTAGATTTAAGAAATAATCCCGGAGGTCTTTTATCTCAAGCAATAAAGATATCAGATTTTTTTCTAGATAATGGAGAGATAGTTTCAACAAAAAGCAGAAAAAAATCTGAAAATAGAAAATGGTTTGCAAAGAAAGGAGATATTACCGATGGAAAAACACTGTTAGTTTTAATTAACTATGGTTCAGCATCTGCATCTGAAATTGTTGCTGGAGCTTTAAAGGATCACAAAAGAGCAATCATCGTTGGTGAAAATAGCTTTGGTAAAGGTTCTGTCCAATCAATTATTCCTTTAAAAAATCGTGGAGCTATAAGATTAACTGTCGCAAAATATTATCTTCCTTCTGGAAAATCTATTTCTGAGGTAGGTGTAAGACCAGATATTGAAGTAAATGAAAAAGGTGATGATTTTAGAATAAAAACTGATACTGATAATCAATTAAACTACGCTATTAAGTTACTTAACGGATAATATGAATAAAAATTTTAAAGATTTACCACTGAGAAGTGGAGTCGGAATTGTGTTATTGAATAAAGAAAATAAAGTATTCGTAGCAAAAAGAATAGATAATCCTAAAAATTTTTGGCAAATGCCTCAAGGTGGTATTGATGAGGGAGAGGATAATTTAAAAGCTGCATTTAGAGAACTAGAGGAAGAAACAAGTATCAAAAGCGTAGAACTTATAAAAGAATTAGATGGTACATTAACATATGATTTACCTGATAGATTACTAGGTATTATTTGGAAAGGTAAGTACAAAGGTCAGAAGCAAAAATGGTTTTTAATGCGATTTATTGGAAATGATAATGAAATAAATATCAATACATCTAATCCAGAATTTTTAGATTGGAAGTGGATTGACTTAGATTTAATTACTGATGTTGTTGTTGATTTTAAACATCATGTTTACAAAGAACTTAAAGAAAAAGTAAAAAAATTAATTTAGAGTTTTTAAAACTTCAACTTTTTGATCTGCTAAATATTTAGATTGATCGTTAATATCGGTTTTATTAGCCTCTTCTTCTGCCTGTTTAAGTAAATCTTGTTGCTTTGATTTATCCATATCAGCAAGATTAAAAATTGTACTTGTTAAAATAGATAGATTGTTATTTTTAAACTCAACAATCCCATCTTCAACATAGTAATTTTCATCACCTGATTTTGATAAAATCTTAATTATCCCAGGTTTTAAAAAGGAAATAATAGAAATATGATCCTTCAATATTCCCATCTCTCCTTCAAAAGCAGGGACTACAACTTCTGAAACATCATCTTTTACTAAAAAGGATTTTTCAGGATTTACTATTTCAACTTTAAACTCTTCGCTCATTAAGCAGCAGCTTCTTGTTCCATTTTCTTAGCTTTTTCTATAGCTTCTTCAATTGTTCCAACCATATAAAAAGCAGCTTCAGGTAAGTGGTCATACTCACCTTTACAGATTGCATCAAAACCTTTGATAGTTGAGTCAAGATCAACAAGTTTTCCTGGAGAACCAGTGAATACTTCTGCCACAAAGAATGGTTGAGATAAAAATCTCTGGATTTTTCTTGCTCTTGCTACAACTAATTTATCTTCTTCCGATAACTCATCCATACCAAGAATAGCTATAATATCTTGTAGTGATTTATATGATTGTAGAATTCTTTGAACATCTCTTGCTACTCTATAATGCTCATCTCCAACAATTCTTGGATCCAAAATTCTTGATGTGGAATCAAGTGGATCTACCGCAGGATAAATACCAATTTCTGCAATTTGTCTTGAAAGTACAGTCGTTGCATCCAAGTGAGCAAACGATGTGGCTGGAGCAGGGTCTGTTAAATCATCAGCAGGTACATAAATTGCTTGTACAGATGTAATTGACCCTTTGTTTGTAGTCGTAATTCTTTCTTGTAGGTTTCCCATATCAGTAGCTAATGTCGGTTGATATCCAACAGCAGATGGAATTCTTCCTAACAAAGCTGAAACCTCTGATCCTGCCTGAGTAAACCTAAAAATATTATCTACGAAGAAAAGTACATCCTGACCTTCTTGATCTCTAAAGTATTCAGCAACAGTTAATCCTGTAAGTGCAACTCTTGCTCTTGCTCCAGGAGGTTCATTCATCTGTCCATAAACTAAAGCAGCTTTTGAACCAGCTCCTTCTTTTTTAATTACTCCAGACTCAATCATTTCATGATAAAGGTCATTTCCTTCTCTAGTTCTCTCTCCAACTCCCGCGAAAACTGAAAAACCACCATGAGCTTTTGCAACGTTATTAATTAATTCCATAATTAAAACTGTTTTTCCTACTCCTGCTCCACCAAATAATCCGATCTTTCCACCTTTTGCATACGGTGCAAGCAAATCAATTACTTTGATACCTGTTACAAGGATTTCAGTTTCTGTTGATTGGTCATTAAATTCAGGTGCAGCTCTATGAATTGGCCAACTTTCTTTGGTTTTAACTTCACCTCTTTCGTCAATTGGTTCCCCAATTACATTAATAATTCTTCCAAGAGTTTCAGGCCCAACCGGAACTTGAATAGGAGCATTTGTGTTGGTAACTTCATCACCTCTTTTTAGTCCTTCAGTAGCATCCATAGCAATTGTTCTAACAGTGGTTTCACCTAAGTGTTGTGCTACTTCTAAAACTAGTCTGTTATCACCATTTTTACATTCCAATGCTGTTAAAATTTCTGGTAGTTCACCATCAAATTTTACGTCTACTACCGCTCCAATAACTTGTGTGATTATTCCTTTGCTCATAATTATAAACTTTCTGCTCCTGATATGATTTCTATTAGTTCTTTTGTAATTGCTGCCTGACGACTTCTATTATATTCGATAGTAAGTTTGTCAACCATTTCACCTGCGTTTCGGGTTGCATTATCCATTGCACTCATTCTAGACCCTTGTTCGCTAGCTGAATTCTCTAACATTGCTTTAAATATTTGCGTAGAAATATTCTTTGGCAATAAATTGCTTAAAATTTCATCTTCATCTGGTTCAAATTCGTAACTTTCTTCTGAACTATTTTCTTCTCCCTCATTATTTAAAGGGATAATTTGCTGTGCTTGAGGAATTTGAGTAATTACATTTTTAAATTGGTTATAAAAAATTGTACAAACATCAAATTCACCTGCCTCAAATTTTTCAATTACCATTTTCCCAACTTTGTCAGCATCAAAATAATTTGCATTTTTGGACTCTTTGAAAGAAATATTTTCAATTATTTTATCACCATAAACTCTTTTTAATTGGTCGTTTCCTTTTGAGCCTACTGTAATAATTTTAAGTTCTTTACCTTCATCTAAAATTTTTGCAAAATAACTTTTAGCTTTTTTAATAATATTAGAATTAAATCCACCACATAAACCTCTATCAGAAGTCATCACTACACAAAGATAAGTTTTTTCCTGACCAGTACCTGACAATAACTTTGGTGCATTTTCTTTATCAGATATACCATTTGATAAATTCAAAATAACATTATTCATTTTTTCAGAATAAGGCCTTCCCTTCTCAGCACTTTCTTGAGCTCTTCTTAATTTTGCTGCTGCAACCATTTTCATAGCTTTAGTAATTTTTTGTGTAGACTTCACACTAGCTATTCTTTTTTTTAGATCGTCTAAACTTGCCATAAATTATTAAGATTTAAAATTTACTTTTAATTGAGTGATTACCTCAACAAGTAATTTTTCTTTATCTTCCTCAAGTTTTCCTGAACTTAAAATTGACTCTATAATTTCAGGCTTATCTGATTTACATTTTTCAATAATCTTACTCTCAAATTCAGCAACGTCTTTTAAATCAATATCATCCAGATAACCTTTTACTCCACAAAATACTGAAATAACTTGTTCTGCAACAGTCATGGGTGAATATTGTTTTTGTTTTAAAAGTTCAGTTAGTTTAGAGCCTCTATTCAAGAGTTGCTGAGTAGATGCATCTAAATCAGATCCAAATTGAGCAAAAGCTGCCATTTCTCTGTATTGCGCTAGCTCTAATTTCATTGAACCAGAAACTTTTTTCATTGCTTTTGTTTGAGCTGACGAACCAACCCTAGACACTGATAAACCTACGTTAATTGCAGGTCTTATACCTTGGTTAAATAGTTCTGTTTCAAGGAAAATTTGTCCGTCTGTAATTGAAATAACGTTAGTTGGAATAAACGCGGATACGTCTCCACCTTGTGTTTCGATAATTGGCAGTGCTGTAAGTGATCCACCACCATGTTCATCACTTAATTTAGCTGCTCTTTCAAGTAATCTACTATGAAGATAAAATACATCTCCAGGATAAGCCTCACGTCCCGGGGGTCTTCTTAATAGCAATGACATTTGTCTATAAGCAACTGCTTGTTTAGACAAATCATCATAAATTATTAACGCATGCATTCCATTATCTCTAAAATACTCACCCATAGCACAACCTGTATATGGTGCTAAGAATTGTAAAGGAGCAGAGTCGGATGCAGTAGCAGCAACGATTGTTGTATACTCCATTGCTCCAGCCTCTTCTAATGTTTTTTGAATTTGTCTTACTGTTGATCTTTTTTGTCCAACTGCAACGTATATACAATACAGTTTTTGTTTTTCATCACCAGATTCATTGATTTTTTTTTGATTAATAATTGCATCTACTGCAACTGCTGTTTTACCAGTTTGTCTATCACCGATAATTAACTCCCTTTGCCCTCTTCCAATCGGAACTAGACTATCAATTGATTTAAGACCAGTTTGCATTGGTTCACTTACAGATTGTCGTGGAATAATACCGGGAGCTTTTACTTCAACCCTGCTTTTTTTAATTCCTTTATCTAATGGTCCTTTTCCATCAATAGGATTTCCTAAACCATCCACTACTCTTCCTAATAATTCTTTTCCAACTGGTGTATCAACAATATTACCAGTTCTTTTTACTACATCTCCTTCTTTAACATTTCTGTCATCACCAAAAATTACCACACCAACGTTTTCACTTTCTAAGTTTAGAGCCATACCTTTTGAACCATCTGCAAACTCTACCATTTCACCAGCTTGAACATTATCCAAACCATAAATCCTAGCAATACCATCTCCAACTGATAAAACTTGACCAACTTCTGTGACTTCTGCTTTATCACCAAAATTTTTAATTTGTTCTTTTAATATTTTTGTAACTTCTGAAGGATTTATTTCCATTTATGCCTCTATCATTCTATTTTCGATTTGTTGTAATTTATTTTTAATTGAGGTATCGACCATAGTACTTCCAACTTGTACTACCAGACCTCCTATTAAACTTTCATCATGTTTATAGTTTAATTTTATTTTTGAGCTAAAATTTTTTGTTAACTCCTCTGTAATTTTTGCAATTTCTTCATTAGATAATTCTTTTGCTGATTTTAATTCTGCCTTAAGTTCACCTCTTTTTCTTGAACAAATTTCAATAAAACTTTTAAGGATACGCTCGATAAAAAAGAAACGTCTTTTTTGGATTAAAAAACTTAAAAAATTTTTAAATAAAGACTCAAAATTATTATTTTCAGAGATTATATTAATTACTTTCAGTAAATCTTCTTGACTTGTAGTTGGATCTTTAATCAAATTAGAAAAATCTTCACTTTGATCAATTAAATTAATAATAGATGAAGACTGATCTTCGGTCTGACTTAAAAGATTGTTTTCCTCTGAAAGTTCAAAAAGCGCGAGAGAGTACCTTTCAGCTGAAGTTATTGAAAATCCGGTGTCTTTACTCAACTTGGTTCCTCTATAATGTTGAAGATTATTTAAAAATCACGCCCTAAATAGCATATGACCCTTATGTCTTCAAGTAGCGGATTCGTAAAAAAGGGGTCTTTTTTCCGGTTAATTGAAGTTAATTGGGTCAACATCAACTGAAAGTTTTATTCCAGAAGAAAATTTATATTTTGGAATAATTTTTGCAAGAGAGCTTTGTAGTTTCATAGATTTTAAGCCTCTAATTAAAAATCTAATTCTAAATTTTCTCTTTAATCTAAATAATGGAGCATTCACTGGCCCTAACATTTTTCCTTCTATTTTGTTTTCAATAAAATTTTTAAAATTAATAGCTTCTTTTTCTAATTTAATTTCATTATCTCCTACTAAGATTAAAGAAATAAACCTTTGAAATGGAGGTAGTTTATTTTTTTTTCTTATCTCCAGTTCTCTTTCTAAAAAAATATCTGGATTTTTACTTGTAATTTCTGAAATCATCTTAGTATTATTTTCATAGGTTTGAAAATATACAGTTGCTGGTTTTCCAGTTCTTCCTGCACGTCCTGAAAGTTGATGATAAAGCTGCAAATTTTTCTCTGCACCTCTTAAATCATGTCCTTGAGATGAAAGATCAATATCAACAACTACAATGCAATTTAAGCTTGGAAAATGAAAACCTTTTGAAATTAATTGAGTTCCAACTAAAATATGCGTTTCATTATTAATAATTTTATCTATTTTTTCTTTAGAATCTTTTTTATTCATTGTGTCACTTGAAAAGATCTCTATTTTTTTACCAGGAAATTTTCTTTTTACTTCTTCTGAAATTCTCTCAACACCAGGGCCACTAAAAATAAATTCACAATTGCCTTCTTTTTTACATTTCCTTTTAAGATCAGATTTATATCCGCAATAATGACACAAAAGGTTATTTTTATTTTTATGATAAACTAAATTGATACTACAATTTGGACATGTAAAACTTGTAAAACACTTATTACATAAAGCATTTGGAGAAAAACCTCTTCTGTTTAAAAAAAACAAAACTTGATCTTTTTTTTCTAAATGTAAATTAACTTTTTCAATAATTTTATTTGATAACCATGATTGTTTTTCAAGTTTGGTATTATTCAAATTAATAATTTCATAATTGGGTAATGCTGCGTTTTGATATCTTTCATTTAATCTAGAAACTTCGTATTTACCCTTTTTAATATTTTCAAAAGTTTCTATGGACGGGACAGCGGTAATCAAATTGATTGGAATATTTTCGAAAGATGCTCTGGAAATTGCCATATCACGAGCATTGTAAGTTATACCTTCGTCTTGTTTAAATGATTGATCATGTTCCTCATCAACTATGATCATTCCTAATTTTTTAAATGGTAAAAATAGTGAAGACCTTGCTCCGATGATTATTTTTATTTTACCGTTAGAAACACCACTCCAAATTAATTCTTTCTTTTTTTTTGAAATGCCAGAATGCCAAATTGCAGGTTTAAAACCAAAATATTCTAAAAATTTTTGTTCAAACTGACTGGTGAGACCTATTTCTGGTAATAAAATTAATCCTTGAAAACCCTTCACTATCAGTGGTTTTAACGCTTCAAAATAAACTAAAGTTTTTCCTGATCCAGTCGTACCTTGTAAAACATGAACTCTAAATTTTTTATTTGAAGCGTTCATTTTTTTTAGAGATTTATTTTGATCACTAGATAGCTTGATTAAGTTTTGTTTAATTTTGCTATCAAATATTTGATAAAGTTGAGTTTCTTTGTTCTCTACCACATTACTAGTTAAAAGTACTAACTTTAAAGCCATACCTTTTGGGATAAGATTATATTCTGCAAACCAATTTAAAAAATTTATTGTATTTTTTTTTAACGGAGTGACATCTAATTTCTTGATTATATTTTTAGTCTTAAAATTTTTATTATTATTTTTTTCAAATTCGTCCCAAACAACTCCGGTAATTTTTGATTTTCCAAAAGGTACCATTACATAATCACCAACTTTAAGTTTTAAACTACTTTCATAAGTGAATGGATGATTAAAAATATTTGGTACAAGAATCGGATATTTCATATTTTTATAATATGAAAAAAAATTAAGAGTGTATTTGACTTTTTAACATACACACAGAACCGTTGATACAAAACACTTTTAGAAGCAATGTTCACTCTCTACTTTCCGTGCCAAGAATGTGCCAAGAAATACGAATGTTTCATTAATATTTTCTAGCATTCTCAACATTTCTCAAGATCATATTCCAAATCAAATCTTGGCACAAGTTATGTTTTATTGGCTACTACGACTAAGAGTTCTATTAGGGTGAAGCCTTTTTGTTTCATTGAAGTTTAATTGTATTATTTAAAAATTTACTATCAGCAACCTTAGTATCAATAATTAAATTATTACCAGATATAATTATTTGAGTTTCTCCCAATTTTCCATTTCCAATAGTGCCTTGACCAGCAGATGCAACAGCTTGTTGACAATTTCCACTACCATCCTTTAATCCGTGTGGATTACACCAAGGTGGTGCATTAAAATGGTATACAAAATGTGACTGCATTTTTGAAGCGCTAGAAATATCTCCACATACATTGCTAGTATAAGTAGTTTTTCCATTTGCCTTACTGTACGAGTATTTTAATATTAACTCTGTGCCCATTTCACATTTCATTAGATTTGCCTCTATAAATTTAACAACAGTTTTATGATTTGACTCTGCAGAAGCTTTCTTTGCCCCACTAGTATACCCACTATAAGCAACTACTCCTACAGCAGCTAATATACCGATGATAGCTACAACGACTAAGAGTTCTATTAGAGTGAATCCTTTTTGTTTCATGATCCAAGATTACCAAATCATAAACCATGTGTCTAACTGAGAGTCAAATACATACCCGTACCAAGATTGTACCAAGAGGATTTTCAGCTCCGTACCAAGATCGTACCAAGAAATATCAATTAAAATTTAAAAAAAGTTAGCAACCACAATAATTTTAAAAAAGTTATTTATTTTGAAAAATTTTATTATTCTTATTGATACAAAAGGATAATTTAGGATTTTCCTATAAAATCCTATAATTTAAGAGTGTATTGCTCTTTTATCTACTGATAAAGCAGCTTCTTTAACTGCTTCGGAAAACGTTGGATGAGCATGACAAGTTCGGGCGATATCTTCTGCACTTGCACCAAATTCCATTGCAACACCTATCTCTGCAATTAATTCTCCTGCATGAGGTCCAATTATATGTGCACCTAATACTTTATCTGTTTGCTCATCAGCTAAAATTTTAACAAAACCCTCCGCATCATCTATGGCCTTAGCTCTTGAATTAGCCATAAACGAAAATTTCCCTACTTTATATTTTTTATTTAATTCTTTTAATTGTTCCTCAGTTTTACCGATTGATGCTACTTCTGGTGTTGTATAAACTACTCCTGGGATTGTATCGTAATTTACATGTCCAGATTGACCAACTATGTTTTCTGCAACTGCTATACCTTCGTCCTCCGCTTTATGTGCAAGCATTGGACCAACAATTACATCGCCTATTGCATAAATATTTTCAACGTTAGTCTTAAAAATTTTATCAGTTTTAATTCTATTTCTTTCATCAAGATCTACTCCTACAGATTCTAAATTCAAACCATCTGTATTAGGTTTTCTGCCAACAGAAATCAAAACAACATCACACTCAAAATTATTTTTGTTACCATCTTTATCTACTGTTGAAACCACTGCACCAGCTGCATTTTTTTTAATTGTTTCAACTTTATTTTGCATATTAAATTTCATTCCCTGTTTTTTTAAAATTTTCATAAATTCTGAAGAGATTTCTTTATCCATTCCAGGTGTAATATGATCTAAAAATTCAACAACTTGCACCTCTGCTCCAAGTCTTGACCATACAGATCCCATCTCTAATCCTATATAGCCTCCTCCTACTACGACCATTTTCTTTGGTACCTTTTCTAACTTTAAAGCACCTGTTGATGAGACAATTGTTTTCTCATCTATTTCTATTCCTGGTAATGAAAATGGAACTGATCCTGTTGCAATAACTGTTTTTTCTGTTTGTATGATGGTTTCTTTATTTTTATCATCCTTTATTAAAATTTCATTTTTAGATTTAAAACTTCCGTGTCCTTTAAAATAAGTAACTTTGTTTTTTTTCAAAAGAAACTCAACACCTTTTGTAAGAACGGTTACAGCTTTATCTTTGCTTTTCATCATTTTGTCTAAATTTAATTTTACTTCACCAACTTCAATACCTTTGTTTGCTAAACTTTTTACTTTATGAAATTCTTCAGACAGATTAAGTAAGCTTTTTGATGGGATGCAACCAACATTTAAACAAGTACCTCCCAAAGAACCTCTAGACTCTATACATGCAGTTTTTAATCCTAATTGAGCAAGTCTAATTGCGCACACATAACCACCTGGTCCACCTCCAATAACTACAGCTTGAAATTTTTCTGACATTTAAATATCTAAAAATAGCCTTCTAGGGTCTTCTAAGTTTTCTTTAATCATTTTAAGGAAAGATACAGATTCTTTTCCATCAATAATTCTGTGATCATATGATAATGCTAAATACATAATTGGTCTTATTTTGATTTCACCATCTACAACAACAGGTCTTTCGACTATATTATGCATACCTAACACTCCAGATTGAGGTAAATTTAGTATTGGTGTTGAAAGCATAGACCCATACACACCTCCATTACTTATTGTAAATGTTCCTCCCTGAAGATCTTCAATCGTTAGCTTTCCATCTCGTGCTTTTTCTGAAATTTCTTTAATATTTTTTTCTATATCAGCAAAAGATAATTCATCTGCATTTCTTAAAACTGGAACAACCAAGCCTTTATCTGTTCCAACAGCAAAACTAATATTGTAATAATTTTTATATATTATCTCATCGCCATCTATTTCAGCATTCACAGCAGGGAAATTTTTTAAACCAACTACACATGCTTTTACAAAGAAAGACATAAATCCTAATTTTATCCCATAACGAGATTGGAAATCCTCTTGATTTTCTTTCCTCATTTCCATCACACTGCTCATATCAACTTCGTTAAATGTTGTTAAAAGAGCAGCATTCTCTTGGGCTTGCTTTAATCTTTTTGCAATAGTTTGTCTCAACCTAGTCATCTTAATTCGTTCTTCTTCACCATATTGAATTTTTCTTTCAGATGGTTTTGGATTTGCACCCATCAAACTTATTAAATCTCCTTTTAAAACTCTCCCATCTTTTCCTGAACCTTGAATTGAATTAATATCGATATTATTTTCAGTTACTATTTTTCTCACTGCTGGAGACAATGTTGAGTTGACATCTTTTTTTGAAGCAACATCTGATTTAACCTCTTCTGTTAAGACTAGAGGTTTGTCTTTAGTTTCTCCAATTTCTTTTCCTTCAAATATTTTTGGCTCTTTTTTACTAGCGTCTAATTTTATTACATTGCTCTCTTTAAGAGCAATTTGCTCTTCATTTATCTCTTTTTTCTTTATTGATGTAGATATAGCTGCTCCACCTCCCTCTGATACAGAACCTAATAATGCTCCTACTTCAACAACCGATCCATTTTGTGAGTTTATTTTAGTTAATACACCAGAAATTGGCGATGGTACTTCTAAGTTTACTTTGTCTGTCTCAAGTTCTACAATTGGCTCATCTGCTTCAACTGCATCACCTGGGTTTTTTAGCCATTTAGCAACTGTGGCTTCAGTTATACTTTCGCCAAGAGCTGGGACTACAATTTTTTCACTCATTATAATTAATCAAACACCTCGTAAATTATTTCTTGTTGTTGAGAATTATGCCTTTTGGCATATCCTGTTGCAGGAGTTGCGTCTGGGCTTCTTCCTATATAAGAAATTTTATTATTATTAGCCTTTAAAGTGTCTAATGTCCATTGGATATAATCTCTAACTGAAAACCAAGCACCCATATTTTTTGGTTCTTCTTGACACCAAAAGAATTCAGCATTTTCAGCATATGGTTTTAACTCCTTAACCAAAGCTTTTGCTGGAAATGGATACAATTGTTCAATTCTATACATCACTACATCAT
This sequence comes from uncultured Pelagibacteraceae bacterium, assembly GCA_902556505.1. Classification (GTDB taxonomy): domain Bacteria; phylum Pseudomonadota; class Alphaproteobacteria; order Pelagibacterales; family Pelagibacteraceae; genus Pelagibacter. The sequence goes on from CACDWM010000005.1 coordinate 24,589, forward strand.
CTCTTTTGAGCTTTTCTCTGGCATCTAATAAATCAAAATATACTTTTCCAGAACATAGAATTACTTTTTTAATTTTAGAACTTTCTTTTAGTTTAATAAATCCTTTAGACTTAGGATCGATGGCATGATCCCACAATACTCTATGGAAAGTATTTTTTTTGTTAAAATCTTCTAAATTTGAAACACAATATTTATTTCTTAATAATGATTTTGGTGTCATTATGATTAATGGCTTTCTGAAACTCCTATGCATTTGTCTTCTTAAAGCATGAAAATAATTTGCTGGAGTTGTACAGTTCATTACTTGCATATTATCGTTTGAGCATAATTGTAAAAACCTTTCTAATCTTGCTGAAGAATGTTCTGGTCCTTGTCCTTCATATCCGTGAGGTAACAACATTACTATACCAGATGCTCTATTCCATTTTCTCTCACCAGATGCAATAAATTGATCAATTACTACTTGGGCTCCATTAGCAAAGTCACCGAATTGCGCTTCCCAAAGAGTGAGTGTGTTTGGCTCTACTAGACTATAACCATATTCAAAACCTAAAACCGCAAGTTCAGATAAAAAACTATCTACTACTTCAAATTGCTTTTGATTTTTAGAAATATTATTAAGGGGAATATACCTAGAATTATCTATTTGATTTCTCAATACAGAATGTCGTTGACTAAATGTTCCTCTTCCAGAGTCTTGTCCTACAAGTCTAACTGGATATCCCTCTTCTAGCAAAGATCCAAAAGCTAAAGATTCAGCTGAAGACCAATCGATTCCAGTACCTTTTTTGATACTTTCTTTTCTGGTATTAAATATTTTAGAGATAGTCTTATGAATATTTTTTTCCTCAGGAATAACATTTATTTTATCTGAAATTATTTTTAATTTATTTTCATCAAAACCTGTTATGCCCCTTTTATCTTTACCTCTTTCAGGTTTATATCTTGACCATGTTCCCTCAAACCATTCTATTTTAGGTTTATAATCTTTTGCACTTTTGTATTGTTCATCAAGTAAATCTTTAAATGATTTAACATTTTGATTTAGTAATTCTTCAGTTATAGATTTTTCGTTTACTAATTTATTTCCATAAATTTTGTAAACGCTGGGATGAGATCTAATTTTTTTATACATTAAAGGTTGAGTAAATGAAGGCTCATCGCCCTCATTATGTCCATATCTTCTATAACAAATTAAATCTACCACAACGTCTCTATTAAATTTTAATCGAAATTCTGTTGCTATTCTAGTTGCATAAACAACTGCTTCTGGATCATCACCATTAACATGAAGAATTGGTGCCTCTACCATTTTTGCAACATCAGATGGATAAGGTGAGGACCTAGCAAATCTTGGACTAGTAGTAAATCCTATCTGATTATTAACAATAATATGAATTGTTCCTCCAGTATTGTGTCCTGGTAGTCCAGACATTGCAAAACATTCTGCAACAACTCCTTGACCAGCAAAGGCAGCATCCCCATGAATGAGAATAGGTATAACTTTATTTCTTTCACGGTCTTTGTGAAAAAATTGTTTAGCTCTTGTTTGACCTAAAACAACTGGGTTAACAGCTTCTAAATGAGAAGGATTATCTGTTAAACTGACGTGTACTGAATTTCCATCAAATTCTCTATCTGACGATGCTCCTAGATGATACTTTACATCTCCAGCACTATCTTCAGAATCGGTACTAAACTCACCAGCAAACTCATTAAAAATTTTTTTATAAGATTTTTGTAAAACGTTTGCCAAAACATTAAGTCTGCCTCTATGAGACATACCTATTTTAACTTCTTTTATATTATTTTGGCCACCAATTTTGATTATTTGTTCAAGAGCAGGTATTAAACTTTCACCACCATCTAAACCAAATCTTTTTGTTCCCACATACTTTGTAGCTAAAAATTTTTCAAATCCTTCTGCCTGTACCAATTTATTTAAAATTGCCTCTTTACCATTTTTTGTAAATTGAAGTGCATTTTTATCTTGCTCTATCCTGTCCCTAAACCACTTTCTTTCATCTGGGTTTGAAATATGCATGAACTCATAACCTATTTTTCCACAGTAGGTTTTTTTCATAAACTTAAGTATTTCTCTTATATTTGCATATTTACGATTGATTACCCCGTTTAGAAAAATTTTCTTATCATAATTTTCTTTTTTAAAACCGTAAAAATCTGGATGAAGCTCATCTAGATATTCTGACTCTCTCATTTCTAAAGGATCAAGATCCGCTAATAAATGTCCTCTTAGTCTATATGCTCTAATTAATGCTACAGCACTAATAGAATCCTTATTTGAGTCAGCAAGTAATTGAAAATTAAATTTTTCTGAAGTGTCTAATTTGACATTATCAAAATCATTTTTATCTTGTTCTTCTATTTTTTTTTGGAATTCATCAATATCAATCTTTTTTTTAGTAGGTCCCCATGATGGACCATTAATTTCTTTTGCTATAACATTTAATTCTTCACCAATTCCCTCAAAATAATTTGCCCAACTTTCTGGAAGATCAGCATCTTTGTTTATAAACTTTAAATACATTTCTTCTATAAATGCACTATTAGATTTGTTTAAAAATGAAGTTTTTTCGAAATCAAGATTTTTTGATGAAGACATCTTTTTTATTTAATATATCCCTCTAATATTTTTTTTCAATTAGACAGTTTATCAAATAAAGTTTTTCCAATAATTGATGGTGATTTGGCAACTGTAATACCACATTCTTCCATTTTTTTTATTTTATCTTCAGCTCCACCCTTGCCACCTGATATAATGGCACCAGCATGCCCCATTCTCCTTCCTGGAGGAGCAGTAATTCCAGCAATAAATCCAACTATTGGTTTTTTAATCTTATGATTTTTTATAAATTCAGCCGCTTCTTCTTCGTCTGTTCCTCCAATTTCACCTATCATTAAAATAGATTCAGTTTCAGAATCATTTAAAAATAAATCTAAACAATCTATAAAATTTGTTCCATTAATAGGATCACCACCAATACCAATACAAGTTGATTGACCAAGTCCATTTTCAGTTGTTTGGGCTACTGCTTCATATGTCAATGTTCCTGACCTCGATACAATTCCAACACTTCCTCTTTTATGAATACTTCCCGGCATAATCCCAATTTTACATTCATCCGGTGTGATTATTCCTGGACAATTAGGTCCTATTAATCTACTACTAGACCCACTTAATTTTTGTCTGACCTTAAGCATATCCTGAATTGGAATTCCCTCTGTTATACAAACAATAAGTTCAACTGATGCATCAATAGCTTCAATGATTGCTGCTGCTGCAAATTTAGCAGGTACATAAATCATAGTTGCATCTGCTCCTACTTTATTTTTTGCCTCTAAAACGCTATTAAAAACTGGTCTGTCTAAATGTTTTTGTCCACCTTTCTTTGGCGTAACTCCACCAACAAGATTGGTTCCATATTTTATAGCCTGCTCTGAATGAAATGTTCCGTGTGAGCCAGTAAATCCCTGACAAATTACTTTAGTATTTTTATTTACCAAAACCGACATTTTATTTTATCGCCTCAACAATTTTCTTAGCAGCATCATCTAAATTTTCTGCAGAAATTAATTTTAATCCAGAATTATCAAGAATTTCTTTTCCTTCCTTGAAATTTGTGCCTGCTAATCTTACAACTAAAGGTACACTAATATTAATTTCTTTAGCTGCATCAACCACTCCTTGAGCAAGGACATCACATCTCATTATTCCTCCGAAAATATTAATTAAAATACCTTTAACATTTTTATCTGAGAGAATTATCTTTAATGCGGCAGATACTTTTTCTTTGGATGCGCCACCACCTACATCTAAAAAATTTGCTGGCTCTTTACCATATAATTTAATTATATCCATGGTTGCCATCGCCAATCCTGCTCCATTTACCATACAGCCAATACTTCCATCTAGCTTGATATATGCAAGATCATGCTTGCTAGCTTCTATCTCGGTAGGATCTTCCTCATTTAAATCTCTTAATTCAACAATTTCTGGATGCCTGAATAAAGCGTTAGAGTCGAAATTAACTTTTGCATCTAAACAAACAATTTTTTCCTCTTTTGTCAAAATTAGTGGATTTACTTCAACCATGTTTGCATCAGTACTCACAAACATTTTATATATTGATTTAATTAATGTTATTGCTTGTTTTTTTGCGTCTTCATTTAAATTAAAAATATTAATTATTTTTTCACAATCTGACTCAGAAATTTCATCACCTATATCAACTTTTGTAGTTATAATTTTTTCAGGTGAACTGCTTGCAACTTCTTCAATGTCCATCCCTCCTTGGTCACTTGATATAAATGCAATTTTAGAACTTGCCCTATCAACCAGGCACGATAAGTAAAATTCTTTATCTATATTTGATGATTCTTCTACATATAATCTTTTTACCTCTCTACCTTCAGGGCCAGTTTGATGAGTAACTAGTGTTTTTCCTAGTAATTCTTTAGCTGCTACTGTTAGTTCCTCAATAGAATTTAAAATTTTTACACCACCAGCTTTTCCTCTACCTCCAGCATGGATTTGTGCTTTAAGCACATATTTCTCAGTTTTGAGTGCTTTTGCTTTTTGAATAAGTTCATCAACATTAAGTGCAAATACTCCTTCGGGAACTACAGCACCATATTTTTTTAATATTTGTTTAGCTTGATGCTCGTGAATGTTCATTATTATTTAGATAAATCAGGATCTATTTTAGATGCAGCTTCCCATAAAGCTTTTACAGCATCTATTGAATGCATAAATTCTTTTTTTTCTTTTTCATCTAAATCAATCTCTTCAATTTTTTCTACACCATCTTTTCCAATGACAACGGGAACACCTGCATAAACATTTTTCACACCATATTCTCCATTTAATTGTACAGCGCAGGGTAATAATTTTTTCTGATCATTCAAATATGCTTCGGCCATTTGAACACCTGAAGCTGCAGGTGCATAAAAGGCTGATCCTTTTTCTAAATATTTAACTATTTCCGCACCACCATCTCGTGTTCTTTGATTAATTTCTTCAACTCTTTCTGAAGAAATCTTTCCATCCTTTACAAGATCCAACAATGGTTTACCTGAAATTTTTGTAAATCTTGGCATAGGAACCATAGTGTCACCATGACCACCCATAACCATCGCCTCAATTTCTCTTACTGGCACATTTAGTTCTAATGATAAAAATAATTTAAATCTCGAACTATCTAAAATACCTGCCATACCAACAACTTTATTTGATGGCAAACCTGAAAATTTTTGAAATGCCATAACCATAACATCTAATGGATTAGTGATACAGATCACAAAAGCATTAGGAGCATTTTTCTTTACCCCATCTGCAACTTGTTTAATAATTTTTAAATTAATTCCAAGAAGATCGTCTCGGCTCATTCCAGGTTTTCTTGGAACACCTGCTGTAATTATTATTACATCTGAATCTTTTATGTCCTCATAGTTATCAGTTCCTGAAAATCTAACATTGAAACCATCTACAGATGAAGATTGTGCAATATCTAATGCTTTTCCTTTTGCGATACCACTAGCTACATCAAATAAAACCACTTCATTTACTAATTCTTTTGTTCCTATTAAATGTGCAAGAGTTCCACCTATTTGGCCTGCACCAATTAAAGATATTTTTGTCATTTATTTCCTTTTATTTCATTGTTGGCATAACAAATTCCGCATTTGATCGGACACCTGAAGGCCATCTGGATGTTACTGTTTTAAGTTTAGTATAAAATTTTATTCCTTCCATACCATGCATTCCACTATCTCCAAATAATGATCTTTTCCAACCACCAAAACTATGAAATGCCATTGGAACTGGGATCGGCACGTTAATACCAACCATACCTACTTGAATTTTACTTGCAAAAGTTCTGCCTGCATCACCGTCTCTTGTATAAATACTAACACCATTTCCGTACTCATGGTCGTTAATTAACTTTGCAGCTTCTTCAAAAGTTTTTACTCGAACAACTGATAAGACTGGACCGAATATTTCTTCTTTGTAAATTCTCATATCTTTATTTACATGATCAAATAAACATCCACCTATATAGAAACCATTTTCATAACCTTGAAGTTTTAAACCTCTTCCATCAACCACTAGTTTTGCACCTTCCTCGACACCTAAATCAACGTAGCTTGTAACTTTTTCTAAATGTTCTTTTGTAACTAAAGGTCCCATTTCTGATGCCTTATCCATTCCAGGACCAACTTTTAAAGCTTCAGCTTTTTTTGATAATCTTGATACAAGTTCATCACCGATATCTCCAACCGCAACAGCAACTGATTGAGCCATACATCTTTCCCCAGCTGAACCATAAGCGGCACCCATTAAACCATTTACTGCACCATCTAAGTCACAATCTGGCATAACAACTAAATGGTTTTTTGCTCCACCCAAAGCTTGAACTCTTTTTTCATTTTTAGCTGAATTTTCATAAATATATTTTGCAATAGGAGTAGATCCTACGAAACTAACAGCTTTGATATCTTTGTTTTCTAAAATTGCATCAACAGCTTCTTTATCTCCATTTATCACATTAAATACTCCTTCTGGAAGACCCGCCTCAGAAAGTAGTTCTGCTAATCTTATTGCGCAAGAAGGGTCTTTTTCAGATGGTTTAAGAATAAAAGTGTTTCCACAAGCTATTGCTATTGGAAACATCCACATTGGTACCATAGCAGGAAAATTAAAAGGTGTGATACCTGCAACAACTCCTAATGGTTGTCTAATTGACCAACTATCAACATTGGTACCAACATTTTCTGAAAACTCACCTTTTAATAAATGTGGTATTCCACAAGCAAATTCTACCACCTCAAGTCCTCTAGTTAAAGAGCCTCTTGCATCTTCATAAACTTTTCCATGTTCTGAAACTATTAACTTCGTTAATTCATCAGAATTTTTTTCAATTAATTCTTTAAACTTAAATATTATTCTAGCTCTTTGTAGAGCAGGTTTTAAAGACCAACTTTCAAATGCTTTTTTTGCTACCTCAACAGCACTGTCTAGATCAGATTTTGAAGCAAGTCTTACCTCTGACTCTTGTTCGCCAGTTGCTGGATTAAAAACTTTTCCTTTTTTATCTGAAGATCCCGGAATTATTTTACCGTTTACGAAGTGTTCTATTAATTTCATGAATACGGTGTTTTAGATCAAAAATATCGAATAGTCTATTTAAACATTAGCTGTTGCTAACATTTTTTTTATTTCAGCTATAGCTTTTGCTGGATTCAAGCCCTTAGGACATGCATTTGTACAATTTAATATTGTATGGCATCTATATAATTTTAATTCATCTGAAACTTTTTTTAATCTAGCTTTTCTCTCTTCATCTCTACTATCAATAATCCATCTATAAGCCTGTAGCAGAACTGCTGGACCTAAATATTTATCTCCATTCCACCAATAACTTGGGCAAGATGTAGAGCAGCAAGCACACATAATGCATTCGTAAGCACCATCAAGTTTTGCTCTATCTTCTTTAGACTGATAAATTTCTGTTGTCTGTTTTGTTGAGTTATTTTTTAACCAAGGTTCAATAGATTGATATTGTTTATATAAGCCATCTAAATCACCAATCAAATCTCTTTTAACTTTTAAATGAGGTAGAGGATAAATATCGATGTCACCGTCTATCTCTGCATGAGGAGTTGTACAAGCAAGTCCGTTTTTTCCTCCCATATTCATAGCACAAGAACCACAAACACCATGAGCACAAGATCTTCTATAAGCCAATGTAGGATCAATTTCGTTTTTAATTTTATTTAGAATATCCAGCACCTTAGATGGACAATTATTCATATCAACTTCGTATGTATCAATTCTAGGATTTTCTTCTGTCGATGGATCCCATCTATAAATATTTACTTTTCTTAAATTTTTAGATCCAGTTTTGTCTTTAAAATATTTGCCTTTTTTAACCTCTGAATTTTTAGGTAAACTTAGCTGAACCATTAATATACTCGCTCTTGTGGTGGAAAATATTGAACTTCATTTGTTAAAGTTGATTTATGTACCGCTCTGTAACTAATCTTTGTATTTTTTCCATCACACCAAGCAAGAGTATGTTGCATAAATTTTTCGTCATCTCTTTTTGGATAGTCATCTCTCGCGTGAGCACCTCTGCTCTCTTTTCTATGATATGCAGACTCTACAGTAGTTACTGCTTGTCTTATTAAATTATCAAATTCTAATGTTTCAACTAAATCAGTGTTAAATACTAAAGACCTATCTTTAACTGAAATTGAGTCCATACCATCATAAGTTTTTTTAATCTCATCAACACCTTCTTTAAGATTTTTTTCTGTTCTAAAAACTGCACATTTCGACTGCATAGTTTTTTGCATTGAAAGTCTAAGTTCTGCAGTGCTATTATTTCCTTGTGCATTTCTAAGTTTATCAAATCTATCTAAACATTTTTGTGTTTCTGACTCAGGAATTTCTTCATGAGGTGTTCCTGGCTTAACTAACTCAGCTGCTCTTTTTGCTGCTGCTCTTCCAAATACTACTAAATCAATTAAAGAATTAGAACCAAGTCTATTTGCTCCGTGAACAGAGACACATGCCGCTTCTCCTATAGCCATTAAACCTGGAACAGTTTTTTCTGAGCCATTTACAGTTAATACTTCTGCTTTATAGTTTGTTGGAATACCACCCATATTATAATGAACTGTTGGTACAACAGGAATTGGTTCTTTAGTTACATCTACATTTGCAAATAATCTTGCTGCATCAGTAATTCCAGGAAGCCTGCTTTCAATAATATCTTTATCTAAGTGACTTAGGTTCAAATGAACATGATCTTGATCTTTTCCAACACCTCTTCCCTCATTAATCTCAATAGACATAGATCTGCTAACAACATCTCTTGATGCTAAATCTTTTGCATTTGGAGCATATCTTTCCATAAATCTTTCACCTTTAGAATTTGTAAGATAACCCCCTTCTCCTCGCGCACCTTCTGTTATTAATGTGCCATGGCCATAAATTCCTGTTGGGTGAAATTGAACAAACTCCATATCCTGAAGCGGCAGTCCAGCTCTTAAAACCATTGCATTGCCATCACCAGTGCAAGTATGTGCTGATGTTGCTGAATAATAAACTTTTCCATAACCACCTGTAGCAATAATTACTGTGTGCGCTCTAAATCTGTGAATTGTGCCATCATTCAAATTCCAAGCAATTAGACCTTTGCATTCTCCATTCTTCATCAACAAATCTAATGCAAAATATTCTATAAAAAATTCTGTATTATGCTTTAACGCTTGTCCATATAATGTGTGTAAAATAGCATGTCCTGTTCTATCAGCTGCTGCACAAGTTCTTTGAACTATTCCATTTCCATAATTTTTTGTCATTCCACCAAATGGTCTTTGATAAATTTTTCCTTCTTCAGTTCTGCTAAATGGAACTCCATATTTCTCTAATTCTAAAACTGCTTTAGGTGCTTCTTTACAAAGATATTCAATACTATCTTGATCACCTAACCAATCTGCACCTTTTACAGTGTCATACATGTGCCATCTCCAATCATCTTCTCCCATGTTTCCTAGTGCTGCTGATATTCCGCCTTGTGCAGCTGATGTATGACTTCTGGTAGGAAATACTTTTGAGATACAAGCTGTTTTTAAGCCAGCTTCGCTGAGCCCTACTGCCGCTCTTAAACCTGATCCACCTGCACCAAGTACAACAACATCGTACTCATGGTCTATAATATTATATGCTTTCATGTATTTAAGTTAAAAATTACAATTATTGTAATTACTGGAATTGTTATAGCAAAAAAATTTAGGACTTTGTTTGCGGCATTTTTGGTTTTTTTATCGTTAATATAGTCTTCAAAAACCTCACTTATAGTCAAAGCTGAAAAAAAATAAGCAATAACTAAAAATAATCCAATTAAAAATTTAGATGGTTGTGTTGTTAAAAAATTCACTATTTCAAAATAGCTTTTATCATAGATATTCACTAAATTTATAATAAACCAAAGCATTAAAGGTAATAAGATTGTGGAACTAATTTTTAAGAATAACCATTTTTTTGTTACTGGAAGCATTATATTAATCCTCTGCCAATTAAATAAATTAAGATAGTTAAAACAATCGAACCAAAAATAACTAACATACCTGTAATTTTTGTTGTTTGTAATTCAAATCCATAACCTAAATCCATAATCAAGTGTCTTACTTCACTTAACATTTGAAAACTAAATGACCAGGTTATTCCAATTAAAATAAACTTACCTAAAAAAGTTTCTAAAAAAATTTTAATAATTTGATAGTTACTTTCTCCTAAAAGCATTAATGCAAACCAAATACAAATTAATGTGATCGCAAAAAAATTAATTATTCCTGTAATTCTATGTGAAATAGATACTAATGAAGAAATATGCCATTTATAAATCTGTATATGTGGTGATAAAGGTCTGTCTTCCATATTTTATTTTGAGTTAATAATTGTTTCAGCAATTTCAACAGAATTAAGTGCTGCACCTCTAAGTAGGTTATCTGATACAATCCACAAATTTAATGAATTTTTTTTAGTTTTGTCTTCTCTAATTCTAGATATATATGTCTCATCACTCCCAGCTGCTTCAAATGGTGTGCTATAACCTCCATTTTCTCTTTTATCAATAACCTCACAACCGTCTGCTTTACTCAGAACATCTCTCACTTTTTCTAAAGTATATGGTTTTTCAAATTCTATATTTACAGACTCCGAATGAGACACCAAAACAGGAATTCTTACACATGTAGCTGTAAGTTCTATTGAATCATCTAATATTTTTTTTGTTTCATTTGTCATTTTTAATTCTTCTTTTGTATATCCATCATCCGCAAAAACATCGATATGTGGAATAACATTAAAAGCGATTTGTTTAGTAAAATTTTTTGACTCTATTTTTTTTCCATCTAAATATTGTTTAGTTTGATCTATTAATTCGTCCATTGGACTTTTGCCACCACCTGAAACAGATTGGTAAGTTGAAACTACAACTCTTTTAATTTTGAATAAATTATGTAGTGGTTTAAGTGCTATAACAAGTTGTGCTGTAGAACAATTTGGATTGGCAATAATATTTTTTTTCATATTTTTAATTTCGGCTGGATTCACTTGTGGAACGATCAATGGAACATCAGGATCCATCCTAAAAAAACTTGAATTATCTATTACAGTTGTGTGCTTGGCAGCCTTTTCTGCAAATTTTTCAGCAATTTTTCCTCCTGCTGCAAAAAAAGTTATATCTGCTTTTGAAAAATCATATGTCTCTAAATTTTCAATAACATACTCTTTATCTCTAAAAGAGATTTTTTTTCCTGCACTTTTTTCTGAGGCAACTAAATATAAATTATCAAACTTGAAGTTTTTTTTATCAAATACCTCAAGAGTTTTCCTTCCAACATTTCCTGTTGCACCTACTATAGCTATGTTCATTTTAAAGTTGTTATACTAAATAAAAGGTAAATCGCAAACTTTACCACTACAAATATCACCATTTATGCTTGCTTTTACCTTCTGGTCTATATTCCAATGCGATTTTTTCATCATAGCAATACCAATTACTTTTTTGAAATGTGGTGAATAGCAAGCTGATCTCAATTCTCCAATTATATTATTGTCTTGATCACTTAAGTCTAATGATCCTGTAATACTTATTTTATCTATATCAAGCATTACCCCCATTAATTTTTTTTTAATTCCTTCAGATTTAATTTTTTTTAATTTCTCTTTGCCTAAAAAATTAACTTCGCTTTCTATGTTAATATATTTATCAAATCCACATTCATATGGATTGTCTCCATTATCGATATCATTTCCATACGATAATAATCCACTTTCAATACGTTCTATTAAATTTGGACAACCTGGTTTGATATTAAATTCTTTTCCAATTTCAAAAAGATGATCATATAATTTTAATCCAGAGACATTATGCTCAACATAAATTTCGTAACCACCTTGTTTAGACCAACCAGATCTTGCAATTAAATGTTTATCACCACCAAATTCGAAATAATCAAAACCAAAGAATTTTAAATTAACTATCTTATCTCCAAAAACTTTTTCCATTAATTCAAATGACTTTGGACCTTGTATAGCCATTATATCAACATCAGGTTCAAAAATTTTTACGTCAAATTTATTTCCAATAGCTAGTCCTTTTGCAAATAATATTACATCTGAGTCAGCAAGAGAAACCCACCATTTATTTTCATTCAATCTAAGTACAACTGGATCATTAATCAGACCTGCGTTATCATCAATTATTGGACAATAATAACATCTTCCATCTTTTGATTTAGATAAATCTCTACAAGTCATCAACTGAACTAATTTCGCTGAGTCTTTACCAGAAATTTCCACCTGTCTTTCAGCAGCTACATCCCAAATTTGAACATACTGTTTTAAGTGATGGTATGAGTCCTCAATTGAACCAAACGCTGCGGGAAGCAACATATGATTATATATTGTATAAGCCGTAACCCCTTGTTTTTCTATTCTAGAGGTATAAGGGGTGCCTCTAAGCCTTCTTGATTTTGCAATTGAAAAACTTTTCATTTTTTTAAAAATTCTAAGACCTTGTCTCTCATTTCGAATGCTTTTTCAATCATAATCATATGACCACAACCCTCAATAATATGTGTTGTTGAATTTTTAATGAAACCAGAAAACTTTTTACCTGACTCTAAATTTACCATTTTGTCTAATGATCCAAATATCAACAAAGAGGGACAGTCTATTGATCTAGCAGCATCAGAACCATTGGTATAATTATTACATGCAATTAAATCTACTGCTAATATTTCTCTAATATCTCTTGGTGACTGTATTATTCTTTCCACTGGATTACCTCCTATAAATTTTTTTGAACCTTCATAACCCCACTTCATCATCAATTTAACAGCATCAGTATCTCCATTTTTTGCTAAATCGATTAGATCTGGATGAACTGGCATTCTATTTGAACCACCAATAAAAACTAATTTTTTTAATCTTTTTTTATATTTGGATGCATATTCAAGTATCTCTAAACATCCTTGAGAGTGCCCAACGATAATTAGTTGTTTTAAATTTAATTTTACAAACACTTGTTCTAGCCAATCAGCTATTTTTTCAATACTATCTAAGCAGGGGCCATCTGAATTACCGTGCCCAGGTAAATCTACAGATAATACGTTAAAATTATTATTTAAAAAAAACTGTTCAGTTAGAGACCAAACAATATGCGAAAGACCACTTCCATGAAGAAATACTATTGTTTCTTTATTTTTATCAATACCCTGTCCTGCATCAGAAGCATAAATATTTTTATTTTCCAATTGAAAATTCAAAAATTACCTAAACTTGTTTTCTTAATTCAAACTTTTGTATTTTTCCTGTCGAAGTTTTTGGCAACTCACAGAAGACAACTTTCTTGGGAACTTTAAATCCTGCTAAAGTTTCTTTACAAAAATCAATTAATTCTTTCTCACTAACTGGTTTGTCTTTAACTGCTTCGATAAATGCGCATGGCACCTCACCCCATTTTTCGTCTGGTTTTGCTACAACTGCTGCAATCGAAACGGATGGGTGTTTAGATAAAGTATTTTCAATTTCAATTGAAGAAATATTTTCTCCTCCAGAAATAATTATATCTTTTGATCTATCTTGTATTTTAATATAACCATCAGAATGCATTACAGCTAAATCACCACTGTGAAACCAGCCATCTTTCATGGCTTTTTCGGTAGCCTCTTTATCTTTGAAATATCCCTTCATTACGACATTTCCTCTAATCATGATTTCACCGATTGTCTTTCCATCTCTAGGAACCTCTTTCATTGTCTCAGGGTCTAAAACAACTACACCTTCCGTATTAGGGTACTTCACACCTTGTCTTGCTTTAATCTCGTTTTGTTTTTCTTCATCAAAATTATTCCATTCATCATTCCAGGCACACTGAGTTACATGACCATAAGTTTCTGTTAAACCATATACATGCATTACTTCAAATCCAAGAGCTCTCATTTTTTTAAAAATTATACTTGGTGGAGGAGCACCAGCAGTTAAAACATAAACTTTTTGTTTTAATTTTTTCTTATCACTTTCTGGCGCTCCAGTAATCATATTCAATACTATTGGAGCACCACCAAAATGAGTGATTTCATATTTATCAATAAGTTCAAAAATTTTTTTAATATCTATATTTCTTAAACATATTGTTCTTCCGTTTAGCATCGGCACAGTCCATGGATAACACCAGCCATTGCAATGGAACATTGGAACAACTGTTAAAAAATTTAATCTATTTGGCATATTCCAAGCAACTGAGCTTCCTGTAGACATTAAATATGCTCCCCTATGATGATAGACAACACCTTTGGGATTTCCTGTAGTACCTGATGTATAACTTAGTGATATAGCTTGCCACTCATCTTCAGGCATTTGCCATTGGTAATTTTCATCACCTGTATTTAAAAAACTTTCATATTCTAAATCACCAATTTTTTCCAATTTTGATTGATCAGCATATTTATCGTTTATGTCAATAATAGTTATTTTTTTATTAAGATTTTTTAATGCTTTTTTTACTTCTCCATGAAGTTGTCTATCCACAACTAGCACTTTTGCTTCGCTATGATCTAAAATATAGGAAATTGTTTTAGCATCTAGTCTTATATTTATAGTATTAAGAACTGCACCAGTCATAGGTACAGAGTAGTGTGCTTCAAAAATCTCTGGTGTATTGAAAGCTAAGAATGAAACTGTGTCACCTTTTTTAATACCTATTTTTGTCAATGCACTAGCAAATTTTACAACTCTTTTATAAACTTCAGCCCAGGTATAATTTCTTTCTTCATAAATTATAGCCTCATAATTTGGGTAAATTTCTTTTGCTCTTTTTAAAAAAGTTAGGGGAGTGAGGGGGACGTGATTTGCTTTATTTTTATCTAAATTTGTTTCGTAATGGCTCATTAATTAAACTTAAAATTCATTATATTTGAGCTTCCTGATATTGCTGATTTGTAATGATACTCAGCCCGAGGTAATACCTTATCAAAATAAAATTTAGCTGTATTTATTTTATCACTATAAAATTCTTTATTTGTGTTAAAATCATTAAAACTAACTTCTAAAATTTTAATCCAAGCATAAGCAATTGAAACATAACCTAAGCTTTTTAAATAATCATTTGCTGCAGCACTAACATCATCTTTTTCAATTTTATTTTTATCATTTATCCAATCTGTGAATTTGGATAAAATATCTAAATAATGGTTTAATTCTTTAGAAAATGTTTTTACTTTTTCATTTTTGCTCTCACATTCAGATTTAATCATTTCTAAAAACTTATTTATAACATCGCCATTTTTATTTGATAATTTTCTAAATACTAAATCTGCAGCCTGTACGGAATTTGTTCCTTCATAAATTGGGGTAATACGATTATCTCGATATAATTGCTCAATACCTTGGTCTTTAGTATATCCGTATCCTCCATGTATCTGCATTGCATCGCTAGTTATTTCCATAGCTAAATCTGTAAAAAGTGATTTAACCACAGGCGTCATTAATGAAACGTAATCTAAAGCAGCTTGTTTAATTTTTTCGTCTGGATGATAAAGACTTACTTCTGTTTGTTGAGAAAGCCAAAAACATAATGCTCTTTCACCCTCAATTATTGATTTCATATTAAGTAAAGTTCTTCTAATGTCTGCATGATCAATTATAAAATCTGCACCATTATTAGATTTTGAATTATTTGTTTTTCCTTGCTTTCTTTCTTTTGCGTAAGAAAGTGAATTTTGATAAGCAATTTCAGAAATACCTAAACCTTGAATGCCTACAACTATTCGCTCTAAATTCATCATTGTGAACATTGCGCTAAGACCTTTATCTTTGTTACCAATCATGTAACCAGTTGCATCATCAAAATTTAAAACACAAGTTGCTGAACCTTTAATACCCATCTTACTCTCAATTGATCCAGTTGAAATTCTATTTCTTGGACCAATACTACCATCCTGGTTCACAATATATTTTGGAACTAAAAATAAACTTATTCCCTTAGTACCAGATGGAGAGTCTGGTGATCTTGCCAAAACTAAGTGAATAATATTTTCGGTTAAATCATGGTCTCCTGAAGTTATAAATATTTTTTGACCGCTGATTTTATAAGTATTATCTGATTGTTTAATTGCTTTAGTTTTTAACAAGCCAAGGTCGGTACCACAGACTGGTTCTGTTAAACACATTGTACCACTCCACTTACCTTCTACAATTTTTGGTAAATATTTATTTTTAATTTCATCAGAAGCATGATGATTAATACAATTATAAGCGCCAATACTTAGTTCACTATATAATTTAAATGATAAACTTGCTGAAGATAGCATTTCATCAAAAAATGCACTTACTGTTTTTGGCATTCCTTGACCTCCATATTTTGGATCACAAGACAATGAAGTCCAACCATCCTCAATATACTTTTGATACGCTTCTTTGTAGCCTGGGGGTGTTCTGACAACACCATTTTCTAAAACTGCTGGATTTTCATCTCCTGATTTAGCAAGAGGTAAAATTAAATTTTGATTTATCTTGGCTGCTTCCTCTAAAATATCTTTAACTAGATCTGAACTAACTTCATTATATTTTTCAAGTTCATTATAATTTTTATTGTCTCTTAATTTTTCAAAGAGAAACATCATGTCTTTTACTGGAGCTGTATAACTTGGCATATTTAAACTTTAAAATAATTCTAGTTTTATTGCAATTTTGAAATTATCGCATCACCCATTGCTGAAGTAGACGTTTCTTTCATGCCTTCTGACATTATGTCTTTTGTTCTTAATCCATCATTTAGAACATCTTGAACTGCCTTTTCTAAAACATCTGCTTCTTTATCAAGATCTAAAGAGTACCTTAAAGCCATAGCAAAACTTAAAATAGAAGCTATTGGATTTGCAATACCTTGTCCAGCTATATCAGGAGCCGATCCATGTATTGGCTCATACATTGCTCTCATCTCACCATCTTTATTTTTTGCACCCAAAGACGCTGACGGCAAAAGACCTAAAGATCCAGTTAACATCGAAGCTTGATCAGACAGCATATCCCCAAATAAATTATCGGTTACAATTACATCAAATTGCTTTGGGTTTCTTAAAAGTTGCATTGCACAGTTATCTGCTAACATATGGCTTAACTCTACATCTTTGTATTCTTTCTCATGAAGTTCTTTAACTTCTTCTTTCCACAATTGTCCGGCTTCCATTACATTTGACTTTTCACATGATGTAACTTTGTTTGATCTTTTTCTTGCTAAATCAAAAGCAACTCTAGCTACTCTTGTAATTTCACTAGTTGTATATGTATGAGTATTAATTCCTTTTCTTTCACCATTTTCAATTGGCTTTATTCCTCTAGGTTCACCAAAATATATTCCACCCGTTAACTCTCTTACTATCATTATATCTAGTCCTGAAACTACCTCTGGCTTAAGGGTTGAAGCATCAACTAATTGTTTAAAACAAATTGCAGGCCTTAAGTTTGCAAAAAGCTTTAATTCTTTCCTAAGTTTTAATAATGCTCTTTCTGGTTTTTTGGAAAATTCTAGGTTATCCCATGTAGGACCACCAACTGCTCCAAGCATAATTACTTCACTTTCTAGTGCTTTATAAAAAACCTCATCAGTGATTGGGGTGCCATGTTTATCATAAGAACAACCACCAACTAACTCCTGATCAATTTCAAAATCTAAAGATTTTTTATCATTAAACCAGTTAATGATTTTTTTTACCTCAGTTATTACCTCCGGACCAATACCATCACCAGGAAGTAAAAGTATTTTTCTTTTTTTTACTTTAATCATTAAATACCCAAGGCTTTTTGTTTTTTAAGTTTGTTTCAAACTTTACTATTTTTTCTGATTTTTTTAGTGATAAAGCAATATCATCAAGCCCTTCTAACAAACATTTTTTCTTAAATGGATCAACTTCAAATTTTAGCTCATTATTTCCATAAACTATTTTTTCCTCTTGCAAATCAATAGAAATTTCTTCTTGTCTATTTGCGTATTCAGATAGCTCTTTTATTTTTTCTTCTTCAAGGATTATAGGCAAAATTCCATTTTTAAAACAATTACTAAAAAAAATATCTGCATAACTTGAACTTATCACACAAGTAATTCCAAAATCTAATAAAGCCCAAGGAGCATGTTCTCTTGATGAACCACATCCAAAGTTTTTTCCAGCAATTAATATTTTAGATTGATTAAATGGATCTTTGTTTAACACAAAATCATTTATTTCTTTACCTTGATCATCATATCTCATTTCAAAAAATAAATTTTTTCCAAGACCAGTTCTTTTGATAGTTTTTAAAAACTGTTTTGGAATTATCATATCTGTATCAATATTTACAATTGGTAAATAAGCTGGGATACTTTTTAATTTATTAAATTTTTGCATTTAATTTTGATACTTTCTGACATCATCTAAATTACCTGAAATTGCAGCTGCTGCAGCCATTCCTGGACTAACTAGATGAGTTCTACCACCTCTACCTTGTCTTCCCTCAAAATTTCTATTTGATGTAGAGGCGCATCTTTCTTCTGGTTTTAATTTATCGGCATTCATTGCTAAACACATAGAGCAACCTGGTTCTCTCCATTCAAACCCTGAGCTAACAAAAATTTTATCTAGTCCTTCTTGCTCTGCTTGTTCTTTAACTAAGCCTGAGCCTGGAACTACTATAGCATTAACATGCGATGATACTTTCTTATCTTTTACGACTTTTGCTGCTTCTCTCAAATCTTCTATTCTGCCATTAGTACAACTACCAATAAATACTTTATCTATTTTTATATCTGTGGCTGCCATGTCAGGTTTTAAACCCATATACTTTAAAGCTCTTTCAATTGAATTTTTTTTATCTTCATCAGTCTCATTATTTGGATTTGGAACTTTTCCATCAATTGTTATTACATCTTGTGGTGACGTACCCCATGTAATCATAGGTAAAATTTCATTTGCATTAAGGCTTATTTCTTTATCAAAACTAGCATCAGAGTCTGTTTTTAAAGTTTCCCAATAGTTCAAAGCTTTATCCCAATTTTCACTTTTTGGTGACATTGGTTTTCCTTTTAAATATTCAAAAATTTTTTCATCTGGTGCAATTAATCCTGCTCTTGCACCACCTTCGATTGTCATATTGCAAATAGTCATTCTTTGCTCAACACTTAAAGATCTTATTAAATCTCCAGCATATTCCACAACAGATCCTGTTCCACCTGCTGTACCTATTTTTCCAATTATTTGAAGTATTACATCTTTAGAAGTAACTCCTAAAGGAAGTTCACCGTTAACATTAATTCTAAAATTTTTAGCTTTCTTCTGAACTAGTGTTTGGGTTGCTAAAACATGTTCAACTTCTGAAGTTCCTATTCCAAATGCTAAAGCACCAAATGCTCCATGCGTTGCAGTATGACTGTCTCCACAAACAATAACTGTACCTGGTTGAGTAAAACCTTGCTCAGGTCCTATAATATGAACGATACCTTGCCTCTTATCATCCATACCAAATAACTGAACACCAAATTCTTTACAATTTGCCTCTAAAGTATCTACTTGAATTTTTGACTCTTCATCTGAAATACCTTTTGATCTGTCAGTTGTTGGAACATTATGATCTGCAACTGCTAAAGTTAAATTTGGGTGTCTAACTTTTCTATTAGAATTTCTTAATCCTTCAAAAGCTTGGGGGCTTGTCACCTCATGAATTAAATGTCTATCTACAAAAAGTAAAGATGTACCATCATCTTGTTGATCAACTAGATGATCGTTCCAAATTTTATCGTATAATGTTGTAGACATTGAAAAAAAAATTATTTTTTTTCTGTAGAGCTTTCTGATTTTTGTTCTTCTTTAGGAGCCTCTGCTGCTGGAGCCACCTCTTCTTTAGGTGCTGCTTCTGCTTTAGGAGCTTGTTCTTTAGGTGCTGCTTCTGCTTTAGGGGCTTCTTCTTTTAGTGCTTCTACTGCAGGAGCTACATTTTCCTCTGTAACTGTTTCTGGTTTTGCTTCAATATCAATACCAATTTTTTTTCTAATTTTTTCTGCAATTCTTGCTGATTTACCAGTTCTATCTCTTAGATAATAAAGTTTTGCTCTTCTTACTTTACCTGATCTAATAACCTTAATTGAATCAATTAAAGTTCCAAATAAAGGAAAAGTTCTCTCAACACCTTCTCCAAAGGAAATTTTTCTAACCGTAAAAGATGAGTTTAGGTCTCTGCTTTTTTTAGCAATACATACTCCCTCAAAATATTGAATTCTCTCTTTTTTACCCTCGGTAATTCTCACACCAACCTTAACAACATCTCCAGGATAAAATTCTGGAATTTTTTTCTCTGAAAGAATTTTGTTAACGTTATGTTGGTTTATTTCTTCAATTGTTTTCATGTTAATATTTATCAAGTTAATTCTTCTTATATTTTTCCCATAAATCTGGTCTTCGGTCGCGTGTTATAGCCTCAGATTGAGATAAACGCCAGTGTTTAATTTTATTATGATCACCTGATAATAGTACGTCTGGCACAGCTTTTTCCTCCCAAATTTGAGGTTTTGTATACTGAGGGTACTCTAGAAGACCATTTTCAAAGGTTTCATCTAATTTAGAGTTTTCATTTCCTAATACACCTGGCAGCAATCTTAAAATACTATCTATAACTACATATGCTGCTGACTCCCCGCCTGACAAAACATAATCTCCAATACTAATTTCCTCAATATTTCTTGTTGAAAGTATTCTTTCGTCCACACCTTCAAAATGACCACAAATTAAAGACAGAGATTTTTCATTAGCTAGCTCTTTTGCTAAATTTTGATCAAATTTTTTTCCTTTTGGCGATAAGTATAAAATTCTCTCACTTTCATTTTTGTTTTCATCTAAAGACTTTGCAAGAACATCTGCTTTTAACAACATCCCTGAACCACCCCCATAAGGTGTATCATCTACTGTTTTATGTTTGTCGTCAGCTGCATCTCTTATGTTTACAACTTTAAGTTTCCATAAATTATTTGATAAAGCTTTTCCATAAAGTCCTTTAGATAAAGGACCAGGGAAAATCTCTGGATACAGTGTAAATACTTGAGCTTGCCACATAAATAATCTTTAAATTATTTTTTTTCCTCTGCTGGAGCTTCTGCTTTAGGAGCTGCTTCCTTAGGAGCTTCTGCTGCTGGAGCTTCTGCTGCTGGAGCTGCTTCTGCTTTTGGAGCTTCTGCTTTAGGAGCTTCTTTATTATCCTCTTCTTTTTTATTTCTCTCTTTTTTTGGCACTGCTTTATTTGGATTATTTCCATTTGCAGGCATAGGCATTAGTTCGTTCTCACCTAAAATTCTTGCTACTCTAGTTGTTGGTTGAGCTCCTTGACCAAGCCAATATTTAATTCTCTCAGCTTCTAGGCCCACTCTTTCTTTTTTCTCTTTTGGTAATAGAGGATTAAAGAAACCAACCTTTTCTATAAATCTTCCATCTCTTGCAAAACGACTGTCAGCAACAACAACTTTATAAACAGGACGTTTTTTTGTTCCACCTCTTGATAATCTTAATTTTAACATTTCTTCTCCTTTTTTACTTTAATTGGTTAAATAGCTCTGGCGGTATACCTTTATCAGACATACCTTTCAGATTTCCTTTTGACATCTTTTTCATCATTTCAGACATCATTTTAAATTGCTTAAGCAATTTATTGATAGTGGCCGGATCTGTGCCAGAGCCATTAGCAATTCTTTTTTTTCTAGAACCATCAATTATTTTTGGGTTCTCTCTCTCTTTTTTTGTCATTGATAAAATAATAGCTTCATTTTTAGTAATTATACTTTCATCAATTCCTGCTGAATCCATTTGAGATTTAATTTTAGAAACTCCTGGCATAAAAGACATAATTCCCTCAATACCGCCCATTTTTTTCATTTGTCTTAATTGAGATAAATAATTTTCCATAGAGAATTGACCTTTTTTTAAATCTTCCTCGGCTTTTTTAAGATTTTCTTCTCCTAAATCTTGAGCCGCTTTTTCTACAAGAGATACGATATCCCCCATTCCAAGTATTCTGTTTGCAATTCTATCTGGATGGAATACTTCAATATTATCTATTTTTTCTCCTATCCCTAAAAATTTAATTGGAACGTTTGAAACATATTTCATACTCACTGCAGCTCCACCTCTTGCATCACCATCTGCTCTGGTTAGGATAATTCCAGATAAATTAACTGTATTTTTAAATTCTTTTGCCACTGAGGCAGCAACTTGACCTGTTAAAGAGTCTGCAACTAAGAAAGTTTCTGTTGGATTAACGACAGCCTCGATTTGCTTAATCTCACTCATCATTTGTAAATCGATTTGAGTTCTACCAGCAGTATCAAATAAAATTATTTCAGCTCCATTTAAATTAGCGGCACTTATTGCTCTTCTACAAATATCAGCAGGTTGCTGACCTTCTATAACAGGTAAAGTTAAAATATTATTTTGTTCTCCTAAAGATCTAAGTTGTTCTTGTGCAGCTGGTCTGTAAATATCTAGACTGACCATCATTACTTTTTTCTTTTTATTATTTTCTAAAAATTTTGCTAATTTTGCTGTTGTTGTTGTTTTTCCAGAACCTTGTAACCCAACTAACATCATTGGCACAGGCGGTACTGCATTTAAGTTTATCTCATTATTTGTTGCACCTAATAAGTCTACAAGCTCATCATAAACAATTTTAACAACCATATCCCCAGGAGAGGTAGACCTTATTATCTCTTGGCCTAATGCTTTTGGCTTAACTTTTTCAATAAAATCTTTTGCAACATCCAAAGAGACATCTGCTTCAAGTAAGGCTTGCCTAATACCTCTTAAACCTTCATCTACTTGAGCTTCATCAAGTGAAGGTGCCTTTTTTAGAGAAGAAAAAATTTCTTCAAATTTATTTGTTAAATTTTCAAACATATTTATTACGCATAGCAGTAACGCACTAGTGGGCGAACCCTCGCTGACTAGTGTCGATCTCTTTGTTTCCAAAGACACCGCAAAGTTAATGTTTTTGCGGAAACGGCATCAACCTATAATAGAGGTTCAAAAAGTCAATAAATAAGTTAAATATCTATATATGGATATTAAAGCTTTTAAAATGAATGGTTTAGGTAATGATTTCGTCATAATAGATAATAGGCAAACAATTACAAATTTGACAAAAGAGCAAATAATAAAGATTTGTGACAGAAATTTTATTGGTTGTGACCAACTAATAGTGATTAAAAAAAATGATATTTCAGATGCTTCACTAGAATTTTATAATTCAGATGGAGGAATGTCTGGTGCATGTGGAAATGGTACAAGATGTATTGCTGATTTATTAGGCAAAGAAAATAACAAAAAAGAAATTTTCTTAACAACTTTATCTGGCAAATTAAAATCAAATATTGTTGGAGAAAAAATGGTTTCTACACAAATAGGTGTTGCAAAAACAAAATGGGATGAGATTCCATTGTCTAAAGAATTAAATACGAATAATTTAGGAATTAAAATTAATGACAAAAATAATAACGAATTTTCTGGTGGAACTGCTGTTAATGTTGGAAACCCACATGTAGTTTTTTTTGTTGATAATAACGAAAATTTTGAAATTGAAAAAATTGGACCAAGGATTGAAACCCACTCACTATTTCCAGAAAAATGTAATGTTACTTTAGCAACTGTTGTTAACAAAGAATTGATAAAAGTTAGAGTGTGGGAAAGAGGAGCTGGGCTTACCAAAGCTTGTGGAACTGCAGCTTGCGCAACAGCTTTTGCCGCAAAACAAAACGGACTGGTAAATGATAAAGTGGATATTGAATTTTCTACAGGTAGATTGACAATTTCAATTGATGAAAACAATAGTATTCATATGAAAGGACCAGTTTCAGATATTGAGGAGATAAATTTTAAAATTTAATGGGAATTTTTGAAAAATTTAAATCAGGTTTTAAAAAAAGTGCCTCAGCTTTTACAACTGGTTTAAGAGATATAGTTGTAAAAAAAGAGATTGATGACAAAACACTAGACAAAATTGAAGATTACTTAATTCAATCCGATGTTGGTATTGTTTCGGCTTCAGAAATAAGAGAAATAATTTCTCAAACAAAAATTGATCCCAATAAAGATTTAACCGACGAAATAAACAATATTTTAAAAAATTATATTATTTCAATTATGAAACCTTTAGAAAATATTGAATTCTTCAAAAAAAAAGAAAAATTAAATGCAACATTAATTTCAGGTGTCAATGGTGTTGGAAAGACAACTACTATTGGAAAAATAAGCAAAATATTAAAGGGTAATGGAAACAAGGTAATGCTAGCTGCATCAGATACTTTTAGAGCAGCAGCTATTGAACAACTAGAAAATTGGGCAAACAAAGTTGATGTTCAAATTACAAAATCATCTCAAGGTTCTGATCCTGCATCAGTCGCTTATAAGGCTATTGAACAGGCATTAAATAATGATTTCAATCAAGTTTTAATCGATACAGCTGGGAGATTACAAAATAAAAAAAATTTGATGGAAGAATATAAAAAAATTGCAAACGTTACTAAAAAAATTGATCCTGATGCTCCACATGATGTTATTTTAGTTTTGGATGCAACTTCTGGCCAAAATGTAATTAATCAAGTTGAAGAATTTAACAAAATTATTCCGATAACTGGTCTTATTATGACAAAATTAGATGGGACAGCAAAAGGAGGTATTCTTTTAGCTGTTGCTAAAAAATATAAACTACCAATTATTGCACTTGGATTAGGTGAAAAAGAAGATGATTTACAAATTTTTGAGGCCGAAAAATTCGCAGAGGCATTTACTCAAATTAATTAATTAAGGTACTTGAAATTAAAGGTTTATAAAAACTACATTTGTAGTGTTCTTTAAATTCATAATGTCCACAATTTTTGGCTATCGAAGAAATAATAAAATCAAATTTTCCATTTACAGGATAAAGCTCTAGTTTTTTCTCAATTATATCAAATTTAAAATTAGCTTTTAAACTTTTTACAGCACTAATCATCACTAAAGTTTTATTATCTTTTAAAAGATAATATGCAAAATCATCTGGAAAAACTGGAAAATCATATTCCTGTAAATAATATTTTGCAGTTTT
Organism: uncultured Pelagibacteraceae bacterium; assembly: GCA_902556505.1. Classification (GTDB taxonomy): domain Bacteria; phylum Pseudomonadota; class Alphaproteobacteria; order Pelagibacterales; family Pelagibacteraceae; genus Pelagibacter. The sequence continues at coordinate 49,778 of CACDWM010000005.1, forward strand.
GGGAAACCATTCATAAGAAATCAATGGCAAAGACTCTTTCGTTTTATAGTTATAAATATAAAGATCTTTTGGAAAATCATTAATATAATTTGAATTTTCTCCTCGAGCTAAGACAGCTTTTTCACGGGTTTTAAAATATAATGCAAAATTTTCATCGTGTGAATTCATTTGATCAATATGAAAAAGGCTGTCTACAGATGCTAAATTTTCTTTGGCATTTGATAAATTATTTAAAGAAAACAAGATAATAAAAAATAAGAAAAAATTTTTCATAAATTAACCTAAAAAAAAAATTTGAATTATCTTTGTTTAGATTATGGCTTAATTTAAACTATCAACAAATAATTTAAGAGCTAATACAAGTTTATCATCATATTCCATCATATGATCGTCATATTTTGTAAAATATGAATATTTAGGTTCACTTGCTAAATTAAAAATTTTTTTACCCATCCAAAATGGAACTATTTGGTCAGCCTCACCGTGCATTACTAATACTGGAATATTAATATTTTTAATTTTTTCATTATTTTCATACTTATCTTTTAAAATTAAACCTACTGGAATATATGGATAAAAATTTTTCGCAGCCTCTATCATTGATGTGAAGGGCGTTTCTAATATTAATCCTGCAAAATTTTTATTCTGAGTAATTTCAGTAGCAATGCCAGTTCCTAATGACTCTCCATAAATAATTATATCTTCTTCATTTAGACCTTTTTCTTTAAGCCAGTTTATTGCACTAGCACCATCTGTATAAAGACCCTCCTCACTTGGTTTTCCTTTATTGCCACTAAACCCTCTCCATGCAATAATTAAAAAATTAACATCCATGTCTTTAAAATGATTTAACTTATGGATTCTGTTTTCAAGTGTCCCTGCATTTCCGTGAAAATAAACTATTGTTTTATAACTTTTTAAATTTTTATTATGAAACCAGCCTAAAAGATTAATATTATCAGTTGTTTTGATGGTAACTTTTTCAATGTTAACTTCTAAATTATCTCCAGAATAATTATTCTCATCAGGATGATACATTAAATTTCTTTGAAAAAAGAATAAGAAAATTAAAACGATTAAGTAAATAGCTACAATACCAATAAATAATTCCAAAAAAAAATTCCTACGTTTTATTTTCATATTTTTTTTTATTTAAATAGATAAAAAAAATATAACTTAATACACAAAGAATTAAAAATACAGAAAATGAAATTTTATAACTACTTACAATGTCAAATCCTTTATTACTACATATATCAATTACCAATCCTATCCCCCACTGGATAAAAAAAGTTCCAGAAAAAAGAAATACATTAAATGAAGTAAGAGATTTGCCAGCTAGATTTTTTGAAAAGTTTAGCGCAATTGCTGGCTGAGTTAATGAAATTACAATTGATGTCATTATGTATAAAGTAAATAAAAATGCTCCTGCATTATTACCAAGATAAATAATAAGGAATAACGAAAAGTAACTAATTGGCAGGCCCAATTTAATTATTTTAATACTGCTAATACCGTATTCTGAAATTTTTGGTAAAACATATCCCCAAATAAAATATGAAATCAACATAGTAATATTTATCCAAAATAAACCTGTGGCACTTTGAAGAGGTGTATATCCGGTAATATTTAACATCCATGGACCAGCCCATAGAGTTTGAATTGCTTGAATTCCTCCATAATTAATGAATGCAAGAGGAATCATGCTTATAAAAAATTTATTTTTCCATATTTGTCTTAATGACTCTTTTTCAGATTTTGTTGATGTGCTCTCTTTTTTCTCCCAATTAGGAATTAATAAGAAAATTAAAATTATGCTAAATAAAATAAGTATAGCTATTAAAATAAAAATCCATCTCCATCCAATATACGGTAATAGTATTTGAACCGGTAAAGTTGACGACACAAATCCAAAATTTGCTACCATCAACATCCAAGAATTTGCTCTCTGTTGATATTTTTCTGCAAACCATACTCTATATCCAGTAAGAGGTCCCATCATGCAAGCACTGACACCAATACCAATAAATATTCTAGATAAAAATAATCCAGTAAAACTTTTTGCAAGTGCAAATGATATTGTTCCAATCAATGCTATTATTAAAAAATAACCAATTACCTTTTTTGGTCCAATTTTATCTAATAAAAGCCCTACAGGGATTTGCATTATCGAAAAACCAATAAAATATCCTCCTGCCAATAATCCCAGATTTCCTGCAGTTAGATCAAACTCAGAAGTAAGAACGGGAGTTAAAGTTGCAGTTATAGATCTAACCAGATTAGACAGTAAAAATCCAAAGGCGAAAACACAAAATATGATAATGCTTTTATTTACTTTAGTAATCATTTATAAATTTTTGAGAATTAATCATTACTATGAATAATCAATCAACAAAAGTCAAAGATGCACGTTCTTCAAATGCAATGGCTGCAACTTCACATCCTTTAGCTACAGAAGAAGCATTGAAAATACTTAAAATGGGAGGAAATGCAGTGGATGCTTCAATTGCTGCCTCGATTGTTTTATCTGTAGTAGAGCCTAATGCAACGAGTATTGGTGGCGACTGTTTTGCAATAGTTAAAATGGATAACAAGGATGCTGTGTCTTTTAATGGATCAGGTTTAGCGCCTGAAAAATTAAATTATGATTTTTTTAAGGATAAGCATATTGATAAAATTGGATTAACTAGTCCACATTCAGTCACAATTCCTGGTGCACTGAATGCTTGGGAAAAAATTCATAAGGAATTTGGTAAGCTAGATTTTGAACAATTATTTTTAGGTGCAATTAATATAGCAAAGAATGGTCATAGAGTTACAAAAGTCGTATCAAATGCTTGGAAAAATAGTTTGAATAAAATCAATGGTAATGAAAATTCAAAAAAAATTTTTTTGAAAGATGGTCGTACTTATCAAGAAAATGAATTAATGAAAAATATTGCTTTAGGAGAAACACTTGAAGCAATTAGCAAAAAAGGAAGTAAAGAATTTTATGAAGGAGAAATTGCAAAAGATATAATTGAAACTTTAAATGAATTAGGTGGTGTACATACTTTTGAGGATTTTTCAAAACAGAGTACAATAAGATCAGATACAATCAAATCTAATTATAAGGGTGATTTTATTCATCAATGCCCTCCCAATGGTCCTGGTGTTACAGTATTGATTATGATGAAATTGTTAGAAAAATTAAATATTCAAAATTATAAATTTAATAGCACAGAAAGATTCCATCTTGAAGCAGAAGTTACAAAACAAGCTTATAAAGTTAAAGAAACTATTTTAGGCGATCCAAATTTTGTTAACTTTAATTTAGAAGAAATTTTAAGTGATAAAAATATTGAGGAAATTTTTAATAAAATTAACTTAAATTCATGCAGTGATGTTGGTGACTTAAATATTCCAGCTCATCCAGAAACAATATATTTAACAGTAGTAGATAAAGATTTAAATAGTGTATCAATAATCAATTCTGTTTGTTATGTATTCGGATCAGGTATTACTACAAATAAAAGTGGAATACTTTTACATAATAGGGGTACAAATTTCAGAGTAGAAAATGAACATCCAAACTGTATAGCAGGCTTAAAAAGACCGTTACATACTATTATTCCTGGTATGCTTATTGATAAAAACAACAAAGCAACTTTAAGTTATGGCGTTATGGGAGGCCAATATCAACCAGTGGGACAAGTTCATGTTTTAAATAATATGATTGATTTTGGAATGGGACCACAAGAAGCTTTGAGTTTTCCAAGAGCTTTTCATTTTAATAATATTTACAAACTAGAAAAAACTGTTGATAAAGAAATTTTAAATGGACTCAAAGAAATAGGTCATAATGTAGAATATTTTGATGGTACCCATGGTGGGGGCCAAGCGATAAAAATAAATAGAAGTGAAGGTGATCTCATAGGTGGATCAGATCCTAGAAAAGATGGGTATGCAAAAGGATATTAATTCTCATCGAAGAATGATAAAAAAACAAATTCCAAAGAATTAAAAGTTTAAAGATATATCTCGGTGAACTGAGTTACATCTTGCAACAAATTTAGCTTGTTCTTTAGTTAATCTGTTTTGAAGTCTAAGACCAATATTATGTTTGATAACATCATTATATTTAATTAATTCAGGCATCAAATTCTTATTAGCATCGTCTCTCCATGAAACTTCTAAATTGAAAAGATCAAAAGTCTCTGAACTTACTTCAGACAATTTTTGCTCATCTACCTCATCATTATCTATAACAGATATTAGGTCATCTAATTTATTTGCAAATTCTTCGGTTCCAGAAATTTCTCCTAGTTTTTCAAAAAGATTATCAATTATTGATATTGCGTTTTCGTAATTTTTATTATCAATATTATATTTTAATTCTTTTATTTCTGGTGAAAGTTCTTTTAATTTTTCATTATCATTTATAAACATTACTATTTGATCCAGAGTTTCATACGCTTCATCAACGTTTTTTCTATATCTTTTAGTTCTTGTGTTTTTTGCTTTGTGCAATATTTCAAACTCTCCATTTTTAGCTTTCCAACTTTCAGGAACTTTATTTTGAAGTTCTTTAATTTCTAGCTCGTAATTCTCGATTTTTAATTCTAATTTATTTTTATCTGAAAAGTCATCATCATCTAAATTTCTAATTTCAGCTTTTGTTTTTTTAATTTTCTGGTCTATTTTTCTAATTTTTTTCTCAATTTTTCTTACATTGAAATGCAAGTCCCTATAATCTTTTGTAAATAATTCATATTCTTGTTCCGTTTTTTGAAGTTTTTTAACAATAGCAAACGTCCCAAGCGCATTATCAAAATGCTCTTCAAAAATATCTAATTTATCCATTGGAAGCTTTGCAGGAGTTAATTTCTGCATGTCTTTTATTGCATTGGTAATTCTTTGTTCTTCAGTGTTGTAAATCGCAAATTTGTACTCTTGTAAGCAATATTGTAGCTTTGGATTCATCGGTGGTGGAGCAACGTTCGATGTTAAATATGTTCTTGCTGGTAGATAGTTTACTAATGATGGATAGAAACCGACAATTCCAAGGCCTATTAATTGTAAAATAATGAATGGAACCACACCTTTCCAAATATTTAAAGTAGTAACAAGTTTTGAAGCTACACCTTTTAAGTAAAATAATGCAAAACCAAATGGTGGTGTTAAAAATGAGGTTTGTAAATTCACCCCAATCATTACACCAAGCCAAATTGCACTTACATTAGCTCCTGGTTCAGCTAATAATATCGGAGCAATGATAGGAACAACAACAACAGCTATTTCTATAAAATCAAGAAAGAAACCTAGTAAAAAAATCACTGCCATTACAACAATAAACTGTGTCCAAAATCCCCCTGGCAAATCTTGAAGAAAATCTCTTACTAGCTCTTCACCTCCAAATGCTCTAAATCCAGAGGTTAACATTGCAGCACCTAATAAAATTATAAAAACCATTGAAGTTGTTACACATGTTTCTGTAACAACCTCCCTTAAAACATTCTCAATTTTATATGCTCTCCAAAAACTCCAAACAATTCCAATTAAAAAAGTAATTGTAAAAAATCCTGTGATAAAAATTGCTGTAAGATCTCTAGTTTCTACAGCCTTAATATTTAAATTGTAATTCTTAGATAGAATATAAATTGGAATGACAGATAAAATTGCAATTATAATTGGATAGTAAGCATCTTTTTTTCCTTTATGTAAACGATAACCAGCCATCATGGTTGCACCAATTGCACCAATTGATCCAGCTTGATTAACGGTTGCAATACCTAAAAGTATAGATCCTAAAACTGCAAAAATTAAAGCAAGGGGAGGAATAATTACTATTAAAACCCTAATCCAAAATTTTGTATCAAAATTTCCTTTAAATGGAACGGGAGGAGCTGCCTTAGGATTTAATCTTGCATACACAAATACATAAATCATATACAAACCAACCAATACTAAACCAGGTAATAGTGCTCCCAAAAACATATCTCCTGCAGAAGTAGAACCCACTCTAAATTCTCCAGGCATATTAAATTCACCAGTTAAAATTTTATAATCAGTCTGACGCATAGTATTTGCAACATCGGCTGCACTAGCCAATTGATCAGCAATAATAATTAATACAATTGAAGGAGGTATAATTTGACCAAGTGTTCCAGAGGAACAAACAATTCCACTTGCAAGACTTTTGTCATATTTATTATTAAGCATTGTGGGAAGTGAAATTAATCCCATTGCTATTACAGTTGCACCAACAATACCTGTGGTTGCTGCAAGTAATGCTCCAACAAAAATTACTGAAATCCCTAGACCTCCAGGAATTGGTCCAAATAACTGTCCCATAGTAACTAGAAGATCTTCTGCAATTTTTGATTTTTGCAACATGATTCCCATAAAGATAAACAATGGGATCGCTATTAAGGTATCAGTTTCTACATCCCAGTAGTTACTCCTAAAGTTTGTAATACCGGCGGTTAACCATTCTTTAGGGCCATCAACAGCAAAATAAGCACTACTATCTCCTGCAAATAAGTAACCAAAAAAAGCAGCAAGCCCGATTGAAATTATTGCTGATCCAGGTAATGCAAAAGCTACTGGAAAACCAGAAGCTAATGCTCCAATCATTATAATTACAAGTAAAGCTAAAAATAAATGTTCCATTATTTAATTCTTTAAAAGTTTATGACTGCTACTCATAAAGTAGCTAGTGAATTGAGTTAACATACTTACTGCAAACACAGCTAAATAAACTGCCATTAGATAAAGTAAATATAATCCGTTTGAACCTTGCTGCGTAATTTCAAATGAAATTACAGGACCATTGATGATACTAGCTTTACCCCCCATGCCTAAAAATATTACAATCAAACATAAAGGAATTCCTAGAATTAACGACCCTATTGCATTAGTCCAAGCTTTTTTACGTTCACTAAAACTAGTGTAAAGGACGTCAACCCTTACATGGCCCTCGTGAATTAACGCATATGCGCTTGCAAATAAATAAAGGGCTGCATACCAAAAACGAACAAGATCACCCTGAAATGCTTGTTCATATTGAAATATGAATCTTGAGAGAACTATCAAAAATTCACTTCCAACAACTAAAACTGCTAACCAAATAAACCCTACAGATCTGGTAAAATAACCAATTACAAAAGAGGCTAATATTAAAGGAAAGTGTATATATGTAATTCTGAAAGCAGGTATTACTAAATTAATTCTAAGTTGCTCTCCAAAAATTGGCTCAATTAGTTTTTCCACAACCATAAATGAGATTATAAAATCAGCTACTCCAACAATTAATACAGCCCAGAAAGAGGACCTTACAACGTAAGCTGTAATTTTTGATAAGATCTCAGAGTCTGTTTGCAATGTTTGTTTTATGGATTTCAAAACAAAAAATATAACTCCTGCTAAAGATACAAAATAAAATAGTAATTGAATATATGATAAATTTATTGCAAGCCCCTCTAAAGGCTTATTTAATTTTTTAAATCCAAATAATTCATAATGAGCAAAAAGTTTTTTAACTCCTGGCCAATCAAACCAAACTGTTAAAACATTATTTACTAAAAAAACAAAAGTTAAAGCTAAGATAGAATAACTAAATATTCTTATTAAAATAGATAAGTTATTTTTCGCCATCATATTAAATCTTTTATTGATATATAATATAAAAAGAGGGCCCATTTAAGGGCCCTCTAGTAATAATTAGAATTAAATTATACTCCTAATGCTCTATTTCTTTGAGCAACATATGGCCCGTCAGACAAGTTAGTCCAAGCACCAATTTCCTTACGACCTTTAACAAAGGCAGCATGTACTTTCTTAGCAAGAGCACTATGTTGTTGAACTTCATCGAAAACTTCAGCAGCACCTTTAGCGAAAGCATCGTAAACTTTATCGTTAAACTTCTCTAGTTTAACTCCACTTTCGTTAACTAATCGTGCTAGTGCAGCTCCGTTTTTAGCATTGTATTCAGCCATTGTAGTTGTGTCAGCCCAATCACATGCAGTTTTAATAATTAACTGATCTGATTTTGACAGACTAGTAAACCAAGATTTATTCACTCCACAAGCTAGTGTAGATCCTGGTTCATGCATTCCTGGATAGTAATAATACTTAGCAGCTTCCTGGAACTTCATAGCTTCATCATTCCAAGGTCCTACCCATTCTGTTGCATCAATTGCACCTGACACAAGGTTTTCATAAATTTGTCCACCAGGAAGTGAAATTGGAGAACCACCAAGTTTTCCAAGAACTTGTCCACCTAAACCAGGCATACGCATTTTTAAACCTTTAAAGTCATTAGCTGATCTAATTTTTTTGTTAAACCAACCACCCATTTGCACTCCAGTGTTACCAGCAGCAAAACTTTGTGTTCCAAAATCATCAGTCAATTCATCCCACAACTCTTGTCCTCCAGCAAATTTTAGCCACGCATTCATTTCAGCATATGTGAAACCAAATGGAACGGCAGTAAAATATCCAAATGCAGGGTGTTTTTTAACCCAGTAGTAATCAGCACCGTGATACATTTGAGAGTTACCTGATGCAACTTCGTCAAACGAGTCAAATGCTTTTACCCTTTCGTTAGCAGCATAATAAGTAACTTGAATTCTACCGTCACTCATATCGCTTAATCTTTGAGCAAGTCTTTGTGCACCAGTTCCTAGGCCTGGAAAATCTCTAGGCCAAGTAGCTACCATAGAAGCTTCAACTCTTTCTTTGGCAACAGCTGGAGCAGATAAAGCAACAGCAGCAACACCAGTTGCAGCTGCAGTTTTAAAGAACTTACGTCTTGAAGGTGATTTAGAAACCTTCAATGATTTTTTTTCTTTAATCATTACTCTCTCCTCTTCTTTGTTAATTAACTTAAAGATTAAATTACAAATGTGCGTTTAAGTCTAGATTAAAATAACTGTAAACTATTGTATTACAATCTGAGGTAGTAAATTTAGGAATTATTAAATTTATTTTTTATCAAAAAAGGCTTCGTATAACATCATCGATATCGCAAGTATCATCAATATGTAAACTGGTAATACATCAAAAAAACCTATCATCATAGATCTTGTGAGTGTTGTTGCTAAACCCACAAGAAAAAAGATTGCAAAAGAAAGTCCTACAAGTGTTACAAGTTTATTCATTAAATTTCTCACTTTCCTTTTCAAGCCAACTGGAAACTCCTAAGAAACGATTATCGTCATATTTCTCTCCAATAACTTGAATTCCTAATGGTAAATTATTTTCACCCTGAAGTAAAGGAAGTGAAATACAAGGAGTTCCTAAATAAGACCAAACTTTATTGAAATCAGCTGATCCAGTGCTCTTTAAACCTTTTAGGGCGACACCTGGGCTGGATGGGGATAAAACCCCGTGATAGTCCTCAAATACTTCTTTATAAGAATCGTAGCTTCTTTTCATAAAATCTATTGCTTCAGCATATTCTTTTGCAGTATGTTTTCTTCCATTTGCAATTGCATTTTGCATAATTTTTGAAAGTTTAGATTTATAATGTTTGTAATAATCACTAAAATTATTAGCTAGATCACTTTCATAAATTATTTGATGATATTTATGGATATCTTTAAAATAAGAAGGAGTATCATGAACTTCTATATTTTTTTTAAACGACTTTATAAAATATTCAAAAGCCTCCTTAGATTTTTTGTCAATTGATTTCCAAAATTCAGTTTTATAAAATATGAACTTAGGTTCATATAAAGGACCTTTTTTTACAGCATCAACCATATTATTCGAGGAATAATAAACAGTGGCAGGGTCATGGGAATCTTTTTTAATTAACTCTTTAACTAAATAAGCTATGTCCTCGACTGTTTTTCCAAAAACTCCTAAATGATCAAGTTTTTCGGAAGTCTTTAATACTCCATTTCTTGAAATCAAGCCAAATGAAGGTTTGTATCCAACAACTCCACAATAGGATGCTGGTCTAATTATTGAGCCACCAGTTTGTGATCCAATTGAAAGCGGGGCCATATAAGATGCAATAACTGCAGCAGAGCCACTCGATGATCCTCCTGGAGTTCGTGAATAATCGTGTGGGTTTTTTGTTTTAGAGGGATTTAAATACGCTAATTCTGTAGTAACTGTTTTACCCATCACAATAGCTCCTGAAGATGTTAATAAATCAATAATTTCCGCATTTTGTGAATAAGATTTGCCTTTTCTTATAGATGTTCCACATTCAGTTGGCATATCTAGAGTACCAACAATGTCCTTAACAGCTACAGGAATACCATGCAGTGGACCAATAGGTTTTCCAGATTTTTTGTAAGTATCTGACTCTTTAGCCTTTTCTAGTAATAATTCTTTATCAAAAAAAGCCCAAGCATTTATATCTTTTTCAAACTTATTAATCCTCTCAATATAAGCTTCACATATTTCCACAGAAGTAATTTGAGAATTTGAAATTTTATTTATTAATTCTTCAACAGAATAATTTACAATTTCATTCATTAAATTAGTTTGCAAATAATTGATCAGGTAACCACAGAGCTATACCTGGAAATAAATACATCAAAACCATTCCAAAAATAACTATCGCCAAGAATGGCATGATTCCTTTAAATACCTCAATTAATTCAACATTTTTAGATTGTACACCTTTTAAATAATATGCCGACATGGCCATGGGGGGCGTTAAAAATGATGTTTGTAAATTTAACGCAATTAACATAGCAAAAAAATAAGGGTTAACTCCAAAAAATTCTACTAAAGGTAAAAATATTGGAACAAATATAATTAATATTTCAGTCCACTCTAATGGCCAACCTAATAAGAAAATTATAATTTGTGTAATTACTAAAAATTGCCAAGGCTGTATATCCATTGATTTAAAAAAATGCTCAAATACTTCATGTCCTCCTAAATATGAAAATACTGATGCAAACGTCCAAGATCCAATAAACAACCACATAATCATTGCAGTAGTTTTTGCGGTTAGAAAGACAGACTCTTTAAAATTTTTCCATTTAAGGGATTTATAAAAGAAAGATAAAACTAATGCTCCAAAAGCTCCAACACCTGCTGCTTCTGCAGGAGTAGCCAAACCAGCAAGAATACTTCCTAATACTAAAATAATTAATGAAAATAATGGTAAGAATGAAACTAAAACTTCTTTTAAGATCACTGATCTTGGAGGGATTTCTTCTTTAGGAGGCTTGGGTGCAACTGATGGATTAAAATAAGCCAAAATAATTGCATATAAAATATATAAACCCGCTAACATCAAACCAGGAAATATTGCTGCAGCAAATAATCTTAATGGGGATAACTGAGCAATTACTGCATAAACAATAAGCATAATACTAGGGGGGATTAAAATTCCTAAACAGCCTCCAGCACATATTACTCCTGATGCAAATTTTTTATCATAACCAGCCTTCACCATTGCAGGCCAAGCAAGCAAACCCATTAAAGTCACTACTGCTCCTATTATACCTGTTGCTGTAGAGAATAAAGTGCAAGTAACAAGGGCAGCGACAGCCATCGAAGCTGGTAGCGAATGAGATGCAAGTCTTATGGCATAAAACAATCTTGCAACTATACCTGCTCTTTCAACTAAATAGCCCATAAATAAAAATAAAGGCACGGCGGTGAGGACATGGTTATCCATTACAGAATAGGTATTTGAAACAAATAAATTAAATATCCTATTATCTAATAGATGATCCATTCTTGACGGATCAAAATATGCGTAATACCCAAATCCTAAACCCATTGCCATTAAAGTAAATGCAATAGGAAATCCTAGTAATACAGCAAACAGAAATATCACCATCATTAAAATTGCAATTTCTGGATTCGTTAAACTAAACAACATCTATATTTTCTTCCTCTTTAGATTTTCTCATTAAAATTTTCTCTGTTTCTTCTGCACCAGCATCTCTCTCTGGCCAATGTCCTGTTCTAATGCAAATAATTGCTCTAAAAACTTCACTAATTCCTTGGAGAGTAAGAAGTATCCCTGATAAAGGTATTAATGATTTTGCCATATAAATTTGAATTTGTGCTGGACTATTCCAACTTGTTTCTTTCACCATCCATGCTTTAGCTGCATATTCATATCCATAAAATGCAAGTGCAATTACCCCTGGAAAAAAGAAAATGAAATATAATATTAAATCAATCCATCCTTGAACTTTAGTTGGGAACAACCTGTAAATAACATCCCCTCTAACGTGAGCCTCTGTTGCTAAGGTATAAGCTCCAGCCATCATAAATATCGCTCCGTACATTTGTAAACTAAAATCAAAATTCCATAAGGTTGGAGCATTAAATGCGTAAGCCATGATTACTTCATAACATGTTCCACCCATTAAAATTACTATGCACCATGAAAAAGCTTTACCCATTGAGGTACTTAGAGTATCTGCAAATTTTATATAAGAGTACATATTTAACTAGCTTATCTTAATTTTCTTAATTAATTCAATTAAAAAAAAGGGGGCTAAAAAGCCCCCTTAATTTTTTATATTTTTAAACCTTAGATTTTAACTTTCGCTAACGGACCAAACTCATTTTCATAAGCAAGTCTGTAGTTAGGCTGATTCATTAGTAAGTATTTCATTACTCTTTTCGCGTAAGCTTTTTGTGAATCAACAATCTTCTTAAAGAACGGGTCTTTAGAAGAGAAATCACCTACAACTTTATCCCAACCTTTTAACTGCTCTGCTAAAATTGCATCTGAAGTTTGGTAAACGTTTACTTTATGCTCATTCATCAATTTAGATAAATCAGCTGAGTATCTTACCAAAGCTTTAAAGTAGTTAGCGGTATTTGCTGCATACGAAGCATTTTTTAATATTGCTTGGTTTGCAGGAGATAAGCTATTAAATGTTTTTTTGTTAATAGGTATTTCAAACATCTCTTGTGATTGGTGGAAAGATCCTAAGTGATAATGCTTAGAAACATCTTGCATACCAAATTGAGAGTCTGAAGTAGGGTTATTAAACTCAGCAGCTTCGATCAAACCAGTTTTCATTGCTGGCTGAATTTCACCACCTGGTAATTGTCTAACTACCATTCCCATTGCAGTAAGAACGTTAGTTGCAAGACCAACTGTTCTATACTTCATACCTTTAACGTCACTTACTTTAGTTACGTTCTTTTTGAACCAACCAAATGGTTGAGCTGGCATAGGCATCGCAAAAACACCAACATAGTCGTATCCAACTTTTGCTAATGTTTCTTCATACAATGCTCTTCCACCACCTTCTTCCATCCAAGCCATTACTTCTTGAGATGATAGACCGTAAGATGGTCCAGTTCCGAAAAGAGACGCGGCAGGATTTTTTCCATACCAATAAGCAGTAACCCAGTGTCCCATATCAAGAACACCATCACTTACAGCTTGTCCAATTTCTCCAGTTTTTACGACTGCTCCAACAGGCTGAAGATCAATTTTTAAACTTCCACCTGACATGTCTCCAACCATTTTGGCGTAGTCTCCAGCCATTTCAAAAAAGATGTTAGCACCTGATGGCCATGCTGCTTGCATCTTTAATGTTTGTGGAGCACCAAAAGCAACATTTGGCATTGCTACAGCTGTTGCTGCTGCTGCACCAGTTGCTGCTGCGGCTTTGAAGAACTTTCTTCTTGAAGGAGTTTTAGAACCCTTCAATGATTTTTTATTTTTAATCATTTATTCTCCTCTAGTTAATTAACTGAGGGAAGTAAAACATAGATTCAGATTAGAGTCTTTCTAAAAAGAAGCACAGATTGTCACTATTATTGTAAAATTAAAAATTTTTACAATTTAAGGTTGAGTTTAAATTAATTTGTTATCCTCATACACACAACATTTCTCAGCGGGTATATGAAGTTTAACGTTCTGATTTGGTATTTCGGTTTCTCTAGTAACTTTTGATTTAATTGTAAGACTTCCCATTTTAGCTGTGATTAGTTTATAGTTTCCAAGATCCTCAACCTTTTGAACATTAACATCTACTAAATTTTCATTTTGATTTTTTGCAATCTTAATAAATTCTGATCTAATCCCTAATTTAATATTCTTTGTTTTTAATTTAGACAAATTTGTATTTGTTTTAATTAAAGTATTATTAATTTTTACACTATCGTTTGAGGAAGGTTCGCTTTCAAATAAGTTCATAGCTGGTGATCCAATAAAGTATCCAACAAATGTTGTATTAGGTCTTTCAAAAAGTTCTTTCGGAGAACCAGTTTGAACTACCTCTCCTTCACTCATAACTATTATATTATCTGCAAAAGTCATCGCCTCGTTTTGGTCGTGTGTTACATAAACTAATGTTGTTTTGTATTGCTCATTAATTTCTTTAAGATTTCTTCTTAATCTAAATTTTAAATCTGGATCAATAACAGTTAAAGGTTCGTCCATAAGAACAGCAGCTACGTCTTCTCTTACAAGGCCTCTTCCTAAAGATATTAATTGCTTTTGATCTGCTGTTAATTTTCTCGCAGGAGAATTTAGAAAAGATTTTAAATTTAAAGTTTCAGCAACTGAATTAACTCTTTCATCAGTTTTGCTTTTAGAAAAATCTCTACATTTAAGTGGGAATGCTAAGTTTTCATAAACAGTCATAGTATTATAAATAACTGGAAATTGAAAAACCTGAGCAATATTTCTATCTTCTGTTTTTAAATCTGTAACATCTTTATCATCAAATAATATTCTTCCAGTAGAAGGTCTCACTAAGCCAGAAACAATATTTAGCATTGTAGTTTTTCCACAACCTGAGGGTCCTAAGATTGCATATCGATTTCCATTTTCCCATGTCATCGAGAAAGGATTTAAAGCAAAAACTGGATTTGGATCATTTGGATTGTATGAATGAGATATATTACTTAAATCAATTTTGGCCACTCAAACCTCCAAAGGGTGAAGATGCTAATTTTCCATCAGAATTAAAAGCATAAGCTCTATTAATTTTAAAATTAATTTTTACTTTATCGTGTATCTTAAAGTTTAAAACTTCTTCTATTGAAACAATAATTTTTGTATCTCCTCTTTTTAAATGAAGCAAAGTTTCTGAACCACTAATTTCTGCTAGCTCAACTTCAAACTCGTGTCCGTTTTCGTTTAATTCAATGTCAGAAGATCTTAAACCAATTTTTAAACCATCTTCTGTTAATTTAGATAAATGTTGTGGAGCCTCCAGGTTGATCCCTTCAAATTTAATATTATTATCTGAAATTTTAGCCTCTATTACATTCATCGGCGGGTCATTAGAAATTTCTGCCACTTTTAATGAATTTGGGTTTTCAAATATTTCTTTTGCAGAACCAACTTGTAAAACCTTGCCTTCATCTAAAACAATAACTTCACCATTTAATTCCATGGTCTCTCTTGGATCTGTAGTTGAATAAATTAATATTGTTTCATCTGCTAACCCTTTTGAAAATAGGTTTTTAAACTCTTCTCTTAGTTGCTCTCTCAATTTATAGTCTAAGTTTACTAAGGGCTCATCCAGTAATAGTATTTTTGCATTTTTGACCAAGGATCTTGCAAGCGAAACCCTTTGTTGCTGACCTCCGGAAAGCTCTTGGATTTTTCTTTTTTCGTAACCTAACAATCCTACAGACTTTAAAGCATCCATTACTTTATCATTAATAATACTTTGATCCATTTTTCTTTGTTTCAAAGGAAAGGCTATGTTTTCGTAAACATTTAAATGAGGATAGTTTATAAATTGTTGATAAACCATTGCTACATTTCTTTCCCAGACTGGAACTTTTAAAAAATTTTTACCATCAAATTCAATTTCACCACTGTCTGGTGTCAACAGACCGGCTATTGTTTTTAATAAAGTCGTCTTTCCAGATAGTGTTCTTCCTAAAATTGTATAGAGATTTCCTTCTTTAAAATTAAAAGATACTTCGTTTAAATGATATTGATCATCAGGTTTATAAGATAAATTGTTAGCAACTAAATCCATTATTTGATAGCTCCTGATAAATTTCCTTTTGATAAATATCTTTCAACTATGAACGCAACAATAATTAATGGTGCTACTGAAACTAAAGCTGACGCTGATAAACTCCACCAAGGAGTTACCGATGAATTTAATGCAACAATCTTAACCGGTAACAATTGAACTTCTGTAAAAGTTAAAATGAAAGCAAAGAAGAAATCAATCCATCCAAAAATTATACAAAACATTCCAGCTACAATTAATCCTGGTATTGAATTTGGTAACACCACTTTTAAAAATGCTTGATAAGGATTACAACCATCAATTAGAGCTGTCTCGTCAATTTCTCTTGGAACTTTATTAAAAAAGTCAACCATAATCCAAACTGCTATTGGCATTAACAAAACAATGTAAACTACAATTAACCCCGTTAGGCTATCTAATAAATTTATCGAACTTAAAAATAAAAAAAACGGAATTGATAAAACAATTGGAGGCATAATTCTTTGGGAAATAAAGAAAAAAGTAATGTCATTATTTTTTACAAAACCTGCCTTGAATGTATATCTTGATAGTGCATATGCAGACAATGTTCCAAGAATAATGCTAATTAAACTTGCCGTACAAGTTACAAACAAACTATTAAAATAAGGTTCAATTATATCTACACCACCTTTAGCTGGTGATTTAATTAAAACTTTCCACCCTTCTAAATTAGGTTCAAAATCTACCCATGGAATATATGTTACTCCACCATTAACAGACTGAAAGTCTTTAAAAGATGTTGTAAGTGCCCAAAGAAAAGGTGC
The DNA here is from genome assembly GCA_902556505.1 of uncultured Pelagibacteraceae bacterium. Lineage (GTDB taxonomy): Bacteria > Pseudomonadota > Alphaproteobacteria > Pelagibacterales > Pelagibacteraceae > Pelagibacter. Next base: position 66,492 of record CACDWM010000005.1, read on the forward strand.
TACGACAAATACTGTCCAAACAACAATAAAGAAATATTTTAAAAAAATATATAATTTATTCATACTCTACTCTTTCAATAAAACTTTAGTTAAAACTTTTGCTATTATTGTTAAACTTATGATCATAATTATTAAGTAGGTGAATGACATTGAAGCTGCATAACCCATCTGAAATTCTCTTAGCCCTTTTATAAAAATGTAAAAACTTGAAGTTTCGGTTGAAGTTCCTGGACCACCAGAAGTTAAAACGTAAACAGTATCCATTATCTTTGAAGCCTCAATTAACCTTATAATTATTGCTCCAATGGATATAGGGGCCATCAATGGAAATGTTACATAAATAAATTTTCTAACTGGACTAGCGCCATCAATCGCAGCGGCCAAAAATGGTTCTTTAGGCAATGATAATAAGCCTGCCAACAAAAGCAGAAACATAAAAGGTGTCCATTGCCATACCTCAACTATAATTACTGTAAATTTTGCGATAACTGGGTCTGTTAACCACTTGGGAGCTACACCAAAAACTGATAACAAATCATTTACTGGTCCAAGAGACTCGTGAAAAAATGTTCTCCAAATAACCGTCATGATCACCGGGGTTGTCATCATTGGAACTAAAAAAAGAACTCTAAAAAATCTTTTAAATTTAATATCTTTCCAAACCATATGTGCCAGTGCAAAACCAATCACATATTGTAAGATAACTGTTGTAACTGATAAAAAACTCAATCTAAAAAATGATTCCCAGAATCTAGGGTCATCAGTAAATAATCTTATGTAATTTTCTAAACCTATGTAATCTAAACCAGGATTATAACTATTCCATCCTGACAAACTTAATCTAACTACGAAAATTATTGGAAAAATTAATATTCCTATCAACACAAATAAACCTGGAAACAGAAAGAAATATTTATGCTTAAAATTCATTTATATAAAAAGGATTATATTATTTTTGTAATATGTGGCCATTTAAATTAATGGCCACATAAAGTATTTTTAAATTATAGCTTGTTGTCTTCCATTTTGACACCAACAGCATAGGCATCTTGAACTGCTTTTTTACCTACTCTGCTTACAATTGCTTCCCACTCTTTAGCAACTTCGTCTAAAGCTTCTTGAGGAGATAATTGTCCTGCTAAAGCTTTTGAAGTTCCTGTAGCAACAGCACTTGTAAATTCAAATACACCTGGAACTCTTAGAGGGAAAACTCTGTTATTACTCTTTTCCATATCTAAAAGTGTTTGAGTGTAACTGTTAGCAATTTCAGGATCCCAACCCATACTATTGATATAGATGTTAGGGTCAAAGTCTGAGTTTTTAAATGGGTTAACACCAAATCTACCAATAGCTAAATCAGCTTGGTGGTTTGCACCATTAGAAAAGAAGCAAAGATAATCAAATGCCATATCTTTTACCTTACTTTTCTTCGCAACACCTACAGCCCAACCCCAAACAATGTAAGGAGCCTGGTTGTATTGGTTTTCCCAGCTATTAGATACTCTGTTCCAAACTCTATCAGCGCCTGGAAGTGGAGCTGCACCAACTTTATTTTTAATTGGGCTGTCATCTTGCATCGCTGCAATAAATGCATCGTCCCAAGAGAAACTGAATAAAGTTTGTCCACCACCAAATGATCCGATTTCATCACCTAGACCAAAGTTAGTTCCTCCTGGAGGAACATATTTAGTAGCTTCAACCCAATCAGTTAATGCTTCAACAAAACCTGGGTTATTGATATTTGGTTTCATAGTTTCTAAATCAAAAAAGAAACCACCTGGAGTTCTAGGGTTTTTAGCATAAGCAACTGATCTGCTGAAAAAAGCTGCAAACATTAAGTCATCTTTTTTCATAACTTCAGCTGAACCATATTCTTTTTCACCATCTCCATCCCAATCCCAATCATTGAAATATTTAGCCATTTGAGCGTATTCTTTCCAAGTTCTCGGAACTCTTAACTCATTACCTGTGTCAGCTTTATATTTCTTCTGCATTTCTGGATTATCAATGACATCTTTTCTATATTTTAAATAATGTCTGTCACCATCAACTGGGTATTGATACATAGTTCCATCCCAAGATGATACACCCATATGAGATTTAGTTACATCTTTCATCTCAGGTGAGTTCATATACTTCTTAGGAACTGGTGCTAAATATCTTTTCCAGTCATTGATGAAGTTAGAAAATCCAAACACAACATCATAAGGAGCTTGTCCAGCTTGGAAAGGAACCATTGCTTTTGAGTACAAATCACCTGCTGGTGTATGTGTAACTTCAACTTTTGCGCCAGTTAATTTCTCAAATTGTTCAGCATGTAAAGCTGTTGGCTCTCCCATTACTGGAATTGCGTGAGTGTTTATTTTAAGAGTTTTTCCTTTGTAATTTTTCTTAGACATCTTCTCATAAGAACAGTCACCAGGAATATCTCCTGTAGCTTTGATATGTGGAAACTGATCGCTCCACTTATCAGCATATGCCATAGGACTAAATATCATTAAACTTGATATAATAGCCGTCAAGCAAGTTTTCATTAGTTTCATTATTACCTCTCTCTTCCTTTACTTAATTACGGAACTAAAACAGCTCGTCCCTTAACTTTACCGTCGTTAAGATCATGGAGCGCTTTATTAGCATCGTCCAATTTATATTCTTGCATGGATAGCTTCACTTTTCCTCGATCAGCTAACTCCATCAATTCATATAATTCAGACCACGTTCCCACTAAATTACCTACGATTGTTTTTTCAGAAATAATTAAATCAACTGCTAATGATTTAATTTCTTCCCCATATCCAACAATGTAGTAAAAACCACCATTAGAAGTCATTTGAATTCCCATGGCAGTAGATCCTTTTTCACCTACGAAATCGATAACAGCTTCTGAACCTTTTCCTTTAGTTAGTTCTTGAACTTTTTCAATTTCATTTCCATCAATTAAAACTCCGTGATCACCACCAAGTTCCATTGCATGTTTTAAAGCCGCTTCCGATTTCTCAACTATAATGATGTCAGCTGCGCACATTGCTTTCAAACATTGAATAGCGATATGGCCTAAACCTCCTGCACCAATTATTGTACAGCTTTGACCTGGCAATAAATGTCTAGTTGCCTTTTTAACAACTCTATATGCTGTAAGACCTGCATCTGAAAAAGGTGCAACATCTTTGGGTGCTAAAACTTTTGGAAGTTTAATTAAATTTCTAACACTTGTTTTTAGTAACTCTGAGTATCCACCTTCTTTAATACTTAATCCAGGAAATGCTCCAGCAGCAGCATGCATATCATTACCTCTTCTGCAATCTAAACATGTACCTCCTGTTCCAGAAATTAATGGATGTAAAATAACTGGATCACCTTTTTTAAAATCAGTTACGTCTTTACCAACATCCTCTACCCATCCAGCATTTTCGTGCCCCATTACACATGGTAATAAAGTTCCATCTGGATCTTGAATATGTTTCCATACTCCTTCAATAATATGTAAATCTGTTCTGCAAACTCCTGCAGCACCAATTTTAACAATTACATCTGATGCCTTCTCAATTTTTGGATCTGGCATTTCTTCGCCTGTGACCCAAACTTTTTCTTTCATTGCTGGGTCATACTTATGTAAAACCTGTGCTTTCATCGTTTTCTCTCCCTTTAAATTTTCAAAACCTTATTAAAAAATCGAAGTCCGATGGAGTCAATGCCGCTTTTAAGTGTCCAAATAGTTTACAAATACAACCTGTGGTTAGTTGTTGAAAACTTTATTTTTACTTATCCTTCAAAAATGGGAAATTTATCTTCAACAAGTAAAGAATTTAAAAATATTCTAAAAAAAAGAGGAATGATGTCCTATGAGATGGACAAAGAAATTTCTGATAGCTGGTCGAGGTGTATTGCTAAGGGGCTAAATCCTTTTCAAGATCCAAAACAAAGCGTCATATCCTCAATTGAATTAAAAGAGATTAAAGAAAAAAATGAGACTCTTAGAAAAATAGTTCTTCCTGAATTAGAACTTTTATACTCTCAAATTGCTGGTACTAATTTTATGGTCGCGTATTCAGACGAGAATGGTTTAGTGCTTGATACAATTTATGACAAAACTTGTCTTCAAACAGATGTCGGTAAAACTGTTATACCAGGATCTATATGGGCTGAGAAAGTTTGTGGTACAAATGGTTTAGGATTATCTGTTGAATTAAAAAAACCAACAATAGTCTCTGGAAAAGAACATTTTTTTATAGCACATGAAAATATATCTTGTTTTGCAAGTCCAATAATAAATTATGACGGTAAAACTATTGGAATTATAGATGCCTCAACTGACTATATGTCGAGAGAACAACATACTCTAGCTTTAGTGAAACTTGCAACTAGAAGTATTGAAACAAAGTTATTTTTGAAAAAATTTGAACATGAATTGATTTTATCTTTTCATCCTAGACAAGAGTATTTGTCAACAACAAGTGTTGGATTATTAGCTGTAAATGGAGATGGCTTAATCGTAGGTGCAAATAGCAATGCAAAAATAATGCTTAATGGATTGGTTGACCTAAAAAATGAAAATTTTAATAAAATTTTTACTAATTCATTTTCATCTATTGCATCAGATTTATTAAATAATAAGACATTAAAAATTACTGATCATTTGGGTTCATCAGTGTTTATGGTTAAAAGTCAAATTTTTAAAGAAAACAAATTTATTGAAGCAAAAACAGAAAAGAAAACATCTGCATGTAAAAGTTGTGAAGATACTAAAATTAAAAGAGAAAAATGTGTTTTGATTAGATCAACATTTAACGAAACAAATAATATTTCTGCTGCATCAAGAAAATTAGGCGTTTCAAGAACAACAATTTATAAACACTTACAGTAGATCAAATTAATCGATAGGATAGTCCCAAGCACTTCCACCTATAACTTTAGAAATTGCTGAAAAGTCTTTAGTATCATTTCCTTCTTTACAAAATTGATCATAAATTTCTAGAGCCATTTTTCCTAATGGTGTTTCAGCATTTACACTTTTCGCACAATCATTTGCAAGTTTAAGATCTTTATTCATCATTCCTGCAGAAAAACCTGGACGGTAATTATTATTTGAAGGCGTGCCATCAATTAAACCAGGTAAAGGTGGATAAACAGAAATTGGCCAACTGTTACCAGATGCATTTTTCATAATTTCATGAACTTTTTTAATATCTATATTTAATCTTTTTGCTAACATTAGTGACTCTGAAGCAGCAATCATTGCAATTCCTAGGGCCATGTTGTTACAAATCTTAGCACCGTTCCCACTACCTAAATCACCTGCATGAAATATATTTTTTCCCATGATTTTTAATAAAGGAAGTGCTTTTTCAAAAGCTTCCTTTGATCCACCAACCATTATATTTAAAGTTGCTTTTTGGGCTCCCATTACTCCACCACTAACTGGTGCATCAATCATTTCTATTCCTTTTTCTGAAGCTTTTTTTCCAATTTCAATAGAAGTTTGAATATCAATTGTAGAACAATCAATTAGCAAACTATTTTTTGAAACTTTATTTATTATTCCATTATCACCTAAATAAACTTCCTTAGAATGCTTGCCCTCTGGAAGCATAGTAATAACCGTCTCAACTTGATCTGTAATTAGATCATCTAAATTTTCGGCTATTTCAAGATTTTTATCTTTTGCAATCCCAAGCATTTTTTTTGAGACGTCAAAAACTTTTACAGATTTACCTGCCTTCATTAAATTTTCAGCCATTGGACAACCCATGTTGCCAACGCCGATGAAAGCTATCGATTGAGACATTTTAATTTACTTTATTAATACAATTTCCAGTTCTAAAAAACTCATCTAAATTATCAATTGCTAAATTTCCCATTGCAATTCTTGTATCTTTTGTTGCACTGCCCAGATGAGGTAAAACAAAAGCACTTGGAATTTTTAAATAACCAGGATTTAGATTTGGCTCATTTTTATAAACATCTAATCCTGCTGCATAAATTTTTCTTCTATTCAATGCATCAATTAAAGCTTCATCATCAACTATATCACCTCTTGCAACATTAGTTATCACAGCACCTTTGGGGAAATACTCAACAGTCTCTTTATTTATCAAGTTCTCTGTTTCTTTTGTGGCTGGACAACAAATTGATAAAACATCTGAGACTGAAAAAAGACTTTTTATACTGTCATGATATGTTGCACCTTGTTCTTTATCCTCACTTAATTTTGAACGATTATGATAATGAATAACCATACCTAAAGATTTTGCAATTTTTGCAATTTTTTGACCAATACGACCCATGCCTAAAATTCCTAATCTTGTTCCTGTTAATTGTTTCCCAATTAAATAATCAGCAGACCATTTCCATCCACCTTCTTTTGCAGACTCTATTCCTTCGGAAGCTCTTCTGCACGCTCCTAAAATTAATAAAATTCCGATTTCTGCTGTAGCATCTGACAAAACTTCTGGTGTATTTGTTACTGCTATACCCCTATTCTTTGCTGCTTCTAAATCAATGTTTCCAAATCCAACTGCAAAATTTGAAATAATTTTTACAGAGTCTGGTAATTGATTAATTGTTTCTGCATCTAATTTTTCAGTTAATGATGATAATATACCGTCAAATCCTTCACTCATTTCAATAATTTTTTTTTGTGAATAAAGTTCATCATTAGTATTAAATTTTGCATCAAATAATTTAGATGCTTTGTCCTCACTTTCTCTTATTAAACGTCTTGTAATTAAAACCTTTTTCATAAATTTTATTTTAAAATTTCAGGTTTTGGTCCTCCAGTGTACCAATCTAAAACTTCAATTGTATGTAATATTGGAACTTTAGTACCATGAGCGATTTGGGTAATACAACCAATATTTCCTGTAGAAATAAAATCTGGATTTAAACTTTCAATATTATTTACTTTTTTCTTTAATAATTGTTTTGCAATTTTTGATTGCAAAATGTTGTAAGTACCGGCTGATCCACAACATATATGGCCTTCTGGAATTTCCATAATTTCATTATTAGTTTTCTCAAGTAATGAAACTGGCTGCGAATGAACCTTTTGACCATGCTGCATTGAACACGCAGAGTGATATGCTACTTTATATTTTTTTCCTTTATCTTTAATATCAAGTTTCAAACTTTCGAATATATATTCTGATATATCTTTTGT
>CACDWM010000006.1 GCA_902556505.1 uncultured Pelagibacteraceae bacterium
GAGTTAATAAATAAAAATATTAAATAAATTTATAATGGATAGATTAAACAAAAAACAAATTGAAGAATTACTTCCACATAGAGAACCAATGCTATTAATTGATGAATTGTATGATATCAAAAAATTATCATCAGCAATTGGTGTGGTAAATGTAAAAAAAAATAGTTTTTTTGTACAAGGTCATTTTCCTGATAATCCTGTGATGCCAGGTGTTTTAATTGTTGAAGCTTTTGGTCAATCAGCTGCAGCATTAACAGCACATGGTATAGATAAATCTACTTATGAAAATAAACTGGTATTTTTAATGGGTGTTGAAAAGGCAAGATTTAGAAACCCAGTCATACCTGATTGTAAACTTATGCTTAAAATCGAGGCAATTAGATCCCATGGAAAAGTATGGAAATATAAAGGTGAAGCATTTGTTGACGATATAAAAATGGCAGATGCAATTTGGTCTGCAACCATTGTTGATAGGAAATAAACAGCAATAAATATTGATAACTTATTACTAATTGCTTTGATAAAAGCAATTATGCCTAATCCTTTTTTTAAAAATCATGGTCCACTTAAAATTTCTGATTTAATTAAACTTTTGAACCTTAATATTGAAAATTTAAATCACGATAAAGAAATTTTAGATATTAAAGATCTGATTTCATCAACAGAAAATGATATAACTTTTTTTCATTCAAAAAAATATAAAGATGCTGCTAATTCAACGAAAGCATCGCTTTGTATAACTATTGAAGCATTAAAAAATGAATTACCTAAAACTTGTACAGCTATAATTGTTGATAATGTTTTAGTTTCAACTTCAAAAATAACTTCTTTGTTTTATCCAGACTCTATAAATGACGACTTTGATCAAAGTGTAAATAATATCAATGAAACTAAATTTAAAGATAAAGTAAGTTATGGCAAAAATGTTTTAATTGGAAAAAATGTTTCAATTGGCATCAATTGTAAAATTGGACATAACACAATTATAGAAAAAAACGTAATTATAGGAGACGATTGTTCTATTGGATCTAATTGCGTTATCAGGAATACTTTGATTAATAATAATGTAAAAATACTTGATAATTGTGTGGTTGGTAAGCATGGTTTTGGATTTTTTCCAAACAAAAATAAAAATTCAAGATATCCTCATATTGGAATAGTTTTAATTAAAGATAATTGTGAAATAGGATGTGGCGCCACAATAGATAGAGGTTCTATGTCTAATACAATAATAGGTCAAAATACTTACTTAGATAATCAAGTACATATAGCACATAATGTTAAAATTGGTGAAAACTCTATTATAGCTGGTCAAGTAGGAATAGCTGGAAGTTCCATAATTGGAGATAATGTTAAAATTGGTGGTCAAGCTGGAATATCAGGGCATCTCAAAATTGGCAATAATGTCGAAATTGGAGGTGGCTCAGGTGTAATTAAAGATATACCTGATAATACGAAAGTGATGGGCTACCCAGCCAAAAATATTAGAGAATTTTTAAAGGAAAATAAATGATTCATAAAACTGCTTTAATTGACTCAAATGCTAAGATTTCAAAAAACGTTAAAATTGGCCCATATGCAGTAATTGGACCAAATGTTGAAATAGGTGAGGACACCGAAGTTCAATCACATGTTAATATTACAGGAAATACAAAAATTGGAATAAATAATAAAATTTATCCGTTTGCCTCAATAGGAAATGATCCACAAGATTTAAAATTTCAAGGCGAAGAAACAAAGCTAGAAATTGGTAATAATAATAAAATTAGAGAATATGTAACTATTAATCCAGGAACAAAAGGTGGTGGTGGATTAACAAAAGTTGGAAACAATTGTTTGTTTATGGTTTCAGCCCATATTGCACATGATTGTTTTGTTGGTGATAACGTTATTTTAGCAAATAATGTACCTTTAGGAGGTCATGCACATATAGATGATAATGCTATTATTGGTGGCAATTCAGCTGTTCAACAATTTACAAGAGTAGGTAAATCAGCAATGATTGGTGGTATGTGCGGCGTAGTTAGAGATATAATTCCTTATGGTATTGCACATGGAAACAGAAGTGTTTTGCAAGGATTGAATTTAATAGGTCTAAGAAGAAAAAATATTCCAAATAAAGAAATAATGACTTTGAGTGATGCTTATAAAGAAATTTTTAAAAATGAAAATTTAACGGAGAATTTAAACAATATATCAAAAGATTTTAAGGATAATGAATTAGTTGCAGAAGTTATTAAATTTATAGAAATGGATAAGAAAAGACCAATTTGTACTCCATTTTCAAAATAAAATGATAGGTTTGTTTTTAGGAGACACTGATTTTTCAGATATAGTTCTAAGTAAAGTTAAGAAATTAAAAAAAAAATATTTTATAATTGATTTTTCAAAAAATAATAAATTTAAAAAAGATAAAAATTCATTCAGAATAAGTATTGGAAAATTTGGAACAATAATAAATATAATTAAACAAAAAAAATGTAAGAAAGTTTTGTTCGCAGGTAAAATTTCAAAACCAAATTTTTCTTCTTTAAGATTAGATTTAAAAGGGATTTATTATATGCCAAGTGTAATAAGAGCAGCCAAAATAGGTGATGCCGCTATAATTAAATCAATTATAAAAATTTTAAACAATGAAGGAATTAAAGTTATAAGCTCTATATTTTTTAATCCAGAATTATCTTTAAGAAGAGGAAATTACAGTAAATTTAAACCAAATAAACTGGATATAATTTCAATAAAAAAAGGTAAAGCTTATTTTAACAAAACAAAAAGTTTAGACCATGTTCAGGCCATAGTTTTTAAAGATGGTAAAATTTTAGCTAAAGAAGGAAGAGAGGGAACAAAAAAAATGCTATCAGAATTGAAGAAAAATTCAGATGGAATTTTAATGAAACTCCCAAAAAAGAAACAAGATTTAAGAATGGATTTACCAACAGTTGGTCTACAAACTTTTAAAGATATTAAAAAGTATGGATTACGGGGTGTCGTTTTACAATCTAAAAAGAATATTTTTCTAGATAAAATCAAATGCTTTAAATTTGCTAATAAGAATAAGATATTTATCAATATTATATGAAAAAAATATTCATACTCACTGGTGAGCCTTCTGGAGATAAATTAGCTTCAACGGTTATTTCAAAGTTAAAATCTCAAAATCCTAATATTGAATATTCATCTGTTGGTGGAAATCATTTAAAAAAATTAGGAATTGAAAGTATTTTTAATTTAAATGAAATAACTTATCTAGGTTTTACGAGTATTTTATTAAATATATTTAAAATTAGAAATAAAATTAACTACACTGTAAATGAAATAATAAAATTTAATCCTGATATATTATTTTCTGTTGATAGCCCTGATTTTACTATGCGTGTCGCCGAAAGAGTTAAAAAAATTAACAATAATATTAAAATAATTCATTATGTAGCTCCACAAGTTTGGATATGGCGAAAAAATAGAGTAAAAAAAATTAAAAAATATATCGATCATATTCTTCTATTATTTGACTTTGAAAAAAAATATTTTGATGAAGAAAATATCAAAAATACTTTCGTTGGACACCCATTAATTGAGAATAATCAAGATAATAAAAAAATTGTTGAAAATATAATTCCTAAAGATAAAAAAATTATATCAATTTTCCCTGGAAGTAGAAAATCTGAAACAGACGTATTATTAAATATTTTAATTGATTTTATAAAACTAATGAACAAAAAACATAATGATTTTTATTTTTACTTTCATGCAACTGATGAGAATAAAAATTTAATTTTGTCAGAAATTAAAAAATTTAATATTGAAAATGTAGATGTGGTGTCAGATGAAGGTATTAAATCTAAAATTTTATCTAATTCAATTTTTGCTGTATCTAAATCTGGTACAGTTTCACTGCAAATTTCGAGCTCAAATATACCTTCTATAATTGTTTATAAACTCGGTTTTATAAATTTTATGATATTTAAAATGTTAGTTAATGTTAAATTTGCAAATATAATTAATATTATCAATAATCGTGAAGTTATTCCAGAATTGTTACAAAATGAATGTAATGCTGATGAAATTTATAGATCTGTAATTTATCTTTTAAAAAACCCTGACCTTATCAAAAAACAATTATCTGATTGTTCAAAAACATTAGATGGAATTAGATCTAAAACTTCCTCTTCTGAAGAGGCTTGTTTAGTTTTAAGAAATTATCTTAGCTAGTCTTTTTAAAACTTCTTCTTTACCAAGAGCTATAACTATATCATATAATCCAGGACCAAATTTTGATCCTGTTAAACCAATTCGTATAGGCTGACCGACACCTTTAAAATTTGTATCATTTATTTTTATTAAATTATTTACTACAGGCTCTAAATTCTCCTTATTTATTTTTGAAATAGATGATAATTCTTTAATAAATTCTAAAATAATTTTTTTTGCTTTATCATCTATTAACTTAATATCATCCTCATTGAAGTTAACTTCATCATTTATGATGAATTTTGAATTATTGTAAATGTCTTCTAATGTTTTAGCCTTATTTTTTAAAAATGATAATGATGATTTAACTTTTGTTTCTTTGTCATTTTTAATTTCTTCTTTATAGATTTTGCAATACTCATATAGACATTCATAAAGATCGTTCTCATCGATTGTTTTTATATAGTGCTCATTCATTGATAATATTCTACTCATATCTAGTTTTGATGGCGATTTACCAATACCTTCTAAATTAAAGTGTTCAATACTCTCTTCTAGAGTAAATATTTCTTTATCTTGATATGACCATCCTAGTCTAAGTAAATAATTTCTTAATGCATCAGGCATTATTCCTATTTTTGAGTAATCATCCAAAGTTGAGGCATTATCTCTTTTTGAAAGTTTTTTACCTTCAATAGTATGAATTAGTGGAATATGTGAAAATTCTGGAACATCCCAACCCATTGCTTGGTATATTTGTATTTGTTTAAAAGTATTTATCTTATGATCATCTCCTCTAATTATATGTGTAATTCCCATTTGATGATCGTCAACAGTTGCAGAAAGATTATAGGTTGGTGTTCCATCGTTTCTTAAAATTATAAAATCTTCTATTGTATTATTTTCAATTTCAACATCTCCTTGAACTAAATCATTAAGTTTAGAATTTCCCTCTATTTTACTTTTAAATCTAATTACGGGTTTAATATCTTTAGGAGCATCTTTTTCATCAGCATCTCTCCATTTTCTATTATAAATATATGGCATCTTTTTTTGCCTAGCTCTTTTTTTTTGTTCCTCTATCTCTTCAGCAGAGCAGTAGCATTTATATGCGTTGCCTTTTTTTAATAATTCATTAGCAATATTAATATGATCTTCTATTTTTTGTGACTGAATATATTCTTCACCATCATGTTCAATCCCTATCCACTTTAATGATTTAATAATTTGTATTTTGTGTTCCTCTTTCGATCTTTCTTTGTCAGTATCTTCAATTCTTAGATGAAAAGTTCCCTTTTGATTTTTAGAGAACAACCAATTAAATAATGCAGTTCTAACCCCTCCAATATGCAGAGCTCCAGTAGGGGATGGAGCAAAACGTGTTGCTACTTTAGACATCAATGTTATTTAGACTATTTTTTTAGAAGTTTCTATATAAAGATACTAAAACCCCTTGAACTTTTACTCTATCAGGTCCAAAAATCTTAGTTTCATAGTTTCTATTAGCACTTTCAAGCGCTACAACTTTACCTTTTTTCCGAATTCTTTTTAACATCGCTTCATGCTCATCTATTAAAGCAACTACGATTTTACCATTATCAGCAGTATCAGTTCTTTTAATAATAACAGTATCTCCTTCATGAATACCTGCGTCTATCATAGAATCACCTTGAACTTTTAATCCAAAGTAATCACCGTTTTTTTCTAAATTATTTGGTAGTGGAATTCTAGAAACTTCATTTTGTATTGCTTCAACAGGTGTTCCTGCAGCAATTTTTCCAAGTACTGGTACTTCTACTTCATTAGAAACAGTTTGTTCTTCATCTAGTCCACCTTTAATGACACTTGGAGAAAAGCTATTATAAATATCATTGGCAGAAGCTGTCTCTGGTAATTTAATTACCTCTAAAGCTCTTGCTTTGTGAGCTAATCTTTTTATAAAACCTCTTTCTTCTAAAGCACTAATCAACCTGTGAATTCCTGATTTAGATTTTAAATTTAGAGATTGTTTCATCTCCTCATAAGAAGGAGACACACCTGAACTTCTCAACTTCTTGTTGATAAATAAAAGCAAGTTTTTTTGTTTTTTTGTAAGCATAAGAACAAATATCGTACAAATAATGTTCTATAAAAGTTCTTTTAAATTAACAATACCAAAAAAAACTAGTAAAATAGGGCTTTATTTGACTATAAAACTGAAAAAATAGAATTTTTATCTAATTTTTTTAAAAGTGATTCACCAATCAAAAAAGTGTTAATTGATGTTTTGTTGTTTAGCTCTAATAGCTCTTCTTTATTTTTAATTCCACTTTCAGATATTAAAGGACCTTTGTGACTTTTTACAACATCATAAATATCATAAGTTGTATTTATATCAGTTTTAAGTGTTTTTAAATTTCTATTGTTTATTCCAATTAATGCATCTTTAAAATTTAAAGCTTTTTTTGCTTCTTCTACTGTATGAACTTCAACAATAACCGACATATTATATTTCAAAGCTTCATCATATAATTCAGAAGCAAGATCATCCGAAACCCCAGCTAAAATAATTAAAATAGCATCAGCACCATAACTTTTTGCCAAAGGTATTTGAAATTTATCGATAAAAAAATCCTTACACAATACAGGTAAATTTATTTTATCTTTTATTTTGCTTATGTGAATTAAATTTCCTAAAAAATAATCTTCTTCTGTTAAAACTGAAAGACAAGTTGCTTTATTATTTAAATAAATTTGAGCAATATCTACAGGATTATAATCATCAATTATTATACCCGCTGAAGGACTTGCTTTTTTAATTTCAGCAATAATTGAGGTTTTATTATTTTTTATATTATTTTCTATTTTCTCTTTAAAATTAATATAGCTGTTGTTTTTATTAATTAATTCATCCAAAGTTTTAAGATCTAAGGATTTTTTTAATTTATCAACTTTTTCAATTTTCTTTTGAATGATATTTTGAAGTATATTTTCAGACATTTTGAATTTTTTCTAGATGTAAAAAAGTTTTTCCAGAAAGGATAAATTCTCTTGTGTAATTATATGCTTTAGAAAAGTCAGAAAATTTTTCTCCGACAATTAAACCCGCTGCAGCATTTAAACAAACTGCTTTTGAAAAATCATTATCTTCACCTTTAAATATTTCAATCATCTTATCAGCATTGAATTTTGCATCATCACCTACTAAATTTTTAAAATTATCCGCATTAACTCCTAAAGCATTTGGATCTATTTTTATTTCAGATATTTGACCATCTTTTAATTGAGTAACATTAGTGATTGCATAAGGAGATATTTCATCCAATCCATCCTCGCTATTTACTATCCAAGCAAATTTTAAATTTAAATTTTTAAGTCCTTCTGCAAATATTTTTAATAATTTTTTATCAAACACACCTACAACTTGTCTCTCTACAAGTGCTGGATTACTTAATGGACCAATCATATTAAAAATAGTTCTTTTTCCAATTTTCTTTCTTACAGGTCCTACAAATTTCATTGCACTATGATAATTTGGTGCAAACATAAAACCAAAATTATTAGTATTAATTTCTTTTTCAATATCCTCAGGCTCTAAATCAATTTTAATTTTAAGAGCTTCTAAAACATCACCAGACCCACATTTTGAAGAAACGGCTTTATTGCCATGTTTAGCAACTTTTGTTCCCGTGCTTGCTAAAAGTAGGGCAGAAGCAGTTGAAATGTTAAGGGTATTCATGCCATCACCGCCAGTACCACAAGTATCAATACAATCACTTACATTTACTCTTTTTGACTTTTCTCTAAGAACAAAAACTCCACCAGCTATTTCATCTGAAACTTCACCTTTTTCAGATAGCAAAGTTAAAAAGTCAAAAATTTCATCATCATTGGCTTTTCCTGTCATTAATATTTCAAAAGCAGTTTTACTTTCTTCAAAAGTTAAATCTTGTTTATTTTTAAGTTTTTCTAAAATTTGATCCATAAAATTAATTGTTAATAAAGTTTTTAAGAATTTTCATTCCAAAATTTGTTTTAATACTTTCAGGGTGGAATTGTACACCATGAATATTAAATTTTTTATGTTGAACACCCATTATAATTCCATCTTCTGTCTCTGCTGTAATCTCTAGCTCTTTTGATAACGTTTTTTTTATCAATTATCAAACTATGGTATCTGGTAGCTTCAAATATATTTGGGAGGTTTTTTAAAATACCAATTTTTTTTGATTTGATTTTACTTGTTTTGCCGTGCATTAACTTTCTAGCTTGAACAATTTTTGATCCAAAAACTTGTCCAATTATCTGATGACCTAAACATACTCCTAAAAAAGGTAATTCTTTGTATAATGATTTCAATATTTTAATACAATTGCCTGATTGATTTGGGTTGCCTGGTCCTGGTGAAATAACAATTTTATCATATTTCTTTTTAATGATTTCTTTAGAGTTAATTTTATCATTTCTAACTACATCAACTTTAACATTTAATGAGGAGATATAGTGATACAAATTAAAAGTAAAACTATCGTAATTATCTATTAACAATACTTTCATTATCTTAAAGCATTAATTAAAGCTTTCGCTTTATTAACTGTTTCCTCATATTCATTTTTAGGTTTACTATCTGCAACTATACCTGCACCTGCTTGAACATAAAATTTTTTATTTTTAGCAACTGCAGTTCTTAAGGCTATGCATGTATCAAATTCCCCATTTGCAGAAAAATATCCAATTCCACCTGCATAAACTTTTCTTTTTGATGTTTCTAATTCATCTATTATCTCCATAGCTCTAATTTTTGGAGCTCCAGAAACAGTACCTGCTGGGAAACCAGCTAAGAGCGATTTAAATTTTGAAAATTTTTTATTATATTCCCCAACTACATTTGAAACTATATGCATTACATGAGAATATCTCTCAATAATGAAGCTTTCCGTAACTTTTACAGAATTTATCTTAGAGACTTTACCAGCATCATTTCTACCTAAATCAAGTAACATCAAATGCTCTGAAAGTTCTTTTTTATCTTTAAGAAGGTCTTTTTCATAAAAAAGATCTTCTTTTTTAGTTTTACCTCTTGGTCTAGTTCCTGCGATTGGTCTTACAGTAATTTTATTATCCCTAAGTCTCACAAGTATTTCAGGACTTGCACCAATTATTTGAAAATCCTCAAAATTGAAGAAAAACATAAAAGGAGAAGGGTTTGTTACTCTTAATTTTTTATAAATATCTAATGGTTTCTTTGTTAATTTTGCCTCAAATCTTTGGCTTAAAACAACCTGAAAAATATCTCCTAATTTAATATATTTTTTTGCTCTATTAACCATTGATAAAAATTTATTTTTTGAAGTGTTAGATTTCACTTTTATATTTTTTGATTTTTGAATTATTTTTTTATCAATATTCTTAATTGATGACTGAATGAGTAATTTAAATAAATCAGATTTAACTTCTTCATATCTATTTTTATAGTTTTTAATTTTTTCATCTTTAAAAATATTAGATATGTAAAATATTTTTTTTTTTAAATTGTCGTGAATGACTAAAGTTCTTGGACGTAGAAGTCTAACATCGGGTAAATTGAGATCATTTTTACAATTATTTGGAATTTTTTCTATGTATCTGATTGAATCATAAGAAAAATACCCAGAGATTAATGAGCAAATATTAGGTAAATTTTTGGGAGTTTCAAACTTGAAATCTTCAATTATTTTTTCAATTAATTTATCTGGTTTATCACTTAATTTTCTTTTTTTATTTCTTTGAATTAGATAAGAATTATTATTATTAAATTCCCAAATTTTATCAGGATTTTTACCAAATATTGTATATCTACCTTTGATTTTACCTTTTTCTACAGACTCAAATATAAAACTATTTTTTTCCTCTAGAAAATTATCAATTAAATTTAATACTTCCTCATCATTTTTTACTTTCTTTTTAGTAAAGATGATTTGATTTTTTTTGCTTCTGTGTCGAAACTTAAAATCTTTGAAGCTTCGATTAATAATCATTTGAAATAATTTTTAACTCTATCAATAGTTTTTTGATTTAATTGAACTTGATATTTATCATTAAGTAATTGATCATACGATTGTAAGATGCTTTTTCTATTATTTGTATTTTGGCTATTTGCAAATTTAAGATATTTTTCATCAGTTTTGTTAAATGAATTTTTATTTGTTCCAGTAATTTTTACTAAATAAATTTTATCTTCTTTATTTACTAGAGCAAAAGAGTTAACAGGTAACGCGTAAAGCATTTTTACTGAATTAATATCAATGAGCTCGTCATCTTCTATAGAATTAATAGAAGAATATTCCTTATTTGATCCTGCCAGCTCTTCAAATTTTGAATTATCAAATTTCTTTTTTTGAATTTCTTCTATAATTTCTCTATTGTAATCAAATTTACCTTTTTGATATATTAACTCAACTATTTCTCCTTTAATGATTTCATCATTTAAATCTGGAGCTCGATGATACTGATTATCAATATTATAAAGTAAAAAGTTGTCACCACTCTCTATCAAGTCTATTTTAGATGTTTTCTTAGAATAAATTAAATCTTCATTAATCTGCTTATTAGAGCTAGGTGCAAACTCATTTACCTCTATAATATCAACATTAATATCTGCTAATATAGTGTCAAATGTACTTCCTTGAGAAATTTTGTTTTCAATTGAGTCAATTTCATCAAAAAAATCTTGATTAAATTCTTCTATGCCAATTAGATTTTTTGGATTTAATATCACATACTTGAAATCTATATATTCTCTTTTTAATTGCTCTTTATTTTCATTAATAAATTCTTTAATTTCAATTGGAGTGTAATCATCTTTTGTTTTATATAGATTTTCCATATCAAAATACTCGATATTTAAGGATTTATTATTTTCTTCAAACTTTTTTTCTATTAAAAAATTTGGTGTTATTGTTCCAGCACCAATAAAATCAAATAAGTGCTTCTGTAATTCTCTATTTTTTAATTGCAATTCAAACATTGGAGCTGACAAGTTGTTTGAGAGTAAAAATTTTTCATATTTAATTCTTTGAAAAGCACCATTTTCATCATGGAAATTTTTATTTTCTTTAATGTTTTTAAGTATAGTTTTTTCGTTAATTGAAAGATCAAAGTCTTTAATTTCCAAATCAATCAATGTAGTTGAAATTAATCCTGATAATAATTCTTCAATAATATTGTTGTCTAAATTATCTCTAATAGCTTCTTGTGAAATTCCACTTTGATTCACATAGTCAATAAAATCCTGGGTTGTTACATTTGTTTTGTTTATTTTTGCAATATTGTTTTGATTATTTGTACTAAACCCACCACCAAAACCACCAAAGCCAAAAGCGATGATGATTATGACAATTAACACCAATCCACCAAATTGTTTCCAGCCTAAGTTTTTTAATTTTTCAATCATAGCGTTATAAATTTATTGATCTGTAAAAAACAAATCTATAGATTAAAAAGTCAATTATGACAAATAAATATATGTATTTTGTAGCTAATTGGAAAATGTTTGGTGATTTAAGATCTCTAAATTCACTTGATAAAGTAATAAAGTTTTCAAAAAATAATAAAAAAAATAAGTTAAAAATAGTTTATTGCCCACCAAATACATTAATTCGTCCATTATCGAGAAGACTTAAAAAAACAAAAATAGAGGTTGGTGCCCAAAACTGTCATCACAGCTATGACTACGGTGCGCACACTGGCCAAGTAAATTCTACTATGCTTAAAAATGTTGGAGCAAAGTATGTTATTTTGGGACACTCAGAAAATAGACAACTAGGTGAGACAGATAATTTAATTAATTTAAAAATAAAAAGTGCAATTAAATCAGGTCTCAAAATTATATTTTGTATTGGCGAAACCTTGAAAGAAAGAAGACAAAAAAAAACTAATCAAATTTTAAAAAGACAAATTGAAAAAGGATCAAAATCGATAAAGAATAAATCCAAAATTATTATAGCCTATGAACCGGTATGGTCTATCGGCACAGGTGTAATTCCAAAAGAAGATGATTTAAATAAAATTATTTCATTTATTAAAAGTAGATTTGTAAAAAAATATCCAAAAATTTTATATGGTGGATCTGTAAACATAAATAACGTAAGTATATTAAAAAAAATTCCCAACATTGATGGTTTTTTGATAGGAGGCGCATCACAAATTCCAAAAAAATTTATTGATATAATTCAAAAAACCATTAATTAGACCCACATGGAAACTTTATTATTAGTAATCAACATTATACTTGCAGTTATTTTAGTTCTTTTGGTTTTATTGCAAAAATCAGAAGGAGGTGCTCTTGGTATAGGAGTTTCCCAAGAAAATTTTATGTTATCTAGATCAGCAGGCAGCTTCATGACAAAAGCCACTGCAATCGTAGCAACACTTTTTATTATTTGTAGTCTGGCTCTAACAATAATTTCTAGAGCAGAACTTACTCCTACGGGGTCGGTATTGGATACAGTTGAGGAAAAAACTGAAGACACGCCTTCAATTCCTGAAAATAATTAATTAATCCTTTTCAATTCATTTTTTATTCGCTATAAGATACTTCCATGGCGCGATATATATTTGTCACTGGCGGCGTGGTTTCCTCCCTTGGTAAAGGTCTCTCTTCCGCATCACTTGCTTATTTATTACAATCAAGAGGTTACAAAGTTCGTTTAAGAAAATTAGACCCATATCTAAATGTCGATCCAGGAACAATGAGTCCGTTTCAACATGGTGAAGTTTTTGTAACAGACGATGGCGCTGAAACAGATTTAGATTTAGGTCACTACGAAAGATTTTCTGGCGTTACTGCAAAGGAAACCGACAACATCACAACTGGAAAAATTTATAGCGATGTTCTTAGAAAAGAAAGAAAAGGTCAGTATTTAGGTAAGACAGTTCAAGTTATTCCTCATATCACAGATAGAATTAAAGAATTTATAAAACACGATACACATAAAGAAGATTTTGTAATTTGTGAAATAGGAGGAATAGTAGGTGATATAGAAAGTTTACCATTTGTAGAAGCGATAAGACAATTTTCGAATGATATTGGTAAAAAAAATGCATTATTTATTCATTTAACTTTAGTTCCTTATTTAAAAGCATCGGATGAAATAAAAACAAAACCAACACAACACTCAGTCAAAGAATTAAGAAGCATTGGTATTCAACCTGATATTATTATTTGTAGATCAGAAAGACCAATTCCTTTAGACCACAGAAAAAAAATATCTTTGTTTTGTAATGTTGATATTAAAAATGTAATTGAAACTGTTGATGTTAAAACTATTTATGAGGCACCGATTAGTTTTTTTAATCAAAAATTGGATATTCAAGTTTTAAATTATTTTAAATTAAAATCAAAAAAACCTGCAAATTTGAG
The DNA here is from genome assembly GCA_902556505.1 of uncultured Pelagibacteraceae bacterium. Taxonomy (GTDB): domain Bacteria; phylum Pseudomonadota; class Alphaproteobacteria; order Pelagibacterales; family Pelagibacteraceae; genus Pelagibacter. The sequence continues at coordinate 13,568 of CACDWM010000006.1, forward strand.
TCCTTGGAAAAAAATAACTAAAATTACTCTTAATACTAAAAGGCATGTTAATATCGCAATTATTGGTAAATATGTTGAATTAAAAGATGCTTATAAATCTTTAGATGAAGCACTTACTCATGGGGGAATATCTAATAATCTTAAAGTTAATTTGGTTAGAATAGATTCTGAAAAATTAAAAGTTTCAGAAATAAAAAATAAACTTAAAAATGTTTCAGGAATTCTAATTCCAGGTGGTTTTGGTAAAAGGGGAACTGAGGGTAAAATTGAAGCGATAAGGTATGCAAGAATAAATAAAATTCCATTCCTTGGAATTTGTTATGGAATGCAAATGGCAATAATTGAATTTGCTAGAAATCAATTAAAGATTAAAAAAGCAACTTCTTCTGAGTTTGATAAAGGCGGTGTTCATATTATTGGCTTGATGCATGAATGGGAAAAAAGTGGAAGAAAAGTTAAAGGAACAGATAAAGATTTAGGAGGAACCATGAGACTTGGTTCTTATGATGCAATTTTAAGAGATAAGTCTAAAATTAGAGATATTTATAAATCTAAATTAATCAAAGAGAGACATAGACATAGATATGAAGTGGATATTTCATATAAAGAAAAATTTGAGAAGAAAGGATTAATATTTTCAGGTTTATCTCCAGATCATAAGCTTCCAGAGATAATAGAGCTTAAAAATCATCCTTGGTTTATAGGAGTTCAGTTCCATCCTGAATTTAAATCTAGACCTTTGAACCCACATCCTTTATTCTCTTCGTTTATCAAAGCAGCAAAAAATCATAGATGAGTGCGATTAAAGTAAATTGTGAAAATATAGAAATTTCAAACAATAATAAGATTTGTATTATTGCAGGTCCGTGCCAACTTGAGACAGAACAACATGCACTCGATATGGCTGGAAAAATTAAGGAAATTACTTCGAAATTTGACCTTGGATTTATTTACAAAACTTCATTTGATAAAGCGAACAGAACAAGTTTAAAAGGTAAAAGGGGAGCAGGATTAGATGCATCACTTCCCGTATTTGATAAAATTAAAAAGGAATTGAACGTCCCTATTTTAACAGACATTCATAACGCTGAACAATGTGAAATTGTCTCAAAACATGTTGATGTTTTACAAATCCCAGCTTTTTTGTGTCGACAAACAGACTTATTAATTGCTGCAGCTAAAACAAATAAAATTATTAATGTAAAAAAAGGTCAGTTCTTAGCACCGTGGGATATGGTGAATGTAACTAAAAAAATTTCAGACTCAGGAAATAAAAATATCCTAGTTACAGAAAGAGGTGCAAGCTTTGGTTATAACACTTTAGTCTCTGACATGAGATCATTACCTATAATGGCAAAGAATGGTTATCCAGTAATTTTTGATGCAACTCATTCTGTTCAACAACCTGGTGGCCAAGGAGAATCCTCTGGTGGTCAAAGAGAATTTGTTGAATATTTAGCAAGAGCTGCAGTTGCGGTTGGAGTTGCTGGTGTATTTATTGAAACGCATCAAGATCCTGACAATGCTCCGTCTGATGGACCAAACATGGTACCATTGAATAAATTAGAGAATCTATTAAAACAATTAAACGATATAGATAATCTAATTAAAAAATAGTGAGCAAAATTTTTAAAAGTAAAAGCACGTCAAGTTTTTGACAGTAGAGGAAATCCAACAGTAGAGGCTGAGGTTTATATAAAAAATAATAGTGCATCCGCTATTTGTCCTTCAGGTGCTTCTACTGGAACTTTTGAAGCTTTTGAAAAAAGAGATAAAAATAATAAACGATATTTAGGAAAGAGTGTTTTAAGTGCAGTTAACTTAGTCAACACGAAGATTTCAAAAAAATTAAAAGGACAAAGTATTCACAACCAAGAAAGAATTGATGCTTTGTTAATTAACTTAGATGGTACAAGACAAAAAACTAACTTAGGAGCTAATGCGATGTTAGCGGTTTCTATGGCTGTCAAAAAACTGTCTGCAAAAACAAAAAAATTACCTTTGTATAAAACTTTTTCTCAAAAAAATAACTTTCAATTACCATATCCATTAATGAACATTATTAATGGTGGAGCGCATGCAAATAATGGTCTTAGAATTCAAGAGTTTATGATCAGACCTGACCGAGCAAAAAGTTTTTCTGAGGCAATGCGGATTTGTTTCGTTGTTATTAAAAACTTAAGTAAATTAATTAAAGATAAGGGTTTATCAACTTCAGTAGGTGATGAAGGTGGTTTTGCACCCATGATCAGTAGTAACAATCAAGCTTTAGATTTAATTGTGAGTGCAATTAAAAAATCAGGATTTATTAATGGTAAAGATGTTTCTATTTGTCTAGATGTTGCTGCTAATGAATTATATAAAAAAAATAAATACTCTATTCATTCAAAAAGTTATATTTCAGTAAATAAATCAATTAAAGAATATCAAAAAATTATTAAAAAATATAAAATTAAGTCCATTGAAGATCCATTTGCAGAAAATGATTGGTTGGCATGGAATAAATTAATGAAATCAATAAAAAAAGTTCAGATCGTTGGAGATGATTTGTACGTAACAAATCTTGAAAGATTAAAGAAAGGTTTCTTAAATATTTCCTCTAATTCTATCTTAATAAAACTAAATCAAATTGGCACCGTTTCAGAAACATTAGATGTAATTAAATTTGCTCAAACCATTGGATATAAAACAATTATATCTCATCGATCAGGTGATAGTGAAGATACGTTTATTGCTGATTTAGCAGTGGGCACTAATTCAAATCAAATTAAAACCGGATCTTTAGCCAGATCCGAAAGGGTTGCAAAATATAATCAATTAATCCGCATTGAAGAAGAACTTGGAAAAAAAGCGAGGATGAATAAGATCAATTAATGCTTCAATTAATAAAAAAAAATTATTTTTTATTAATTTCTGTTTTTCTTATTTTCTACTTTGGTTTTAACTTGGTATCTGGAGAAAGAGGTCTTTTTTCTTATATAGAAAAAAAAGAACTTTTGTCTAACTTGAAAAAAGAAGAATTAAACCTAACTAGCAAAATAGAAGATATGGATCATAAAAATTCACTTCTAAGTACTAATTTAGATCTTGATTATATTGAGATTTTAATTAGAGAACGATTTTTATTTGGTAGAAAAAATGAGACTATTTATATAATTAAAAAAGATGAAAAGTAGACATCCTGAAAAAGAAAACAAACCGGTTAATCCAATTAAAAAAAAACCTGAATGGATTAGATCAAAACTTACAAATAGTAAGGAATTCTTTTTAACCAAAACAATAGTAAACAATAATAATCTTGTAACTGTTTGTCAGGAAGCAAACTGCCCGAATATAACTGAATGTTGGAGCAAGCGACATGCAACTTTTATGATTATGGGAGACACTTGTACAAGAGCTTGTGCTTTTTGTGATGTTAAAACTGGTGTACCAGGAAAATTAGATCAACTAGAACCTATTAAGATTGCAGAAGCAGTAAAAAAATTAAATTTAAGACATGTTGTGATTACCTCAGTGGATAGAGATGATTTAAATGATGGTGGATCAAAACATTTTTTTGAAGTGATAAATCAAACTAGAAAAGCAAACCCAAATACTACTATTGAAGTTCTTACACCTGATTTTTTAAGAAAAGGAGATGCGTTTAAAAAAGTTTTAGAAGCTAAACCAGATGTTTTTAATCATAACATTGAAACTGTTCCTAGTCTTTATTTAAAAGTTCGACCCGGATCTAGATATTTTGCGTCTTTAGAACTTTTAAAAAATGCAAAGAAAGTTAACAAAAATATTTTTACTAAATCAGGAATAATGGTTGGCTTAGGAGAAACTAGAGATGAAATTTTACAAGTCATGGATGACTTAAGAGCCGCAGATGTTGATTTCATAACAATTGGTCAATACTTGCAACCATCTACAAAACATTATCCATTAGATAGATACTATACACCAAAAGAATTTGAGGATTTAGGAACAATAGCAAAAGCTAAAGGATTTTTGTTAGTGTCTTCATCTCCTTTAACCAGATCTTCATATCACGCTGATGAAGATTTTGCGAAACTTCAACAAAACAGATTAAAAAATAATTAATGCCAAAAGCATCAGTTAAGCGATTAATTGATAACAGAAAAGATAAGCTAATTGATTTTGTTTTAGATATTGAAAAATACCCAGAATTTATTCCTTTCTGCGATAATTCAAAAGTTTATGAGAGAAGTGATAATGGTGACACCATAAATATAATAGCGGATCTTACAATAGGTAAGGGGCCGTTTAAAGATACATTTAAAAGTGACGTTAAATTAAATAAAAAAACTGATCATATTCATGTTGTTAATTTAGGTGGACCTTTAAATCATTTAGAAAACAATTGGAAATTTTTTGAGATAGGAAATGATACAGATGGTTATAAGACAGAAGTTTTATTTGATATTGATTTTGAAATCGAAAATAATTTTTTAAATATTTTAATGACTAAATCCTTTCAATTTGGTTTAGAAAAGATAGCAGACGCATTTCAAAAAAGAGCTGAAAGTATTAAATAATTTTATTGATTATCTTAATTACGTTACGAACTGTTGATTTTTGAATTGAATTACGATTTTTTGATTTAAATTTATTTTCTTTTATAAGCAGAGCTTTACCTTTTTTGACTCCAATATAAACAAGACCAACTGGTTTTTCTTTTGATCCACCTCCTGGTCCAGCAATTCCTGTTATAGAGACGTTGATTTTACTTTTTGAAATTTTAGATAAATTTTTAACCATTGCCTTACAACACTCATGGCTTACCGCACCATATTTTCTAATAATATTTTTATTAACTTTTAATATCTTTATTTTAGCTTGATTAGAGTAGGTGGTTAGACCCATTTGAAAGTATTTTGATGAATTAGCTAATTTAGTAAAATTATGAGCCATTAATCCACCCGTACAAGACTCAGCTACAGATAAAGTCAATTTTTTTTTAATTAATTTTTTATGAAGTAATTGGACACTCATCAGAATTTTAAACTTATTAAATATATTAATATCATTGAATATAAACCTGCCATTATATCGTCCATAATAATTCCAAAATAGTTCTTATGTTTTTTATCAAAATAACTTACTGGAAAAGGTTTTAGGATGTCAAAAAATCTAAAAAAAACAAAAGATAAAATATAATAAATTTCAATTGAAATACTTATTTGATTAGTTTGATTTAAATACAGTAACAAAATTAAAGGCATAGATTGCCCTAAAACTTCATCGATTACTATTTGTCCTGGATCTTTATTTTTAAATTCAGACTCAGAATCTTTTACTGCATAAAATGAATAAAAAAATAAAAGTATAAAAAAAATAATTGAAAACTTAAGATCTGTGTATCCTAAAATTTCATAAGCAATATAAATAAAAACAGCTGTTACAGCAGAAGTTACAGTTCCAGGAATTTTGGTTAAATATCCATAACCAAAGAAAGTGGACAACAAAACATTTATTTTTTTCATTTTGTAATTGAGCAAATAACTTCACAAGCTATTGCTTTTTCCTTTCCTATTAATCCAAGTTTTTCCACTGTTTTACCTTTTAGGTTAATTAATTCTTTATCAATATTTAATAAATTAGATAGAGATTTGATTATTTTATCGCGATATATTGAAACTTTTGGTTGCTCACATATTAAATTTATATCTAAATTATTTATATAAAAATCATTATTATTTAATATCTGAGCGATAGGCCTAAGCATTTTAGGGGATCTAATATTTTTATATTTTTTTTGATTATCTGGAAAAAAAGTACCAATATCTTTTTTTCTCATAGCTCCAAGAAGTGAATCTATTATTGAATGAATAATTACATCTCCATCAGAATGTCCTTTAAGTCCTGAGTGATAAGGGATTTTTATTCCACCTAAAAAAAGTTTTTTGCCTTTTATTAATCTATGAATGTCAAAACCAATACCAAAATAGGTTTTATTAGTTTCGATATCTTCTTTAAATGTAATTTTATTATTTAAATTTTCTCCTTTAATAAACTTAATTTTAAGATTGTTTTCAATAAATAATGTTGCTTCGTCAGTAATTTTATTTTTTTGTTTATTTGAAAGGCTATATAAATCTTTAAATTTAAAAGCTTGAGGGGTTTGAGTTAAAATTGAGTTATGTCGACTTAAGTTAAAAAGTTGGTTTTTTACTTTATATTTAATTGAGTCTTTTGAATTTATAGAAGGTATTACTGCTTTATTGTTTTTAAGCGATTTAATTAGATTTTTTAAAAGTCTGATAGTGAAATTTGGCCTAGCAGCATCATGAATAAGAACATTATTAGGTTTAAATTTTTTTATAAATTTTAAAGCTATTAAAGAAGAATCAGATCTTTCTTTACCACCTTTTATAATTAATACATTTTTTGGAAATTTTTCTTTAATACTTTTTTTATTATTTACGACCAATATAATTTTTTTAAACAGCTTTGATTTCATTGCTTTTTCTAAAGAATGTTTAAAAAGAGCCTTGTTTTTATAAATATTGAATTGTTTTGGTTTTTTTGAATTAAATCTTTTGCTTTGTCCTGATGCTAGTATTATAAAATAATTATTCATTTATATGGTAGTTTTTATATTCAAATGTACGAATTTATTAAAAAAAATATATATCTAATAATATTATTTATTATCACATTATCGATAGGTTTTTTAACCTTTTTAACTTTTATAGATAAAGGATTTATTGAATTAACGGATCAAAATTTACAAATTTTATTAGTTCTAAATATTTTTCTTTTAGTAGCACTTTTTGTCTTTATTTTTATTGAAATTAAGAGTGCAATTAAAAATGATATCGATAAAGATGGCTTAAAATCCAATAAAAAATATATTACATATTTTGGTTTATTTACTTTAATTCCATCAGTTTTAATTTCAATATTTTCACTCTTTTTATTTTCTTTTGCTTTAGAGAAGTATTTTGACAAAAAAGTTACTACAGTTGTTAATAATTCTTATGAGTTAGCAATAAATTATGTTGAGGAAATTAGAAATAAAATTCAATCTGATATAGTTTTAATTGCTTTTGATACAAATAAAAGTAAAAAATTTCTTAACGATAATCAAAATGAATATAGGAGATTTTTAAATACACAAAAATTGATAAGAGGTGTTGATGAGGTGCACATTATTGATATTAATAAAAAACTTTTATTTTCAACTTTAAATGATGATCAACCTTATGTTCCTCCAGTTGATAGAGCTTTGAACTTGGTTTTGGATGACGATCGTCCTTTAAAGATTATTAATGCACCTGAAAATATTTCTGCTGCAATAATGAGACTGCAAAATTTTGAAGATAGATTTTTATATGTTGTTAAATATTTAGATAAAGATATTTCAAGGTATTTAACAGAGTCTGAAGAAGCTATTAATTTTTATTATACGGTTGAGGAAAAAAGCACTGGTATTAAAATTTCTTTTGCTATTATTTATATTATAGTTGTTAGTGTTTTATTATTTGTCTCGATATCTATTGCCATCAGGTTTTCATCTAGGTTTTTTAGGTCTATCAATAATTTAATTCTTGCATCAACATCTATCGGTCAAGGAAATTTTAATGCAAAAGTCCCTGAAGTTAAAACAGATAAAGATTTAGAAACCTTGAATAAAAATTTCAATTTAATGATAGATAGGTTGAAAAGCCAGCAAGAAAAGTTAATAATCAATGAAAGACATGAGGCTTGGGAAAGTTTAGCTAGAAAACTTGCTCATGAAATTAAAAATCCACTTACACCAATTCAATTAACTATAGATAGATTAAAAAATAACTATTCAAAAAAATTAAACGAAAATGAAACTGAAAATTTTAAAGATAATTTAAAAGTTATAAATAACCAAATAAAACAAATTGAAAAATTAGTTAATGAATTTTCTGACTTTGCTAGAATGCCAAAACCAATATTTAAAGAAAATAACTTAGTAGACATTATTCAGGAAAATATAAATTTGCTCAAAGGATTAGACAATTCTATTGATATTAATTTTAAAAAAGATTTAAATAAAATTACGTTAGAGAGTGATAAAGAACAAATAAGTAGAGTATTTTTAAATTTGATTAAAAATTCTATAGAAAGTATCAATCAAAAAGCCCTAAACAACAACAATTTCAGCAAAAAAATTGCTATTGAACTTACAGAGGATGATAGCCACATAAAAGTAATTCTAGAAGACAATGGTGTTGGTTTTAGTGAATTAAAAAATAATATTAAAGATATACTTAATCCGTATTTCACAACTAAGAAAAATGGAACAGGTTTAGGATTATCAATAGTTAACAAAATAATTAATGATCACAATGGAAAAATAGACTTTATACCAATTCAAAATGGTGCAAAAATTAATATTACATTTTTAAAATAATAATGAGTGAAGAAATTTTAATTGTAGACGATAACGCTGATATCAGAAATATAATTAATGAATTAATTATAGATGCTGGTTATAAAACTAGATTAGCTGCAAATTATAACCAAGCACTTGCAGAAATAGATAAAAAATTACCTGATGTTGCAATTCTTGATGTTAAATTAGATAAGGGAGATAACGATGGTATTGAACTTCTTTCACATATTAAATCTAAAAATAAAGATACTCCTGTTATAATTATTTCTGGTCATGCAAACATTGAAATGGCTGTAAAATCTTTGCAGCACGGGGCATTTGAATTTATAGAAAAACCATTTGATCAAGAAAGACTACTTAACTTTGTTAAAAGAGCAGTTGAAAACTTTAATTTAAAAAAACAAAATAAAGAATATGAAAGTAAATTATTTTCATCTTATGAATTAATAGGAAACAGTAAAAATATAGTAAATATAATTGATCAAATTAAAAAAATATCAGTAACCGAAAGTAGGGTATTTATAAGTGGACCTTCAGGTTCAGGAAAAGAATTAATTGCTAGAAAAATCCACAAAGCATCTGCTAGAAGCAAAAATCCATTTATTGTTTTAAATGGTGCTTTACTAGATATCAACAAATATGAATTAGAATTATTTGGCGAAGAAAAAGAAAATGGATCTATCTCATATGGCGCGCTTGAAAAAGCTAATAAAGGAACTCTTCTAATTGATCAAGTTTCAGAAATATCACTGGATATACAGTCTAAAATATTAAGAGTGCTCACAGATCAAAAATTTAAAAGAGTAAATGGAAGTAATGATGTAAGTGTGGATGTAAGATTAATTTGTTCATCAAGTAAAGATTTAAAAAAAGAAATAGAAATTGGTAATTTTAGAGAAGATCTATTTCATAGAATAAATGTTTTTGAAATAAATATTGAACCATTAAATCAAAGAATTTCAGATATTCCTTTATTAATTAATTATTTTTCAAAAAAAATATCTGAAAATTATAAAATTAAAGAATTAGATATAGATGAAAATAATAGTTACATTCTCAATCATAATTGGCACGGTAACGTAAGAGAGTTAAGAAATTTAATAGAGAGAATTGCAATATTACAACCAGACTCAAAAGATAAAATTTCAAATATTATTAAGGAATCTTTAAAAAATACAAATTTTGATGATCAATTAGCTGAAAATAGCCTTTCTGTGCCATTAAAAGAAGCTAGAGAAAAATTTGAAAAGGAGTATTTAACTATTCAACTTAAAAAATTTAATGGAAATATTTCTAAAACAGCTAATTTTGTTGGAATGGAAAGAAGCGCATTACATAGAAAATTAAAAGGTTTAGGCATCAAAGAATTTAATTAGATGAATATAATCATTTGTGGAGCTGGAAGAGTTGGGTTTACTATAGCAAAACAGCTAAGTGAACAAGGTCATTCTATAACTGTTATTGACCCTTCTAGTGAAGATATCCAAAAAATTGATGATGCTTTAGATGTTAAAGCTATAGTGGGAAAAGGGACTTATCCTTCTATACTTGAAAAAGCTAATGCAGCAGAGACTGATATGATTATAGCAGTTACGAGAAATGATGAAATTAATATGCTTATTTGCCAAATAGCATTTTCAATTTTTAAAATTCCAAAAAAAATAGCAAGAATAAGATCTCAAGATTATTTAAACCCAAAATTTACAAGAGTTTACAATAAAGAGAATCTACCAATAGATGTCATAATTTCTCCTGAAATTGAAATTGCAAAATCAATACAAAGAAAACTTGAGGCTCCAGGAGCACTAGATAGTGTTCCATTTGCAGATAATAAAATACGATTATTAGAGATTTTAATTAATGAAAATTGTAAATTAATTAATATCAAACTTAATGATTTGACAAAAAAACATCCTAATTTAGATGCAAATATTATTGGAATAATAAGAGATGAAAAGTTTTTAATTCCAAAAAAAAATGATGATGTTAGAAAAAACGATAAAATTTATGTGATAATAAATTCATCGCAAATGTCAGACACTTTAGAAGCTTTTGGGCATGAAGAAAAAGTATCTAAAAATATTTTAATTGTAGGTGGTGGAAACATAGGTTTTAACTTGGCTAAAAATATTGAAGAAACTTTGGATGCAGCAAGAGTTAAAATTATTGAAAAAAATAAAGAAAGAGCTGAATTTCTTGCTAGTGAATTAAATAATACGATTGTCATTAATGGTGATGCTTTAGACGAGGAAGTATTAGCAGAAGCAAATTTACAAGAAGCAGAAACAGTCCTTGCTTTAACAAATGATGATGAAGATAATTTGATGGTAAGTGTTCTTGTTGAAAAATTTGCAAAAGATGAAAAGGATATCGATGATAAAAGAACAATGGCTCTAATTAATAAGCCAAATTATTCTTTATTACAAAACTCTTTAAAAATTGATGATCTTATAGACCCTCGAATGAATACTGTTTCAAGTATTTTAAAACATATCCATAAAGGAACTATAGAAACAGCTTACACAATTATGAATGGTGAATATGAGGTGATTGAAGCTGAAATAATAGAAACATCAGAACTTATTAATAAAGAATTAAAAAATTCTAACTTACCTGAGGAAATAAGAATAGGTGCTGTGTTAAGAGAAAATAAAGTTATTATACCTCGATCAAATTTTGTTTTTCAAAAAGAGGACAAAGTTGTTTTTTTAGCAAAAAAAGACTCAATTTCAGTAGTAGAAAATATTTTTAGAATTAGTTCTATTTAATTAAATGTCATTTTTTAGAGTAAAGTATTTAAGTTTTTTTTTTATATTAATATCTATTTTTTCTTTTTTTAATATTATTTATTCTTATTATTTCAATTTATATCTAAATCTAAATACATATTATTTTAGCTTAATTATTTCTTTAGTGATCGGAATAATTTTTTATAAAATTAAAACTGATATAAAAAAACCCACAATATTTGAAAAAATATCAACAGTCTTATTAGGATACATTCTAATGCCGTTGATTTTATCCATACCTATTTATTTAAGTATTTATAATTTATCTTTTTTAAATTCTTTATTCGAAGCTGTATCTGGATTTACTTCAACAGGTTTTACTGTATTTGAAAATATTAAACATATTGATCAAGGCTTAATTTTATGGAGATCATCAATACAATGGATAGGTGGATTATATTTTTTATATTCTATTATTTTTTTGATCGATATTTATGACGAAAGTTTAAAAAAATCTTTAACTAATTTTTTATCTTTTAATTCTGCTGAAATTTTAAAACAATCAATTAAAATTCTTTTATTATACTCAGCGTTAACAATATCAATTTTTATTATTTTAAATATTCTTGGAATTAGATCATTTAATTCATTAAATTTAGCAATGACGATAATTTCCTCAGGTGGATTTTTACCCGTTAATGAGCTTTCATCAATTTTAATAAATGACTTTCAAATAATTATATTTTCTTTTTTAATGTTAATTTCTTTTTTTAGTATTTTTTTTACATACAATTTAATTTTTTTAAGAAATAAAAATTTAAATTTCTTTTATGAAGATATACATTTATTTTTATATTTTGTTGCGGTTGCAAGTATATTTTTTGTTTTCTTTAGTTATGATACTACCTTCACATTTAGTTTTTTATCTTTAGTCAGTAGCATTTCTAATATTGGTATTTCTCTTAAAGTTGATCAAACTAACTTACATTTTATATATATCTTACTTGTAATTATTGGAGGGTCTTTTTTTTCTACAAGCTCAGGATTAAGATTTTTGAAAATATATTCCTTGACTAAATATTCTATTAATCAAATTCTCTCTTTTAGTAGACCCAAAAATGTTTTTATGAATAAATTGGTTTTTTCCAAAATTAATTTTGATGCAAATGATATAAATAAATATTTTTTAACAATAGTAATTTTCGTTATCTCTCTTTTTTCTTTAACCATCTTATTGTCTTTGTCTAATATTGAGTTTGAATCTTCTTTTAAGTTAGCTGTATTGACTTTAATGAATACAGTAAATTCTTCCTCTTATGGTTTGGCTGACTTTAATTTTCAAAATTTGCACTTTTTAACTAAATATTTTCTTATTTTTTTTATGATAATCGGAAGAGTTGAACTGTTAACTTTGTTATTAATAGTTAAAAAATTCCTTTTTAAAAATTAATTTAGTATTATATATATTATTAAATTTTGCGCCCTTAGCTCAGCTGGATAGAGCATCGGTTTTCTAAACCGAGGGTCGGAGGTTCGAATCCTCCAGGGCGCGCCATTTCGTCATTTTTTATTGCTATTATTAAAATATTTGTACTTGACTAGAATTCATCTAAAGAAGGATTTATTAATTATTTTTTCTTGAAGAGTATTTTCTTACATGCTTAAATTAAGAATATTCAAAAGTAATTTTGAATTATTTGTTAACAAATAAAAATAACTAAAAGGAAGAATAATGTTTAAATACTTAAAACAATTAACTTCTTTAGTTGCTATGGTTGCAGTGTTGTTTACTTTTACAACAGAAACTATGGCTGCTAAAAAATCTAAAACACTTAAAAACACTCAAAAGAAGGGTTTTGTAAGATGTGGAGTATCTCAAGGTCTTCCAGGATTTTCTAACGCTGATGCTGCAGGAAATTGGACTGGTGTTGACGTTGATGTATGTAGAGCGGTAGCTGCTGCAGTACTAGGTGATGCAAACAAAGTTAAGTTTACACCATTAAGTGCTAAAGAAAGATTTACAGCTTTAACTTCTAATGAGATTGATATCTTATCAAGAAACACAACTTGGACTCTTTCTAGGGATGCTGACATCGGACTTACTTTCGTAGGAGTAAACTTCTATGATGGTCAAGGTTTTATGGTTAGAAAAAATTCTGGATATTCGTCTGTGAATGATTTCAAAAACGGTATTTCTGCATGTACAAACTTAGGAACAACAACTGAGCTTAATATGAGAGACTTCTTTAATTCAAAAGGAATTTCTTATGAGCCAGTAACTTTCGAAAAAGCTGACGAAGTTGTTGCTGCGTATGATGCTGGAAGATGTGATACATATACTACTGATAAATCTGGTTTAGCTGCTCAAAGAATTAAATTGAGTTCTCCAGATGACCACATAGTTTTACCTGAAACTATTTCAAAAGAGCCTTTAGGCCCTGTTGTTAGACAAGGTGATTCTGTATGGGAAGATATCGTAAGATGGTCTCTTAACACTATGATTGAAGCTGAAGAGTATGGTGTTACTTCTGCTAATGCAGACTCTATGAAAACTTCAGATAATCCAGCTGTAAAAAGATTAGTTGGTGCTGAAGGTGAATTAGGAGCTGCTTTAGGTTTAGATAATGACTGGAGTTTAAGAATTATCAAACAAGTTGGTAACTACGGTGAAAGCTACAAAAGAAATATTGCTGACACTGGAATTCTACCTGACAGAGGTCCAAATGAATTATGGACTAAAGGTGGAATACTTTATGTACCACCAGCAAGATAATTTATCTTAATAAATACTTAAAAAGGGCTAGATTTTTCTAGCCCTTTTTTTTATAAGTCTTGAATCATTGTGAATATTAAAAAAATATTACCCCAATTACTTACACTTCTGGTTGTAATTCTAATATTTGGATTTTTTTCCTATAACGCTCAAGTTAATATGGAGAATAGAGGAATTACTTTTGGGTATGGTTTTTTATCTCAAGAATCATCTTTTGATGTGCAATTTTCATTAATTGAATTTGATGGTTCTCACTCATATTTTAGAGCATATCTAGTTGGTTTATTAAATACTATTTTAGTTTCAGTTATAGGAATTATATTTGCAACCATTATTGGAGTGGTTGTAGGAATTGCAAGATTATCAAACAACTATCTAATAAATAGAACCGCTTCAGTTTACGTAGAATTTTTTAGAAATATTCCTTTATTATTACAAATATTTTTTTGGTATTTTGCCGCTTTAAGAGCATTACCATTGCCTCAAGATACTGAGCCTATGTTTGGGGTTTTTTTTCTAACAATAAAAGGTTTTTTTGTTCCTGCTTTTGTTTGGAATAATTTAGATATTTTTATTTATTCAATAATTGCTGCAATCATTTCAATTATTTTCATTAGAATTTATGCAAGAAAAAAACAAGAGAACGAAGGTATTCAAACACCAGTTTTGTCAATTTCAATAGGACTATTAATAATTTTACCTTTATTAAGTTTTTTATTTGGTGGTGTCGATGCTTCAGTTGAAGTACCTGTAATTAAACAATTATCCCAATCTGGTTTCACTTATGAAGGAGGAATTAAGTTGCCACCTGAATTAATATCTCTTGCATTAGCTTTATCATTGTATACAGCAACTTTTATTGCTGAATGTGTTAGAGCAGGTGTTCAAGGTGTTAGTAAAGGCCAAAAAGAAGCCGCTGCTTCTATAGGATTAACTCCAAATCAAGTATTAAAACTAGTTGTAATGCCACAAGCGTTAAGAATTATAATTCCACCAACTACTAATCAATATTTAAATTTAACAAAAAATTCATCTCTTGCAGCTGCAATTGCATATCCCGATTTAGTTCTTGTATTTGCAGGAACTGCTTTAATGCAGACAGGTAGAGCAATAGAAATTGTTTCTATAACAATGTTAACATATTTATCTTTGAGTATATCAATTTCAATATTTATGAATTGGTACAATAAAAAAATAGCTATTAAAGAAAAATAATGAATAAATTGAATTTTTTACAACCAGATAAAAACAATCTTAATATTTATTTATATACAGGTGTAATTTTAGTAGCACTAAGTATATTTATAGTTTTTTTAAATTCTTTTTTTAATAAAGATATAATTTCTTTTTTACCTGGATCAATTAGTTTCTTTTTACCACTAATTTCAGGGTTTATTGGACTTCATTTAATTAGAATTGATTATTCAGGCTTAAAGTTTTTAGACTCAATTAATAAAAATATTAATACTAACAATTTTAATGCTTTTTTATCATTATTAATTGTATTTGTGATTATCAAATCTCTCCCACCATTATTAAGTTGGTTTATTTTAGATGCGAATATTGCTGGAGACTCAAAAGATGTATGTACAGGTAGTGGTGCTTGTTGGACCTATATTAAAATTTGGTTTAACAGATTTATGTATGGAATGTACCCAAATGCTGAGCAGTGGCGTATTAACCTATCTTTTATAGCTTTAGCTTTTCTTGGTACTATTGGTTTCTTTGCTACTGAAAAATTTAAAAAATATTTGACTCTTTATTATGTAGTTGTTTATCCTGTAATAGCTTTTTTCTTTATTTTCTTTTTTATATCAGGTGGTCCAATATTTTTTGATTTCTCATATGGAATTATTGCAGCTGTAATCTCAATTATAATTGGTTTTTTTATTCCTACAAAATTTAAAATGTACTATTTTATAATAGTTCCGATCACGCTCTATATATTGCTAAAATATGTATTTTTTTATGAAGAGCTTATTGAACTAGGTAAATTAGAAGCATTAGAGTGGGTAGAGACAGGTGCTTGGGGAGGTTTATCTTTAACTTTTATAGTATCATTTTTTTGTTTGATTTTCTGTTTTCCTATAGGTTTGTTTTTGTCTTTGGGCAGAAGATCTGATTTTCCAATAATTAAATATTTTTCAATAGGAATGATTGAATTTTGGAGAGGTGTTCCATTGATTACGGTATTGTTTATGTCCTCAGTAATGTTTCCAATGTTTTTACCTGAAGATATGTTTATTGATAAATTAGTAAGGGTAATTATTGCAATCTCTTTATTTGAAGCTGCTTATGTCGCTGAAGTTATTAGAGGTGGTTTGCAAGCATTACCAAGAGGTCAATATGATGCTGCTAAATCTTTAGGAATGGGTTATTGGAAAATGCATATTTTAGTTATTTTACCTCAGGCACTTAAACTTGTAATACCTGGCATTGCCAATACCTTTTTAGCGCTTGTAAAAGATACTCCTTTAATATTTGTTGTTGGACTTTTAGAGATTGTTGGAATGCTAAATCTTGCAAAAACAAACCCAGAGTGGCTAGGATTTGCAATGGAAGGTTATGTGTTTGCATCAGTACTATTTTTTATTATTTGCTATGCAATGAGTAAATATAGTTATAATTTAGAACAAAAATATAAAACGGAAAGATAATGTCAGATAAAATAATTCAGATTACAGAAATGAATAAGTGGTTCGGTGATTTTCAAGTATTAAAAAATATTAATTTAGAAGTCGAGAAGAATAAAAAAATTGTTGTATGTGGACCCTCAGGATCAGGTAAGTCAACATTAATTAGATGCATAAACAGACTTGAAGAACATCAACAAGGTTCAATTATAGTAGATGGAAATGAATTAACAGAGGACACTAAAGACATAGAAAAAATTAGAGCTGAAGTTGGAATGGTATTTCAACAGTTTAACTTATTTCCTCATCTTTCTATTTTAGACAATTGCACATTAGCTCCAATTTGGGTTAAAAAAATGCCGAAAAAAGAGGCAGAAGATTTAGCTCTCCAGCATTTAGAAAAAGTACAAATTGCAGACCAAGCTAGCAAATATCCAGGACAACTTTCAGGAGGCCAACAACAACGATGTGCAATAGCTAGAGCATTATGCATGGAGCCTAAAATAATGTTGTTTGACGAACCGACATCAGCCCTGGACCCAGAAATGATCAAGGAAGTTTTGGATGCTATGGTAAATTTAGCAAAAGCAGGAATGACGATGATTGTAGTAACTCATGAGATGGGATTTGCTAAAGAGGTGGCCGATGAAGTTATTTTTATGGATGAAGGAATGATTGTTGAAAGAGCTGAAACTAAAGAGTTTTTTGCTAACCCTAAGAGCGATAGGACTAAGCTGTTTTTAAGTCAAATACTATAAAAATATATAAATTTAATGCAATAAATTTAAACTAATACAATCTAAATATGTTTATTTTGTATTGAACTAATGCTTGACAGTGTTTTGATTATTTCAAATTATTTGCAAAAAAAAATAAATTTTTTTATTGCAGTAACATTAATAAATAGGTTGAATAGACTTTATAAAATTTAATTAAGAGGGGTCTTAATGGAAGATAATTTCAATAAACACTTAGGCAATAAGCTTAAGCTAAGAAGATTAGCTTTAGGTTTGACACAGACTAAAGTTGCAAAAGCAATCAATGTAACATTCCAACAAATACAAAAATATGAGAAAGGTACTAATGGAGTAAGTTCAATTAGATTACTTCAACTTGCGAATTATTTAAAAGTACCAATTAATTATTTTTTTGAGGATTTTTCAGAATATTTAGTAAATCTAGAAAAATCTCAAGAAGGTCACATGAATGTTAATTATAATTTTTTGGTAAAATTATATTCAGAACTTAATGCTGATCAAAAATTAAAATTTAATAAATCCTTACAAATTTCAGGATCAGGAATATCAAAAGCAGTTTAAAATTAATTTATATCTGACCCCAAGTTAATTTTTGAACTGTTAATTATTTTTTTGGCTCCTCGGGCAGGACTCGAACCTGCGACCAATTGATTAACAGTCAACTGCTCTACCAACTGAGCTACCGAGGAATATAAAAAAGCCAACTTACTTTTTTTTATAACTAAAACAAGAATTTTTTTGGAGGCAACGCCCGGAATCGAACCGGGATACAAGGATTTGCAATCCTCTGCGTAACCATTCCGCCACGTTGCCATCTTATTTTTAGCTAATAGCTACAGATGCCTTTTTATAATAAATTTTTTCTATTAGTCTATTAAATAACGATTCAAATTGATTATTGTTAATTTAGATTATTAAATTATAAACTTTAAAATCAATGAGTAGCGATAAATATATACATTCTGATGTAGAAAATAGAATTTATTCTTATTGGGAGGAAAATGGTCTTTTTAAACCAAAGGAAAATAAAAAAAAATTCTCAATTGTAATACCACCACCTAATGTAACCGGCAGTTTACATATGGGTCATGCCCTTAATAATTCAATTCAAGATTTATTAGTTCGTTACCATAGAATGAATAATTTTGAAACTTTGTGGCAACCAGGTACAGACCACGCTGGTATAGCCACTCAAGCTTTAGTGGAGAAAAAATTAACTTCTGAAAAAATTGATAAAAATGAAATTGGTAGAGAAAAATTTATTGAAAAAGTTTGGGAATGGAAAGAGCAATATGGAGACATAATAATTAATCAATTAAAAAAACTTGGTTGCTCTTGTGATTGGTCAAGAAATGCTTTCACCATGGATGAGAATTTATCTAAATCAGTAATTAAGGTATTTGTAGATCTTTATAACAAAGGACTAATCTATAAAGACAAAAAATTAGTCAATTGGGATACAGTTTTAAAAACAGCTATTTCAGATCTTGAGGTAGATCAAAGAGAAGTAAATTCTAAAATTTATTACATTAGATATCCTATAGATGGAACCGATGAATTTATAACAATAGCAACCACAAGACCCGAAACAATGCTTGGTGATACAGCTATAGCTGTTAATCCAAAAGACGAAAGATTTAAATCCTTTGTTGGAAAAACAGTTACCATTCCAATTGTTGGAAGAAAAATAAAAATTATTAAGGATGACTATGCAGATCCCGAACAAGGAACAGGGGCATTAAAAATAACACCTGCACATGATTTTAATGACTATGATGTTGGTCAAAGAAATAATCTTGAAATAATAAATATTTTTACTGAAGCTGGCAAAATAAATGAAAACGCTCCTGAAAATTATGTAGGCCTTGATAGGTCCGAAGCAAGAAAAAAAATTTTAAAAGAACTTAAAGAAAAAGATTTTTTTGAAAAAGAGGAGAATATTAAAAATAAAGTTCCCTATGGAGATAGATCAAATTCAATAATTGAACCTTTCTTAACAGAACAATGGTTTGCTGATGCGGGTAAATTATCTGTTAAGGCTAAAGAAGTTGTTAATTCAAAAAAGACAAATTTCTTTCCTGAGAATTGGTCAAAAACTTATTTTCAATGGATGAACAACATTGAACCATGGTGTATTTCAAGACAGCTTTGGTGGGGACATCAAATACCCGCTTGGTATGGTCCTGATAAAAAAATTTTTGTTGCAGAAAATGAAGATGATGCAAAACAACAAGCGAAAAAACATTATGGTAAACATGTTGAATTAAACCGTGACCCAGATGTTTTAGATACTTGGTTTTCATCTGGCTTATGGCCTTTTGCTACACTTGGTTGGCCAGATGATAATAAATATGTTGATAAATTTTATCCAACATCAGTTTTAGTTACAGGTTTTGATATTATATTTTTTTGGGTAGCTAGAATGATTATGTTTGGTACAGAATTTTTAAACAAAGAACCATTTAAAGATATTTATGTTCATGCATTAGTTAGAGATGAGAAGGGGCAGAAAATGTCTAAATCGAAAGGAAATGTAATTGATCCTTTAGATTTAATTGAAAAATATAGTGCAGATGCACTTAGATTTACTTTGTTATCAATGGCTTCACCAGGTACAGATGTTAAGCTTTCTGAAGATAGAGTTAAAGGATATAGAAATTTTTTAAATAAATTATGGAATGCAAATAATTTTTTAATCACTAATGAATGTGATTTTAAGGATATCGAAAATGTTCCAAGACTATATGTAAATATTAACAAATGGATTTATTCAGAACTTGTAGAAACTAAAAATAAGATAGAAAAAAACCTTGAAGATTATAGATTTGATGAAGCTGCTAAAAATGCTTATCAATTTGCATGGCATTCTTATTGTGATTGGTATTTAGAACTATCTAAAACAATACTATTTTCAGAAGATGAAAAAGCTAAAGCAGAGGTTAAAAAAGTATCATCTTTTGTATTCAAACAAATTCTGATTTTGCTACATCCTTTTATTCCTTTTGTAACTGAAGAAATCTGGCTCAAAAATAAATTTGATAATGACGGTAGTGATTATTTGATGCTTAAAAATTGGTTTTCTGGAAAAATAAACAAGGATAGTAGCACCGAACAGGTTGAAAATATTATTAATATCATTTCAGAGATTAGATCATTTAAAAATGAGCTAAATATAAGCCCAGGCTCATTTATTGATGTATCAATAAGCAATATTAATAAAAATCAAAAAGACTTTATTAACACCAATGAAATTATTCTAAAAAAACTAGGAAGAATAAACAGTATATTAGATAAGGATTTAGATAAACCAGCTGCGACAATGGTTGTTTCTGGCGATTTGTTTAAGATTTATTTTGATAAAGATGTTGATTTAAAATTAATAAAAGAAAATTTAACAAATAAACAAAGTAGATTAGAGCAAGAGATGAATAAAATATCTCAAAGATTGGAGAATAAGAGTTTTGTAGACCGTGCTCCAAAAGAGATTGTTGAACAAGAAAAAAATAATTATAATAATTTAAAGAATGATATTGAGAAAATATCAGTAACAATAAAGGGTATATAATGGCTAAATTCAATAAAAAGAAACTTCCAAGTAGACATACATCATTAGGAGCAGATAGAGCTCCACACAGATCGTTTTATTATGCTATGGGTGAAACTGAGAAAGATGTAGCAAAACCCTTTGTTGGTGTGGTTTCCACATGGAATGAGGCAGCTCCTTGTAATATTGCGTTAATGAGACAAGCTCAATCAGTTAAAAAAGGAGTTAGAGCTAATGGTGGAACGCCAAGAGAATTTTGCACAATTACAGTTACAGATGGTATCGCAATGGGTCATGAAGGAATGAAATCTTCATTGATATCTAGAGAAGTAATCGCTGACTCAGCTGAACTTACTGTAAGAGGTCATTGTTATGATGCTTTAGTTGGTATTGCAGGATGTGATAAATCTTTACCAGGTCTAATGATGTCTATGGTTAGATTAAATGTACCAAGTGTATTTATATATGGTGGATCAATCCTTCCAGGCAAATATAAAGGGAAAGACGTAACAGTTGTAGATGTATTTGAGGCAGTTGGAAAACACTCAACAGGTCAAATGTCTGCTGCAGAACTTAGAAAATTAGAATTAGTTGCTTGTCCAAGCGCAGGTGCTTGTGGAGGTCAATTTACTGCGAATACAATGGCATGTGTATCTGAAGCAATTGGATTAGCACTTCCTTATTCTGCTGGAACACCAGCTCCATATGAAGAAAGAGATAAATATGCGAAAGCTAGTGGTAAAACGGTTATGAACCTTTTGAAAAAAGGAATTAAACCAAGAGACATTGTTACAAGAAAAGCTTTAGAAAATGCTGCAACAGTAGTTGCTGCAACGGGTGGTTCTACAAATGCAGGATTACATTTACCTGCTATTGCAAATGAAGCAGGAATTAAATTTGACTTAATGGATGTTGCTAAAATTTTTAAAAGAACACCTTATCTTGCAGATTTAAAACCAGGTGGAAAATATGTTGCAAAAGATATGTGGTTAGCAGGTGGTGTCCCAATGTTATTAAAAACTTTATATGAAGGCGGATATATTCATGGTGATTGCTTGACTGTTACAGGAAAAACAATGAAGGAAAATTTAAAAGGTATTAAATTTAATCCAAAACAAAAAGTAATGAGATCTTATAAAAATCCGTTATCACCAACAGGAGGTGTTGTTGGATTAAAAGGAAATTTAGCACCGGAAGGAGCAATTGTTAAAGTTGCTGGACTTAAAAAATTACAATTTACTGGAAAAGCAAGATGCTTTGAAAATGAGGAAAGTGCAATGAAAGCGGTTCAAAGCAAAAAATATAATGATGGTGATGTAATTATAATTAGATACGAAGGACCTGTTGGAGGTCCAGGTATGAGAGAAATGTTATCGACAACAAGTGCAATCTACGGTCAAGGAAAAGGAGAAAAAGTAGCCCTTATAACTGATGGTAGGTTCTCTGGTGCCACAAGAGGCTTTTGTGTCGGTCACGTGGGCCCTGAGGCCGCTCTAGGGGGTCCTATAGGCCTTTTACGTACAGGAGATATTATTGATATCGATGCCAAAAAAGGAACTATCAATGTAAGACTTTCTAAAAAAGAAATGGCTGCAAGAAAAAGAAAATGGAAGGCTAGAAAATCAGATTTTGGATCAGGTACTTTATGGAAATATGCACAAACAGTTGGACCTGCGTATTTAGGTGCACCAACACATCCAGGTAAGAAAAAAGAAGTTAAGGATTATTCAGAAATTTAATGAAAATTCGTCCAGTTATTTTATGTGGAGGTGCTGGAACTCGACTTTGGCCAAATTCTAAAAATCATCAAGCAAAACAGTTTATTGATTTTGGTAATTGGACTTTACTTGGAAAAACACTTGAGAGAACAAAAGCATCAATATTTGATGCTCCAGTTATAAGTACAAATAAAAAATATCTTAAACAAATAAAACAACATCTTAGAAAATATAAAATAAATAAGTACAAAATTGTTTTAGAACCAGCAAAAAGAAATACTGCTCCAGCTATATTAAGTACGGCTTTGATTAAAGATATTCCAAACAATCAACCGTTAATGTTTTTTTCAGCAGACCATTTGATTGAAAAGATGAGTATTTTTAATACGGCTATTAATAAAAACAAAAAGAACTTAAGTGATCAAAATATATTTATATTTGGGATAAAACCAACATCACCATCTAGTGAATATGGTTATTTTTTAACAAAAAAAATTAAAGGTAATATCAATAAAGTAACAAGATTTATTGAAAAACCTAAAGAAGCTAAAGCAAAACAAATTATAAAGAATAAAGGTTATTGGAATTCAGGAATGTTTTATCTGCGAAAAGATTCCATTATTAATAACTTTAAAAAATATCAACCCAAAACTTATAGAAATTGTTTAAATGCAGTTAATAAATCAAAATATAAGGCCAATACATATTATCTAAACAAAGCTTCATTTATAAAAGCGACTGCTAAATCTTTTGATTATGCAATTCTAGAAAAAACCAAACAAATTAACGCTATCAAATTAGATATTCCTTGGTCGGATCTTGGTAGTTGGAAAGAAATTTTGAAGATGTATGACAAAAATAAAAACAAATATATTAAGAAAAAAAATGTGTATTACCGTCCATGGGGTAGGTATACAAATCTATTTGAGGGCAAAGAGTTTCTAATTAAAGAGTTATATGTAAAACCACAAGGAATACTAAGTTTACAAAAACACTATCATCGAGCTGAACATTGGTTAGTCACACAAGGAAATGCAAAAATAACTCTTAATAAAGATATTATAATTAAAAAGGCAGGTGAACATATATTCATTCCATTAGAAGCAATCCATAGAGTTCAAAATCCAGGAAAAAAACCTGTTAAAATTGTCGAAGCTCAAATCGGTTCAATTTTGAAGGAAAGTGATATTGTTAGATATCAAGATGTTTATGGAAGAGTTCGTTAAATTAACTGAATTGTAATATTAGATAAATATTTTTGTAATTAAACTTATCTAATGATTGCTTACAAAATTTATAGTTAAATAATAAATTATTCTTCTCGTATTCACTTTAAATTTTGTTAATTAACAACTTTCTCTCTTTTCATAATTGAGAAGAGAGAAAGACGAATTTAGATATTAATTATTTACAGATGCTGAGCTTTCATTAGCTTGTTTCTTAGCTATTTTTTTTGCTCTTTTTTCAGCAATTTTTTTTTCTAAACTTGCAATTTTTATATTAATTTTAGATAATTTTTTTTCTTTTAAACTTATCTTATTTTTAAGTTTATCTATTGATTTGATAAATTTCTTTTTTCTTTTTTCATTTTTCTTTAGTTTTTTACCCATGACAACCTCCTATAGTAAATTTAAAAACAACTATATTTAAATTAAATATCTTAGTAAAATAATTTTTTGTTAAATTATGTTATTTAAAATTATAGTAAAAAATTTACTTTTTTATCTGAAAATTCAATATCAATCTGTTTATGACATCCAAAATTGTCCCCATCAATCTGAACGGGAATTTCAAAATTATTACCATCAATATGAATATTTTTTGAGTAAGTAGTGATAACAGATTTGTTTTTCGATAGATCTCCATAAATAATAATTAAAATTATATAATATATTAGTTTTAATCTTGTTAAATCTTTGAACACGTAAGTTACCAATCTATCATCAAAAATATCTGATTTATTTATCTTATGATGACCAGCATAATACTTTGTATTAGATGACAATATCCAATCAGCCTGATGTTTTTGACCGTCAAAAAAAACATTAAGTTTATTATTATTCATAAATAAAAAATGTTGAAATCCTTTTAAACCAAAAATTATCTTTCCTAGTATTTTTTTTATACGCGTATCAATAGAGTGAACAATTTTAGCATCCCAACCAATACCAGCCATTAAAAAAAAATAATTTTCATTTATTTTTATAAGATTAGATTGTTTATAATTATTTGATGTTAAAGCACTGCAAATATCATTTACTTTTTTGGTTATAGATAACTCTGCTTGAAGTAAATTGGCAGTCCCAGCCGGTATATACCCAATTGCAAAATTTTCATTAAAATCAAAGTCATTTTTGATTAATTCATTGATAGCAAATGATACTGATCCATCACCACCAGCAACTATCAATCTATCATAATTTTTATTTTTAAATTCAAGGAATATTTTTTTTGCCTCTTGTTCAGATTTAGTTTTGAAAAAATCAACAGTATTATTGATCTTTAATTTTTCATAAATTTTATTTACTAATTTTACTTTTTTCCCTGATGATGAATTGAGATTATAAATTAAACAATAATGCATAATTTTTTCGTAATTAAATTTTAATAAATCCTTAACATTTCAATGAAATAAGAAATAGATGATTCGAGTTACAGTTGTGTTACAAAAAAAGTTTTTTTAATGGCCCCACTATTAAAATATAAGAGCATATTCATATCTGATGTACATCTTGGTACTAAAGGTTGTCAAGCAGGCAAGCTTCTAGAATTTTTCAAAAATTCAAGATCTGAAAATCTTTATTTGGTTGGAGACATAATCGATGTTTGGGCTATGCAAAAGAGTTTCTATTGGCCTCAAGAGCACAATGATGTCATTCAAAAAATATTAAGAAAAGCAAGGCACGGGACAAAAGTATTTTACATTATTGGTAATCATGACGAGGTGTTTAGAAAATTTATCCCAATGCATTTGGGTGATATTAAAATTGTAAATAGAGTTATTCATGAAACACAGTTAGGAAAAAAATATCTAGTTGTTCATGGTGATGCTTGGGACGGAGTAATGAAACATGCAAAATGGCTATCTAAATTAGGAGCAATTGCATATGAATTATTACTTAAAATTAATATTATTATAAATTTCTATAGAAAGTTGAGAGGTAAAGACTATTGGTCTTTGGCAAAATTTTTAAAATATAAGGTAAAAAATGCTGTCAAATATATAGGTGAATATGAAAACACACTTTCAAAATATGCAAAAAGAAAAAAATTTGATGGAATAATTTGTGGTCACATCCATCACGCTGAAAATTTAAACCTTGATGGTGTGAATTATTTAAATTGTGGTGATTGGGTTGAGTCTTGTACAGCATTAACAGAAAAATATGATGGAACTTTTGAGATAATTTATTGGGATAAAAAAAGAAAAGAATATATTTCAGAAAATATTGATAAAGACAAGTTCACTTCCTTCAAAAAAGCATCCTAAAAAATGAAAATATTAATAGTTACTGATGCTTATTACCCGCAAGTTAATGGTGTAGTAAGAACTCTCCATCAAACAGGTGAAATACTTAAATCACAAGGTCACACTATTGAATATATTACACCTCAACAATTTCTGACTGTACCTATGCCCAAATATAATGAAATTAGATTATCTTTAAATGTTTGGCCTCGTGTAAGTAATTTAATCAATTCAATTAAACCTGATGCAATACACATTGCAACAGAAGGGCCTCTTGGTTTTATGGCAAGAAGACATTGTATTAAAAAAGGTTTAAAGTTTACAACAAGTTTTCATACAAGATTTGATAAATATATGAAACTTTATATGCCTATCATTCCAGCTAAATGGTCAGAAAAATTTTTATGTAATTTTCATAATAAAGCTGAAAGAATTTTAGTGACAACAGAATCCATGCGTGAAGAGTTAATTGCATTAGGTGTTGATAACAATAAAATGGTTACATGGACCAGGGGAGGTAATCATGGCGCGTTTAAAAACCCCATTAAGAGAGACTTACCTTACAAAAGACCTATATGGATATATGTTGGTAGGATTGCAGTTGAAAAAAATATCAAAGCATTTTTAGATCTCGATCTTGAAGGTACTAAAGTTATTATTGGAAAAGGTCCAGACCTAAACAATTTGAAAAAAAAATTTCCAAATGATATTTTTTTAGGTGAAAAGACTAATGGAGAATTAGCATCTCATTTTGCATCATCAGACGTTTTTGTTTTCCCTAGTAAAACTGATACATTTGGTATTGTTGTTTTGGAATCATTAAATTGTGGTACACCAGTTGCAGCTTATCCAGTGCCAGGACCTAAAGATATATTAGGTGGAACTAATATTGATACTTTAGATTATGATTTGAAGGCTTCTGCTTTAAAAGCTTTGAAGGTAAATCGCCAAGATTGTCTTGATTTTGCAAAAAAATATTCATGGGAAGAAACAGCAAAAATATTTTTTGAAAATATTTCACCTAATTATTAAAGACAATATTCATTACATTTGTTAAAACATATCCATGTTTTGGACAGAGTTGATACTCATAGTTGTAATAATTATTTTATTATATTTTTTATTTAAAAAAAATATTAAGCCAGAAAATACAGCTCCAGTTGTAAATAAGGCCAATAAAGATGATTTAGGAAAAAGAGTAATTATTGAAGAATTAGAAGATCAATTTTTTGCCTTAGATAAATATAACTTAATCAAATATCTTAACAAAAGTGCAAAACAACGTTTTGGAGAAAACTTAATTGATAAAAATATTTCAAGTGTAATAAGAGATACAAAATTATTAGAAACAATTGACGAAGCTATCAAGGATCAAACCACAAAGAATGTTAATGTAGAAATTAATTTACCATCTTATCAGCTTTACAAAATTTATGTTATTCCTGGTCCTACTCATTTGTTTCCAGAAGTAGACTCAGTTGTATTGTTTCTAAAAGATTTTACAGAAATAACAAAAGCACAAAAATTAAAAACTGATTTTGTTGCTAATGTGAGTCACGAATTAAGAACACCTTTAGTTTCAATTAAAGGCTCTTTAGAGACTATTCTTGGACCAGCTTCAAACGACCAAGAGGCTCAAAAAAAATTTATGTCTATCATGTCTGATCAAGTATTAAGAATGGAAAACTTAATCAATGATTTATTGATTTTAAGCAGAATTGAGCTTGAAGAACACATTAAACCAAATAAAATCATTAATCTAAATGATATTTTTAAAAATATTAAAAGTAACTTTGAATTAATTCTTAAAAAAAAGAAAATTAATTTACATCTTGAACTTATTGAACCAACTTTAGTTTTTGGTGATAATGATAAATTGTTAACTGTATTTTCAAATTTAATTGATAATTCAATTAAATATTCTCAAGGTGGAAAAAATATATATGTCAAAAGTCAAAATAGTGAAGGTAAATTAATTGGTAAAAATATTGTCATTAGTATTAAAGATGAAGGTATTGGAATACCTCAACAGTTAATTCCAAGAATAACTGAAAGATTTTTTAGAGTAGATACAGAAAAAAGTAAAAAAGTTGGTGGCACAGGTTTAGGTTTAGCTATCATGAAACATATTATATCTCAACACAGAGGTGATTACGAGATTCTTAGTAAACTTAATGAAGGTACTGAAATTAAAATATATCTTCCAACAAAATAATTAATTTAAAAAGTTGTTTAAAATTAGCTCTTATTCAATCAATATTTAACAAATCTTTTGTTGATTCGTATCCTATTTTAATTAAATTTTTAATATGATTAAGGTATTGAATAGTATTTTAATTATCTTATTTGTTTTTATGTCGATGATTACTAAAAGTATATCATCGGATATATCTACAATTCTAAGGAATCAACAATTAACTGTATTCGATATTGGTGTTTTTAGATTACAAGAAGATTTAAAAAGCTCTTATCCTGAAATTAAAAAACATAAAGATGTCCCATATGAAGATATTTACATGGATGTTCTCACTTCATATCGAAACAATTCAGTAGATCTAATTATTTCAATTCCTGTAAACGAAAATTTAAAAAAAGAAAACTACATGTCAGATTCATTTAGATGTAGAAATATATTTAATTCTGTCAGAGATCATTTACTAAGAAATGAAAATATGAGTAATTATAGATTTACTATGGCAACAAGTTATTTAACATCTATATTTTCAACTCCAAGTAGTTGGCCCAAATGGCGTTATGATCAAAGTGTTCTTGAGGAATTAGTTAATCTCGTGAAATTGGAAGTTATTTTAAGGCCTACAACAGAACTTGCTTTTAAGGATAATGTTAATCCAGTTTCATGCAAAGGTGGTTTGGAAACCGAAAAAAATGAGATTATTATCTCAATGAAATACAACTAAAAAGTTACCTTTTTAACAAAACTGTAACAATTCTGTAATATTAAAGATTCAATAAATTTATACGAGTCTGAAATCTTTTAATTAATAATGAAAGGATTAAAGATAATGAAAAAACTAACTATAATAATTGCTTCGCTTGTTGCTTTAACAATTGCGACAGTTGCTCAAGCAAGAGATCAAATTAAAATAGTTGGTTCATCTACAGTATTCCCTTACGCGACTGTTGTTGCTGAAAGATTCGGTGGTTCAGGATTTAAAACTCCTGTAATCGAATCGACTGGTACTGGTGGAGGAGCTAAACTATTCTGCGCTGGTGTTGGTGAACAACATCCAGATATTACAAATGCATCAAGAGCCATGAAAGATAAAGAAAAAGCTCTATGTAAAAAAAATGGAGTTAATGAAATCGTTGAGATCGTTATTGGTAATGATGGTATTACATTAGCTTATAGTAAAGATGCAAAACCAATTAACTTTACTAAAGAGCAATTATATTTAGCATTAGCTGCACATACAGTTGTTGATGGTAAATTAGTTCCAAATATTTATAAAACTTGGGACCAAATTGATCCAAGTCTACCTAAACAGAAAATTTCTGTAATGATCCCTCCAGGAACTTCTGGAACAAGAGATGCTTGGAATTCTTTGGTAATGAAAAAAGGTATGACTAAAGAAGCTAAAGCTCTTTATAAAGCTGGTTATGAGGCTGGAAATAAAAAATACAAAAAACCTCAAAAACTTTATAGAGAAGATGGTGCTGCTATTGAAGTTGGTGAAAACGATAGTTTAATCATTCAAAAATTAGTACAAGATAAAGACATGTTTGGTTTCTTTGGATTTAGTTATTTCTTAGCTGCTAAAGACAAATTGCAAGCTGCTAGCATTGATGGTGGTCAACCATCTCTTGCGAGTATTCAAGACTACAGTTATGCAGTTGCAAGACCATTATTTTTCTATGTGAAAAAAGCTCACGTTGGTGTAATCCCTGGATTACATGAATTTGTAAAAGAGTTCACTACAACTAAAGCTATAGGTAAAAATGGCTATTTGGCTGATATTGGTTTAGTACCATTAGATAAGAAGTTGTACAAGACAACTAGAACTAATGCGAAAGATCTTGTTGCAATGGCTGACTAATAAAGTTGGTTAACAAATAAAGATAAGGGGTCTTTTTAGACCCCTTTTTTTTTAAGAAAGTGTAAAGTAAAACATTAGGAGATTCTTTGAACTTAGTTATATTCATCTTTATTGTACTTCTTGGTTTTACTAGTTACTATTTTGGAAGAAAAAAAGCCTACTCAATTCAAGCAACAAATACTAGATTAACAGCACTTCCACAATTTTATGGGTATTATTTAGCAATATGGTGCGCAATACCCGCTTTTATTATTTACTCTTTATGGGCAATATTTGAGCCGAGTATAGTTAAGTTAATAATTTTAAGTGATTATAGCAATCAAGGATATCTTGATGACGAACTAAATCTAATTTATGAAAAAACTAAATCATTATCTCGTGGTCAGTTTAGTGGAGAAATTACTACTTATCTTGAAACATCTGCAGAAAAATATTTAAATCTTCGATCTATAGCCCAAAACTCTAAAGTTGTTTTAATTTTGGCAATAATTATAGCTTCTATAGTTTATGGTTATAAAAGAATTTCTTCAAACAACAGAACAAGAGAACCGGTTGAAAAATTTTTAAATGCTGTTTTATTTACAGCTTCTTTGGCAGCTATATTAACAACTATTGGAATTGTTTTTTCATTAATATTTCAAACTATCGATTTTTTTAAAGTAATTCCCTTGTTTGATTTTATTTTTGGAACTCATTGGTATCCAGCTAAAGCATTTGTGAGAGATGCTTCTGAGCCTTTGGATCCATCAATGTATTCTGATACATTTGGGGCTGTACCAATTTTTGCCGGAACATTTTTTATAGCATTAATTGCAATGTGTGTTGCTATACCAATTGGATTGATGAGTGGAATTTATTTAGCTGAATACGCTTCAACCAAAGTAAGACAATATGCAAAACCTTTAATTGAAATTTTAGCAGGCATACCAACTGTAGTTTATGGTTTTTTTGCAGCTTTAACAGTTGGACCATTCCTTAAAGATATAGGAACGGCAATGGGATTAGAAGTATCTGCAGAGAGTGCTCTAGCTGCAGGGGGTGTAATGGGGATAATGATTATTCCGTTTATATCTAGTTTGAGTGATGACGTTATTACTAGTGTTCCTCAAAGTTTAAGAGATGGTAGTTATGCAATGGGGGCTACTAAATCAGAAACAATAAAAAAAGTTATTTTTCCAGCAGCATTACCAGGAATTGTTGGTTCTATCTTGCTAGGTGTTTCCAGAGCTGTTGGAGAAACAATGATTGTAGTTATGGCTTCAGGCCTTGCAGCCAACTTAACATTTAACCCTTTAGAATCTACTTCAACTATCACTGCTCAAATTGTCGTAATATTAATTGGAGATCAGGCCTTTGGAGATCCTAAAACCCAGGCAGCATTTGCACTAGGTATGACATTGTTTTTGGTAACACTTAGTTTAAATATTTTTGCATTAAGAGTTGTTAAAAAATATAGGGAAAAATATGAATAAAAATAAAGAAAAACTCCTAAATTCTAGATATAGGGCCGAAAAAAGATTTCAATTTTACGGGAAAAGCGCAATTTTTTTAGCTCTATTATTTTTAACAATTTTTATTTTTAAAATCTTTTCTACTGGCTATACAGCGTTTCAGAAAACTTGGTTGATTGTACCAGTCACCTTTGATGCTGAAACCATGTACCTTGACGAAAATCCTTCTAAAGAAGACTTAGAGGATGCAGATTATTTTGATCTAGCTTTACAAACAATGTTTAATTTAGATAAAAGTGCCTCAGAAAAACAACAAAATGATCTGAAGAGAATGGTCTCTTACTTTTTTGAAAGAGAGATTAAAAGGGAGCTTTTAAATGACCCTTCATTAATTGGAAAAACTAAAGATGTTTACTTAACTGCTTCAGATGATTTAGATCAAGTATTTAAAGGCAATTATCCAAGGGATTTACCCGAAGATCAAAGAAGAGTTACAGATTATCAATTAAAGATTTTTGATCAACTTGTAGAACAGGGAAGAGTTGAAAGTAAATTCAATTTAAGTTTTTTTACATACCCAGATTCAAGAGAGGCTGAATTAGCTGGTATAGCAAGCTCATTTATGGGATCGATTTTTTCTATTTTAGTTTGTTTAGTTATTGCATTTCCTGTTGCAGTGCTAGCAGCTATTTATTTAGAGGAATTTGCACCAAAAAATAGATTTACTGATTTTATTGAGGTAAATATAAATAACTTAGCAGCTGTTCCATCAATTGTTTTTGGTCTTTTGGGACTAGGTATTTTGCTGGCTGTATTTCAGTTACCTAGATCAACACCTCTAGTTGGTGGAATAACTTTATCGTTGATGACATTGCCAACAATAATTATTGCCTGTAGAGCATCTTTAAAAGCAGTTCCTCCAAGTATAAGAGAGGCTGCACTTGCAATGGGCGCTAGTAAAATGCAAACTACAATGCATCATACAGTGCCATTATCTATGCCAGGAACTTTATCAGGTACAATTATTGGCTTGGCTCAAGCTTTAGGTGAAACTGCACCTTTGATATTGATTGGTATGGTAGCTTTTGTAAATACAATTCCAGGATCTCCTTTAGATCCAGCTGCAAGTTTGCCTGTACAAATTTATATATGGGCAGAGAGTGCTGAAAGAGGATTTGTCGAGAAAGTTTCTGCTTGTATTATGGTCCTATTGGGATTTTTAATCATAATGAATTTGTTTGCACAAATAATTAGACATAAATTTGAAAAAAAATGGAGTTAAGATGATAAAGATAAATTCAAAAAATGTAGATGTTTTCTATGGAAAGAAACAAGCTCTATTCAATATAAACTTAGATATTGAAGAAAATCAGGTTACAGCACTAATTGGTCCTTCAGGTTGTGGTAAATCTACTTTTTTAAGATGTCTTAATAGAATGAATGATGTGATTGATATATGCAGAGTTAAAGGTCAGATTATTATCAATGATTTTGATATCAATGACAAGAGTTGTGATGTAGTTAGATTAAGAGAAAAAATTGGTATGGTTTTTCAAAAACCAAATCCTTTTCCTAAAACTATTTATGAAAACATTTCTTATGGCCCAACAATTCATGGCATGGCTCAATCAAAAAATGAAATGGATGAAATAGTTGAAAATAGCTTAAAAAAAGCAGCGTTATGGGAAGAGGTCAAAGATAGACTTCATGAACCAGGAACTGGTTTGTCTGGTGGACAACAACAAAGATTATGCATAGCAAGGGCTATTTCAGTTAAACCTGAAGTTATTCTTATGGACGAGCCTTGTTCTGCTTTAGATCCTATTGCTACAGCTCAAATAGAAGAACTAATTGATGAGTTAAAAAAAGACCATACTATTATAATAGTTACTCATTCAATGGCTCAAGCAGCAAGAGTATCCCAAAACACAGGCTTTTTTCATTTAGGAGAATTGATAGAACATGGTTCTACTGATAAAATATTTAAGAATCCTGAAAATAAAAGAACTCAGGATTATATTACAGGGAGGTTTGGATAATGGTTGAAGCACCACATACGGTTAAGTCTTACGAGGAAGAACTTAAAAATTTAAATAGTAATATAATTAAAATGGGTGGTTTTTGCGAGGAGTCATTAGGCAAGGCTATTCAAGCCATTACCACAAGAAATAGTGATAATGCGGAAGCTGTTATAAAAGATGACGAAAAAATAGATAAGTTTGAAACTTTAATAGAGCAACAGGTGGTAAATCTAATTGCTTTAAGACAACCAATGGCAATAGATTTAAGAGAAACTGTAACCGCATTGAAAATTTCATCTGATTTAGAACGAATAGGTGATTTGGCAAAGAATATTTCAAAAAGAACATTATTATTAAATGAAAATTTACCAAAAAATTTGACCGAAGCTTTGGTAAGAGTTTCTTCTAATGTTCAAAAACAACTCAAATCTATTTTGGATGCATATTTAGATAGGTCATCTGCTATGGCTATAAATGTTTGGGAAGGTGATGAACAAATAGATGATTTAACAAATTTATGTATGCAAGAAGTAATAAAATATTTGAAGGAAGACGAAAAAAATCTAGATGATGGTACTCATTTATTATTTGTTACTAAAAATATTGAACGTATCGGTGATCACACAACAAACGTTGCAGAGCAGGTATATTATTTAGTTACAGGAGAGTATTTAGAAGGAGATCGTCCAAAAGGAACAGAGCCAATAGTAACAGGAGAAAAGTAATAGATGTCTGCTCATGTGTTTATTGCTGAAGATGAAACTTCAATAGTAACGCTGCTAAAATATAATCTTGAAAAAGAAGGTCACAAAGTAAGCTATTCCGAAAATGGTGAAGATGCACTTAAACAAATTAAAGATAAGCATCCTGACTTAATATTAATGGATTGGATGTTGCCAGATTTGTCGGGTGTTGAAATATGTAAGAATTTAAAAAAAGACAAAAAGTATAACGACATACCTGTAATAATGTTGACAGCAAAAGGTGAGGAAGAGGACAAATTAAGAGCTTTTGATACAGGTGCAGATGATTATGTAACAAAGCCATTTAGTCAAAAAGAACTTAATGCAAGAATTAAATCACTACTTAGAAGATCAAAACCACAATCATCTGCTGATGTTGTTGAATTTACAGATCTAAAAATAGATAGAATAACAAAAAGAGTTTATAGAAATAATGTTGAAATAACTTTAGGACCTACAGAATTTAAATTATTAGATTTTTTTATCAAAAATCCAAAAAGAGTATATTCACGAGAACAACTATTAAACAATGTTTGGGGTGAAAACATTTATGTAGAATCTAGAACAGTCGATGTACATATTAGAAGATTAAGACAAGCTATTAATATAGATAAAACCAAACCATTAATTAGAACTGTAAGATCAGCAGGTTATTCTTTAGAATCTTGAAGGTCTTTAGGTCTCATAAATTCCTTAATTAAACCATTTCCATCTAATTTATTCCATTCATTAAAATCAAAATAAATTTTTGCAAAAGCTGATGTTGGAAATTTATAGTTTAATAACTTAAAATGATTGTTGTTATGATTTTTTGTCAGTGATCTTACTAGATTTCTAACAGCAGGCTCGTGGTTAATTAAAAGCACAGATTTAAATTTTTTAGGTGTTTTTTTTATTATATCTATAATTTTATCTTCACTTGATAGGTATAATTTTTTTGAAGAAATAATTTTTTTTGGTTTTTCTATTTTTTTTAATAAAATTTTTAACGTTTTCTTTGTTCTTTTTGATGATGAAAGTAATATGTAATCAAACTTATATTTTTTTTTAACAAAAAATTCACAAATCTTTTTTACATTTTTCTTGCCACGCTTACTTAAAGGTCTTTCATGATCCTCAAGATTTGGATGGTCCCAGCTAGATTTTGCATGACGCATAACGTATAATTTGAGCATAAAGTTTAAATATATGACTGCGTTAAAAAAACAAGATAAAGAAATACTTAAATCTAAATACATAAATAGAGAATTGTCTTGGCTCAAATTCAACGACAGAGTTCTTCTAGAAGCCCAAAATATTGAAAACCCACTTTATGAAAGAATTAAATTTTTATCTATAGCTGGATCAAATTTAGATGAATTCTTTATGGTACGTGTCGCAGGTTTATATAGCCAAATCAAGCAAGAGGTAGATTCTCTTAGCTCTGATGGTCTTACTCCTGATGAACAAATGAGTGAAGTTATTTTGGAAACAAATAATCTTCTTAATAAACAAAATAAAATATATAGAGATTTAATTCTTCAATTAAAAAAAGCAAATATAAGTATAGTTAAACCTGAAAATTTAAGTAAATCGGATCAGAAAAGATTATTTAAAATTTTTAATGAAGAAATTTACCCTCTGCTAACACCATCAGCAATAGATCCAGCTCATCCCTTTCCATTTATTGCAAATCAAGGAAGAGCATTAGTTATGAGATTAAATAAGAAAAATAAAAAAAGAGTTTTAAATGCAATAATAGTAATTCCAAAAGCTTTATCAAGATTTATTGAAATAGATGGAAATAAAAGTTTTAAAAAATTTTTAATTATTGATGATGTTATAAGTTTTTTTGCTTCTGAAATTTTCCCTGATCATGATTTAGATAAAAAAATGTTATTTAGGGTTATAAGGGATAGTGACGTTGAAATTCAAGAGGAAGCTGAAGATTTAGTAAGATCTTTTGAATTGGCATTAAAAAGAAGAAGAACAGGTGACATAGTACGTTTAGAAATTTTAAAAAATAGTAATAATGAATTAATTAAGTTTATAACCAATAAGTTAAACGTGAAATCTGAATACATCTACGAAATAGAAGGCATTGTTGGAATTCAAGATATCGACCAAGTTTGTAAAATTAAAAATTCTAAATTAAGATTTAAAAATTTCAATCCTAGAGAGGTTGAGAGATTTAAGGAATTTAATAATAATTTTTTTGATACTATAAAAAAAAAAGATTTGATAGTTCATCACCCTTTTGAAACATTTGATGCTGTCATTGAGTTTTTAAATCAAGCCGCATATGATAAAAAAGTTATAGCAATTAAACAAACCCTATACAGAACAACTTTAGACTCTCCAATTGTTAAAGCCTTAATAACAGCAGCTGAAAATGGAAAGACAGTGACTGCTTTAATAGAGATCAAAGCAAGATTTGATGAAGAAGCAAACATTCAACTTTCAAGAAGTTTAGAAAAGGCAGGAATTCAAATAGTTTATGGTTTTGCAAAATATAAAACACATGCAAAATCATCTTTAATATTAAGAAAAGAGCAGGGAAAAATTCAAACTTATATACATCTGGGAACTGGCAATTATCACCCAGTTAATGCAAAAATTTATACTGACTTATCTTTATTTAGCTCTGATAAAAAAATAGCAACTGATGTAGAAAAATTTTTTAATTATGTAACTGGTTATTCAAAACCACGAAATCTTAGTAAAATATCTATATCACCAATTAATCTTAGGGAAACTTTGAACAAATGTATTGCTAACGAGATAGCAAATGTCAAAAAAGGTAAAAAAGGTGAAATATGGGCCAAAATGAATTCCTTAGTAGATCCAGCGATAATTGATAAATTTTACGAAGCTTCAAATGCTGGAGTAAAGATATTTTTATTTGTAAGAGGTGTTTGTTGTTTAAGACCTGGAGTTAAAGATAAATCTGAAAATATAATAGTTAAAAGCATGATTGGAAGATTTTTGGAACACTCAAGAATTTATTGTTTTGCAAATGGAAAAACAATGCCTAGTAGAGATGCAAAAGTTTTTATTTCATCAGCAGATTTAATGCCAAGAAATTTAAATCGAAGAGTTGAACTTCTAGTTCCAATTGAAAACCAAACAGTCCATGAACAAGTTCTTGATCAAATTATGTTAGCTAATTATTTAGATAAAAAACAAAGTTGGGAACTCGATGCTAGTGGAAATTATAAAAAAATAAAATATAGTGAAAATGATTCTTTTTCAGCCCATGATTATTTTATGAATAATCCTAGTTTATCTGGAAGAGGTAAAGCTAAATTAAAAATGAAACCGAAAAAATTAAACTTAAGATTAATTAAAAGTGGAAATTAAAGTTATTAAAAATAAACAAAATTTAAAATTAAAACCTGCTAAATTAGCAGTTATTGATATAGGATCTAATTCTATTAGGATGCTAATTTATGAAGATTTTAGCTCTTCTCGTGTGCCATTTTTCAATGAAAAAGCTGTTTGTGAACTTGGTAAAAATTTAGATAAATCAAGAAAACTTCATAAGTCTGGTGTTGATTATGCTCAAAAAGTATTGAAGAGATTTTCAGAGATTTTAAATGTTTCTAAAATTGTTAATTTAAAAATAATAGCAACTGCTGTTTTAAGAGAAGCAACTGATGCAAAACCATTTGTTGAATATGTAGAAAATCTTTTTAAGAAAAAAATAGAAATCTTAAGTGGTGAGGAAGAAGCAATTTGTTCAGCAGAAGGTGTTAAAATTGGATTTGATAATGTAGATGGGTTAGTTGCCGATCTTGGTGGAGGTAGTTTAGAACTAGCTCGAGTTGAAAATGGTTTGATCACTAATAAAACATCTTTACCCTTAGGTGTTTTAAGATTAATAAATAATCCAATTGTAAAAAAGAGAAACCTTTCCAAATATATAAAAAAACTTTTGAGAGATGAGAAATGGTTATCTAAAAAAAAATTTGAAAACCTATATTTAGTTGGTGGAACATGGAGAGCTTTATTTAAACTTCATCTTTTTCAAAATAAACACCCTGTCCACATAATCCATCAGTATTCAGTAAATTATGAAACTATATCGACATTTGTAGAAAAAATAGCATCGTTCAACAAAGCAAAACTAAAAACAGTTGAATATATATCTAAATCTAGAACACCCTATCTACCATATAGCTCTATAATATTAGATGAGATCATGAATGTAACAAATCCAAAAAACATAATATGCTCTATAAGCGGTATTAGAGAGGGATCTCTTGCAACAGATTACTTTAAAAATATTGATAACTCTCAAGTTTTTGAAAAATCATTAGAATATATTTCTAAGAAAAGAGGTGATTTGGGATTAACTTACAAAAAGTATCATGAATTTATCAAACCTGTATTTGATGGTAATGAACATTTCGATGAAAAATTGCTTAATTTAGCTTGTGTTTTAAGTCATATGGATTGGGGACTTGGTGCTTTTCAAAAAGCAGAATTAGTTTTTCAAGAAACATTAAATACTCCGTTATTGAGACTTTCACATAAAGAAAGAATTCAAATAGCTCTTTCATGTTATTGGAGGTACTGCAGCATTAAATACAACCCTAAAATAGAATATTTGACATTTTTAAATAATAATGAAATTTTTTCTAGTAAACAAGTTGGTGCAGCCTTAAGATTTGCTCACTCACTTACATCTATTTCAACTATCTTCTTAGAGGAATTTAAATTGTATAAAAGAGGTAACTCTGTATTTTTAAAAATTCCAGCACAACATCAAGAAATAATTTCTAAACAAGTTACAAAAAGATTTAAAGCTCTTGCACGAGAATTATTTTTAGAACCAAGAGTATTATATTCAAATAGTTAAACTCTTTAAAAAAAAACACAACTATTAGTTTAATAATAGTTTCTTTGTAATAAATTTTTAATAAAAAATAAATATTTCATTCATTTTTATTACATAAATAAATTATAAAATATTTAAATATTTAATTATCAATCCACCCCTTAATATACGCTCGATTAATTTTATCGGGCGTATTTATTATAACTTTAAAATTTTTTAATTTTTTTTAAAGAATAATTTTTTTGCAATAAAAACAGCAATTAACATACCAATTAATTCAGCAACTATATAAAAAGGAGTGTTTAAATAACTTATACCAGTAAAAGACTCTGTGAATGTTCTTGCTATTGCTACAGCAGGATTTGCAAAGGATGTTGATGAAGTAAACCAATAACCAGCTGTAATATATAACCCAACAGATGCAGCTACGGTAATTTTACCTGACTTCATGGATCCAAAAATAATGATTATTAGTCCTAAAGTAGCAATAATTTCTGATACAAAAATGTAGATACCATCTCTTGATTTTGTCGATAATTCAAAAATCTGATGTTCAAAAAAGAAATTAGCTAAAGCCACACCTAACAAACATCCTAGGATCTGAGCTGAAATATAAAAGGGTAGAAGACGTTTTTTTAACTTTCCTGTAATTGTCATAGCAATACTTACAAATGGATTGAAATGAGCCCCAGACACATCAGCAAAAACAGTTATTAGCACAAACAATCCAGCTCCAGTTGCTATAGTATTTGCAATTAGCATTACCGCTGTATCATTGGTAAGATTTTCTGCCATTAAACCTGACCCAACTATGATCATTACTAGAAAGCAACTTCCAATAAATTCTGAAAGAAAATATTTATTTTTATTTTTCATCTAGCCAATCTTTAATTTTATTGCTTATAATATTAAAAGTGTTTCTAATGATTATTTGCTTTTGTTCGTTATTTGCAGTTTGAAGTTTAGCCACTGGATCGTCTATATTCCAGTGTATAATTTGGTTTTTATCAGGCCAAATAGGACATACCTCATTATTTGCGTTATTACATACTGTTATTACATGATCCATTTTTATTTCATTATTTATAAACTCTTCAAAGTTTTTAGAACTATAATTAGTTAGATCATAATTTAAATTTTTCTCTAAAAAACTTCTAACATCAATATTAATTGTTCCAGATGGATTACTACCAGCACTAAAAGCTTTAAATTTATTTGAGTATTCATTATTGATAATACTCTCAGCTATAATGCTTCTTGCTGAATTTCCTGTGCATACAAATAAAATATTTTTCATTAAAAAATAATTTTATAAATTCCGATTACAAATAATGGAATTTGTAATCCAAAGTTAGTTAAAATGGCCTTATCCTTTAATAAGAAACCTGAAATTGTCCATCCAACAACACCAAGCCCATGAAAATAAATATTCAGCGGGTAAATATTAAGATTTGTAAGTAAAATACCTGTTAACACTAAAAGTGTACTGATCCACTTTAGATATTTTTTTAAAAATGACATTCAAAATTTATATGAATGTTTTGTTAAAGATTTATTACAATAAACTTTAATGTGATTTAATTTTATTGAAGTTCAAAGATAGAAACATAATGTTTCTTTTTAGGGAATAGAAATCAAAAAAGCTTCTTTTTGTGTGTCCATGGACCTTTTTTTGTCTTAGGTAAAAACCTTTTTAGATCAACAAGAACTTTTTCGGACAATTTTCTGTAGGTGGTAAGTTTTCCTCCATAGATATTCAATAAAGGCAATTTTTTAATAATTTTTAGATCAAAAACATAATCCCTTGTAACTTTTGAAGCTGAATTAAAGTCTTCAATTAAAGGTCGTATTCCTGAATAAGTATCTACGATGTCCTTTGTTCTGATTTGTTTTTTTAAGTAATTGTTTACTGAATTAATTAAATAGCTAATTTCTTTTTTAGATATCCCTTTATTTTCTGGTGATTTCACTTCCACTTCAGTTGTTCCAATTAAAGAAAACTTCCCTTTATAAGGTAACACAAATATTATTCTTTTATCTGTATTTTGAAATGTGAATGCAACGTTTTCTTTGTACAATTTTTTTGTAATGATATGACTTCCTTTAACCAGTCTTATTTTTTTCTTAGATTTTATTTTTATATTTTTATTTAAAGTTTCATTTATCCATGGTCCAGATGCATTGATTAAAACTTTTGATTTTATTTTTTTTCCATTTTGAAGACTAATGACCCACTCATTATTAATAATTTCAGCTTTTTTAACTTTGTTATATTCTAGTATTTTAGCGTTGTTTCTTTTTGCATCTTGAGCGTTTAACTTTGTTAATTTTTTATCATCAATTTGAATGTCAAAATATTGAAAACCAGTTTTATATTTTTCTTTAAGAATATTTGAATATTTTTTTGTAAGATCAAATTTTTTTGATTTTGGTATATTGCTTTTGCCACCTAAATTGTCGTACAAAAACAAACCAAATTTAATTAACCAGGCTGGTCGAATTTTATCTGCATAAGGAATTATAAAAGGAATCGGTTTGGAAATATGTTTAGCAATTTTATAAACAATTTCTCTTTCTTTGAGAGATTCTCTAACTAATTTGAATTCATAATTTTCTAAATAACGAAGACCACCATGTATTAATTTCGTCGACCAAGATGAGGTTGCTCCTCCAATCTCACCTTTGTCAGCTAAACAAACTGATAAACCTCTACCTGCAGCATCCCTTGCAATACCTGCGCCGTTTATACCGCCACCTATTATGAATAAATCAAAAATTTTAGACATTTAAATCATGATTTTTTAAAAATATACAACCTCTTTTAGAAATTTAAAATTTTTAAATGAAATTATTTACAATTTCATAATACCTTAACATTAATTAATTATTAATAAAAAATAAAATAAACTAAACTTAACAGAAGGATAGATATGAAAAAAATACTTAGTGTTTTAACAATTCTATTTACTTTCTCTTTTACATCACACAGTTATTCAAAAACAGAAATTCATTGGTGGTACGGAAACAGTGGTTTTCTTGGTGATGTAATTATTGAAATTGCAAATAGATTTAACGCTTCACAAGATCAATATACGGTCATTCCTACAGGAAAAGGAAGTTATGAAGATAACATGGCGGCAACTATTGCTGCATTTAGAGCAGGAGACCAACCACACTATTCACAGGTTTATGATGCTGGTGCTGCAATAATGGTAGCGCAAGTAAAAAATGGTGTTGTCATCGGTTTTGAAGAAATGGCAGAGAAATATGGCATTGATGTAGATGCTGACAATTATATTCCAGGCATTAAAAATTTCTATGCAGACTCTGATGGAAAAATGATTGGTGTGCCTTTCAATAGCTCAACTTGTTTGATGTATGCAAACATGGACATATTGAAAAAAGTAGGAATTGAGTCAGTTCCAAAAACTTATGAAGAGTTTGAGGCTATAGCTCCAAAAATTAAAGCTGCCGGATACATACCTTTAGTTCAAAGTCACTTTCCTTGGATATGGACAGAAAATTTCTTTTCAAGACATAATCTACTTATGACTGATGGAAACAATGGTTACGATGCTGTTCCAACAAAAACTTTATTTGCTGAAACAGATGCATTTGTAATGCATTGGAAAAAAGTCAAGGAATGGTATGAAAAAGGCTTTTATGGTTATAAAGGAAGAGCGTGGGGAGATAACCAAGCTCCATTTATAGCTGGTGAAGCTGCATTTTGGTTTGGTTCAGCTGCTTCGTTCGGTGGAATGAAAGGTGTTGTACCTAACTTTACAGTAAACCATATTCCTTACTGGGATTCTGTAACTGGTGGTAAAGAGTATCCAACGTTTATCGGTGGTGCTGCTAACTGGATCTTAAATGGTCATACTGAGGAAGAGTACAAAGGACTTGCTAAATTTAT
Source organism: uncultured Pelagibacteraceae bacterium (assembly GCA_902556505.1). Lineage (GTDB taxonomy): Bacteria > Pseudomonadota > Alphaproteobacteria > Pelagibacterales > Pelagibacteraceae > Pelagibacter. The sequence continues at coordinate 56,568 of CACDWM010000006.1, forward strand.
AGAATTTATGGGTTCTCCAGAGATGGATCTGTATTATCACAATATGACTGGTTACTCTGCAGTAACTAAAGGTGGAATAGAGTTAGCTGAAACTATAAATTTCTATAGAGCTTCTCCATATCATAAAGCAGTTGGTGAACAATTAAGCTTAGAAGGTTCGACTATTCCTGGTGGATATAGAGCTGGTAATTGGCCACAAATTCGTGAAGTAATTTACGAAAATGTTGAGCCAATGTTAAACGGCAAAATATCAATCGAAAAAGGATTGCAGAACATGGATAAAGGTGCAGCTAAATTGTTAAAACAATTCGCTAAAACTTTATAATTAATAATTTAAATAAGGAGGGTGTTGATTTACCCTCCTTATTTTTTATTTTACTTATATGAAAAAAGTCCAATTTAAATCTAGCTATTCACAATATTTATTCTTAGCACCACAGTTAGGAATTTTATTAATTTTTTTATATTGGCCAATCATACAAACCTTCAGAGATGCATTTACAATGCAAGATGCTTTTGGATTTGGAACGACGTTTGTATGGTTTGATAATTTTTTATTTATTTTTGATGATCCAGCTTATTTTATAGCTTTCAAATTTACTATTATTTATAGTTTTGTAATTACATTAATTACCGGCTCAATCGGTTTGCTGCTTGCCGTTCAGGCCAATAATGTAATACATGGTAAAAGCACTTACAAAACACTTTTAATTTGGCCTTATGCAATTGCGCCTGCGGTTGTTGGTGTAATGGCAAATTATTTTTTTAGTGAAAGATTTGGGCTGCTTTATCATTTATTTCATGAACTTTGGGGTTTCAATTGGTACGAGAGTGTTTTTGACTCGTATATTTATGTAATAATAGCTGGTTCTTGGAAGCAAATCAGTGCTAATTTTATTTTCTTCTTGGCAGGTCTTCAAGCTATACAAAAATCTGTAATTGAAGCATCAATGATTGATTGTAAAAATAGTTTTAGAAGATTTTGGACAATTACATTCCCATTATTAATGCCAACTACATTCTTCTTAATAATTATTAATATAACCTATGCTTTCTTTGATACATTTGGAATTATTGATACTACAACGATAGGTGCTCCTTCAGGTGAAACAAGAACTCTAGTTTATAAAGCCTACATGGATGGATTTAGAGGATTAGATTTAGGAAGTGCTGGAGCTCAATCAATAATGATGATGTTGATTGTATTAGTAATTACAATTTTTCAATTTAGATATATCGAAGGTAAAATACATTATAATTAATGACTAGATTTATCACATCAAGTTTTTCACATTTAATTTTAATCATTGGAATACTTATCATGGTACTTCCTGTGTGGATGATTTTTGCTAGCTCAACGCACACAAGTTCAATGATTAATATGAATGGTCTCCAAATGTTTTTAGGAGATAGCTTTTATGAAAATTACTTACGGGTTTTATTATATCAGGGTGGTTTCTTTAAAGAGATAACAGCATTAAAAATGTTTTTTAATAGTTTTTTAATGGCTACGGGAGTTGCAATTCTATCCGTTGTCACATCTTTAATGGCTGCCTACGCATTGGTTTATTATAGAATAAAACATGCAACATTATTGTTTTGGATAATTTTTATCACGATATTAGTACCACTAGAGTTAAGAATTTTTCCTACTTATTCAGTAATGGCTGAACTTAATTTAGTAAATTCTTACTTTGGATTAATAGTTCCAATTTCAGCATCAGCTATAGCAACATTATTCTTTCGACAATTTTATAAAACTGTTCCAGATGAATTACTTGAGTCTGCAAAACTTGATGGGGCAAATACCTGGAGATTTTTTGTTGATTTTTTAATTCCTTTGTCAAAAACGATGATTGTAGCGATGTTAATATTTATGTTTGTTTTTGGTTACAATCAGTACTTATGGCCGCTATTGGTAACAACTTCAGAGCAATATTGGACAGTGGTTATGGGATTAAAAATGATGTCGGGTTCTATTGTTCATCGTTTTGCTTTTGTGATGATGTCTATGGTTCCACCAATTTTAATTATAATTGTGTTGCAGAAACATTTTATTAAGGGGGTTTTTCAAGATAAATGAAAATTAAACCACTTCAAATAATTGCTCATATTATTTTAATATTAGGGGTATTGTTAATGGTAGTTCCTATTTGGATATCTTTTGCAAGTTCTTCACATGACTCTGTAACTATACTGACGGAAGGTATGAAGTTTCATATAGGTGATCAGCTAGCAAGAAACTATAACGAAGTTTTAAATGAAAAAGGTGGTTGGTCAGAAGAAGTGACTGCTGCAAAAATGTTTATTAATAGTTTTATAATGGCATTAGGGATTGCAACACTTAAAGTAGTTATTTCTGCAATGTCAGCATATGCTTTGGTTTATTATAGATTTAAATTAGCTGTACCAATTTTTTGGTTAATCTTTATTACTCTACTTGTTCCTTTGGAGGTAAGAATTTTTCCAAGCTATAAAATTGTATCTGATTTAGGTTTAACAAATTCATACACAGGCCTTATTCTTCCGTTAGTTGCTTCAGCTACAGCAACTTTTTTCTTCAGACAATTTTACAAAACAATTCCAGATGAACTTTTGGAGTCGGCAAAATTAGATGGAGCAAATGCTTGGAGTTTTTTCATAGATTTCTTGGTACCACTATCAAAAACTATGATAGCAGCAATGTTTATCTTTATGTTCGTATATGGATATAGCCAATATTTATGGCCGCTAATAATGACAACTGCAGAAGAATATTGGACTGTTGTAATGGGAATGAAAATTATTTACACAGAAAGCTATGAAGGAGTTGCTTTGCCAAGAACAGCAGAAAGATTTGCATATATAATTTTATCAATGATCCCACCAGTTTTAGTGGTAGTATTTTTACAAAAATGGTTCATAAAAGGATTAATTCAAACGGAGAAATAAATGAGTTTTTTAGATTTAAAAAATGTGACTAAGATTTATCCAAACGGAACTAAGGCTGTTCACGAAACTTCATTAAGTGTAGATGAAGGAGAGTTTATGGTTTTTGTAGGACCAAGTGGATGTGGAAAATCAACTTTATTAAGAATGGTTGCAGGTTTAGAGGACATTACAGAGGGTGATATTAATCTTGATGGAAAATTAATTAATGAAGTTGATCCATCTGAGAGAGATGTAGCAATGGTGTTTCAGAACTATGCATTATACCCACATATGAATGTGTATAATAATTTGGCTTATGGTTTAAAAAACAGAGGAATTGATAAAGAAACAATTGAGCAAAAAGTAAATGATGCAGCTAAGCTGTTACAAATTTCAGATTATTTACAGAGAAAACCTTCAATGTTATCTGGAGGTCAAAGACAAAGGGTTGCTATGGGAAGAGCAATTGTAAGAAATCCAAAAATATTCTTATTTGATGAACCTCTTTCAAACTTAGATGCAAAATTAAGAATTCAGATGAGACTTGAAATTAAAAAACTTCAACAAAAGGTTGGAGTAACAAGTATATTTGTTACACATGATCAAGTTGAGGCCATGACACTTGCTGACAGATTGGCAGTAATTAATAATGGAATTATTGAACAGCTTGGAACTCCTATTGAGATATATGATAATCCAAAATCTTTATTTGTTGCTGGTTTTATTGGTTCACCTCAAATGAATTTTTTAAATGGTAATTTAAAAAATAAAACATTATCTGCAGAAGGTTTTGAAATTAAAGATGTTAATACTGACTTTGAGGGTGAGGTTACATTAGGAATAAGACCTGAGCATTTAGTACAATCTGAGAGTGGTTTAATTAATTTAACAGTAGACTTAGTGGAACAGCTTGGTTCGGATAATATTGTTTATGGTCAATTGAAAAATAAAAAAGACTTTTGTTATAGGTGTCCAGGAAATCAAACTGTTGAAAAAGGTTCTAATTTAAGAGTAAATATAGAGAACAATAAATATTATATTTTTGATAAAAGTACTGGCAAAAGAGTTAATTAAATTTGATTTTAAGTAAACCAAATCATATAAAAATTTATGGTCATCGAGGAGCTAGAGGTGATCTTCCTGAAAATACTTTAGAGAGTTTCAAATATTTATTTGATAATAATTTTAGTGGATTAGAAGTAGATATTTTATTTTCTAAAGATTCGGTGCCAGTAATTACCCATGATTTTTTCTTAGACAGAGATCAGACTAAAGACTTAGATGGTAATTGGATAGAAGATGAATATATGAAAATTAATAGTAAAACTTATAAAGAATTATTAAATTATGATATAGGAGCTGTTAATAAATTATCTAGTTATGGCAGAAGATTTTTAAATCAAAAAAGTTTAGAAAACCAGAGAATACCAAATTTAAACAAATTATTTAAATTATTAAAATCTTATGAAACTGAAGATTTAATAATTAATTTAGAATTTAAGTCTAGTCCATTAATTAGCAATCTAGTTCCTGAACCTATTGAGATTGTAAAACTTGTAAAGCAAGAAATAGAAATCTCTAATTTAAGCGATCGAATTTTAGTTTCTTCCTTTGATTGGAGAGTTTTAAAAGAATTTAAATTACAATTACCAAAAATTTCTAGAGGTTATTTATCAACACAACAAGAATTAAAAAAAACAAGGAAAAATATTTATGAAAATTCACCTTGGATGGGGTTTATTCCATTTTTTAATAACAGTGAAATTCCAGAAGTTATAAATAATTTAGGTGGAATTGCTTGGCATCCTTTTTACAAAGATATAAAAAAAAAAAATATTGAAGAAGCACACAATCATGGACTAGTGGTAAATACTTGGACTGTAAATAGAGAAAGCGACATGATGCGGATGATTGAATATGGTGTAGATGGTATATTTACAGATTATCCTCTAAGGCTGAAAGAACTTTGTGAAAAAGAAAATAAAAAATGGTTTTAGTATATTTTAATGGATTTAAACATAGTTAATAATGAGGAAAAGTTTTTAGCAGGTAAACTTGAAGGTTACACTTTAAAAGGTGCTGAAAATAAATTTGACAACAAAGGAAACCCTATATCATTTCCAGGCTGCACAATAATTTGCAATATTCCTATTAATACCGATTTATCTAATCAAATTATTAGTTTCCAAAAAAAAATAGAAAATTTTAATCCTAAAAAAACTTATTTCTATTTACCTCCATCTAGTTTTCATATGACATTATTTGATTGTTGTAATTTAAATACAAAAAACACCAATTATTGGCCATCCGATATAGATCCTGATATGGATTATAAAGATATAGCTGTTGAATTAAATAAAAAAATTGAAAATTATAATTTTCCAAAACAATTTAATCTTAAACTAAAAACTTTTTTTGGTGGTTATAGTATTATTTTAGTACCCTTTTCTGAAAAGGATGAAAAAATTCTAAGAAATTGTAGAGATGAACTTAGTAGCTTGTTAAAAATTAAATTTGAAAATCATCAAAGATATACTTTCCATATTACTTTAGCTTATATTTTGAGACAACTTAATGAGACTGAAATAAAAAACTTAATTGAATTTAATAAACAACTATCCTCTGACTTTAATAAAAAATTTCCAAAAATTACTTTCACAAAACCTGAAATGTATACTTTTAAAGATATGCTGGAGTTTAAAAGTATTAATTCTTAAAGCCTGTAATAGTTTTTTTTTTTAGAAATGACATTTGATTTTTATATAAATGTAATTTTAAAGATTTATTACAATAAACTTTAATGTGATTTAATTTTTTTGAAGTTCGTAGATAGAAACATAATTTTTCTTCTTAGGCAGCGGGATTATGGTTGGAACTTTAGTCAATCTTGGTTTTATTGATTTATTTCCAACAATTATATTTTTGTCATAATTTTCCAAATCAACTTCAGGATGGGGGTTTCCATCATTAATTAATGGCCATGCATCACAAGCTCTATAACCAAATAAAATTAAGGGTCTTGAGTTATTCATTTGATTGTGTCCAGACCCATGAACTGATCTACAATGAAAAAATACTACTGTTCCTGCTGTGCCAGTTATAGAAACACTATCTTTAGTTCCTATTTTATTTTTTTTAGTGTCTATTTTTCCAACAAAATAATTTTCTTTGCTGTGGTGGCTGTACAATTTCTTTTTGTGTGAATTCTTTATTATTTTAAGTGGCCCATTTTTCTCGTAGCAATCATCTAAATATATACCAACTGTAATTAAATCATCGTTTGTATGAGGGTAAAAAGCCCAATCTTGGTGCCATCCAATTTCACTGCCTTTTTTCTTATTTGGAAGCTTAAAATTTAATTTACCTAGATGAAATCTTACTGTTCCACCTAATAATTTTTTAGCTATGGATATAATTCTTTTATCTCTAGATAATTCATAGAAAACTTTATGCCTGTTCTGAGGATTATTTAGTCTTAGAATTTCTTTATTTTTTGGAGAACCTGAATTGTAGACAAAATGGTAATTATCATAAGACTGAGTTCCATTTGTGCCATTACCTTTTTTTCTTTTTTTTTCTTTTGAAATTACTTCATTAACAATTTTATTAATTTTATTTATCTTTGTTTGAGAAATTAGATTTTCTTTAACTAGAAAGCCATTTTTTTTAAATAAATTTAAATCATTCATAAAGTCAGATTATTAAAATAAATCTTCTTAGAAAAAATTACAATGATTATTGTGTTATAAAAATATCAGTGAATGTTATTTGTTAATCCGAGAATTTAAAATAATTCCCGGATTAAACCTAATTTTTAATTAACAGCCTTTGAAAGATGCAGACATATTTCTAATTAAATTGAAATATAGATCTTTACCTGGGTCTAATGTTGCACCTAGAGGATCTAGAACACCTGTTTTAATCTTCATATCTTTTGCTACTGCATTGATAATATCAGGATTAAACTGAGGTTCTGAGAATACACAAGCTACTTTATCATGATCGATAATTTCTCTAATTTCAGCAAGTTGTTCAGCTCCAGGCATAACATCTGTATTAACAGTAAATGCACCTAATACTTTTACGTTAAATCTTTCCTCAAAATATTGATAAGCGTCATGGAATACAATTGAAGAAACGCTGTTACTTAAATCTGTCATTACCTCAATTGTAAGTTTATCGATTTTTTGTAAAGCTTTAGCTAAATTACTTTTATATTTAGCCTCGTTTTTAGGATCATTTTCAATTAAATGTTCTGCCATTTCATTTAACATAGCTTTTGCATTAATTGGGTCCAACCAAATGTGTGGATCAAATTCACCATGCGCATGTCCATCATGATCGTCATGTCCGTGGTCGTCATGATCATCTTCTTTCTTACCATGATCATCATGGTCGTGATCATCTTCTTTCTTACCATGATCGTCATGGTCGTGATCATCTTCCTTTTTACCGTGGTCATCATGTCCATGGTCGTCATGATCGTCTTCTTTTTTACCATGATCGTCATGTCCGTGATCGTCATGACCATGTTCGTCAAAAATATTTCTTTCTCTAAATTTTAATACCTGTAATCCTTTAGTTTCCATTAATTCAATTTTTTCTGCTTTCTTAGCAATAGAACTCAATGGTTTTTCTAAAAAACTCTCTAAATCTTCACCAACCCAGAATATTAGGTCAGCATTTTGAAGCATTTTTGCGTGCGATGGTTTCATTGCAAATCCGTGTGGAGAAGCATATCCATCAACTATTAAATCAGGTTTACCAATACCATCCATTAAATAACTAGCTAATGAATGAATTGGTTTAATAGAAGCAACTACTTTTATTTCAGCATTTGCTGGTGTAAAGAATGTTAGAATTGATAATATTGAGAATATAAGTGGTATTTTTTTAATATTTTTCATAATAAGTAATTTAATTAGTTGTTATAATATAACGTTATGTAATAATATAACATTTATAAGTCAAGCAATATATGAGCTCAGAAAATAGTACATTAGTAAAATTAAATAACGCTGGTTTTAAACAAAATGATAAATGGCTAGTAGAAGGTGTTTCATTAACTGTTGAAAAAGGGAAAATTGTTACCCTTATTGGACCTAATGGTTCTGGAAAAAGTACTACCGCAAAAATTGCATTGGGAATTTACAAAAACATAGAAGGAAGTGTTGAGAAATACACAAATAAGGTTGGATATGTTCCTCAAAAAATATCTATTGATTGGACCTTACCATTAAGAGTTTATGATTTCATGCTTCTAACTGAAAATATTAAAGATGAGGCAATTGAAGAAGCACTTACATTAACAGGTGTTATACATCTTAAGAATAAAAATTTAGGAAATTTGTCAGGTGGTGAATTTCAAAGAGTTTTAATCGCAAGAGCTATTTCAAAAAAACCTGAATTATTAGTTCTTGATGAACCTGTTCAAGGAGTTGATTACACTGGTGAGATTGCTTTGTATGAATTAATTAAAAGAATTTCTGACACACTAAATTGTGGAATTCTATTAATCTCACATGATTTGCACACAGTTATGACCGCAACTGATCATGTTGTTTGTTTAAATGGCCACGTATGTTGCTCTGGATCACCAATGGATGTTGCTAAAAATAATGAATATAAAACCTTATTTGGTGAACAAGCATCTCAAATTCTTTCTGTGTATGAACATAAACATGACCACATTCATTCTGAAGAGGGAGAAATAAAGAAAAATTAATATGTTTGACGATTTTTTTATAAGAGCATTATTTGCAGGAATAGGAATTGCATTTGTAACAGGACCGTTAGGTTGTTTTGTAGTATGGAGGAGATTATCTTATTTTGGTGATACATTAGCTCATTCAGCACTTCTTGGTGTAACAATGGCATATACTTTAGATTTAAATATAGCTATTTCAGTGTTTTTAATTTCTTCAGTAATCGCATTAATCCTAATTCAACTACAGAAAAAAACTAATTTACCTGGGGATGCTTTGCTTGGTCTTCTAGCTCATTCTTCATTAGCTGTTGGATTAGTAGTAATAGGTTTTTTAGCATTTATTCGTTTTGATATTATGGGTCTATTATTCGGTGATATATTAGCTGTAACAACTGATGATTTATTAATCATCTGGACTG
>CACDWM010000007.1 GCA_902556505.1 uncultured Pelagibacteraceae bacterium
GATCTCTGAGCAACAAAAAAATACTAAAACTGAATTAGATAACATTTTATCAAGTATACCAAATATACCTCATCAGGATGTTCCAAATGGAAAAGATGAAAATGACAATTTGGAAGTTTTAAAAGCAGGTAAAGTTCCTGAATTTGATTTTAAACCCAAATCTCACTACGAACTTGGAGAAAATTTAGGTATGCTTGATTTTGACCTTGCAACAAAAACAACCGGATCAAGATTTGTATTTGTTAAAAAAGAGTTAGCATTACTAGAACGAGCCTTATCTAACTTTATGCTAGATACTCATATTGTTCAAAATGGTTATCAAGAGATTTCACCTCCATTGATTGCTTCTGATAATACGATGTATGGAACAGGCCAATTACCAAAATTTGAAAACGATCAATTTGAAATAAAATTTGATGAGGGATCTGATAGAAAATTTTTAATTCCAACCGCTGAAGTAATTTTAACAAATATTGTTAAAGATAAAATCGTCGACCAAAAAGATTTACCAATGAGATTTGTTGCTTCAACACCCTGTTTTAGAAAAGAAGCTGGCAGTTATGGAAAAGATACCAAAGGAATGATTAGGCAACATCAATTTTATAAAGTTGAGATGGTTAGTATCGTTGAAAAAGAAAATTGTCTTGAAGAATTAGAGCGAATGACAAACTGTGCAACAGATATTCTGGATAAGCTAGAGCTGTCATATAGAAAAGTAATCTTATGCTCAGGCGATATGGGTTTCAGCGCTGAAAAAACCTATGATATTGAAGTGTGGTTACCATCAGAAAACAAGTATCGTGAAATATCATCATGCTCTTCTTGTTCAACATTTCAGGCACAAAGAATGAAATCAAGATACAAAAATAAAAACAAGGAAACTGTATTTGTTGGAACATTAAACGGAAGTGGTTTAGCTGTGGGCAGAACTTTAATTGCTGTACTAGAAAACTATCAACAAAAAGATGGTTCGATTATTGTTCCTAAAGTACTGCGACCGTATATGAATAATTTGGAATTGATTTCAGGTAAATAAAGTTGTTTTAATTACATAGATAGTATAAGTATTCACATAATTTATAAGGAGATTTATGGAAGGCTCAGGAATAGGACAATTTATACCGTTAATTTTAATATTTGTTATTTTTTATTTTTTCTTAATCAGACCACAGCAAAAAAAAGTTAAAGAGCACAAAGCAATGGTTGAAAGTCTTAAGAGAGGTGACAAGGTTGTTACTTCTGGTGGAATTACAGGTACAGTGGAGAGACTTATAGACAACGATAAAGTTGAAGTTGAAATTGCTGAAAATGTAAAGGTTGAGATAGTCAAATCAACTGGTATTCAAAGTCTTGTTAATACAAATACTCAAGAAGTTAAAAAATAATTATTTTTAGTTAAGTGCTTTATTTCTCTAAGTTAAGAATTTTATTTATAACTCTTTTTTCAGTTTTATTTATTTTAATTGCTTCATCAAATCTTTTTAAATTTGATGATAATTTTTTTGATAAAAAAATTAATCTAGGATTAGACCTTCAGGGTGGATCATACCTATTACTTGAAATTGATAATGAACCTGTAATTGAACAAAAATTACAAAACCTAACAACAACAATTAGAAATTACTTCAAAGAAAAAAATATTAAAATTAACAATATAAAAATAGATAATCAGAATATTTTTTTTAATGTAACAGATAATGATAAGCAATCTGTCTTAGATGTTTTTCAGGACGAAAATAGCGATCTTAATCCTTATTACCCAAGATTTAAATCACATCAGTTAGAAATTGAAGATACAGGTTTAAATTTTAAAGTTAATTTTTCAAGACAGGGTTTAATTAAACTTAAAACTTCTTCTCAAGATCAAGCTATAGAAATAGTTAGAAGAAGAGTAGATGAGGTTGGAACTAATGAGCCTAATATACTTAAAAGAGGTAATAACAGAATTTTAGTAGAGCTTCCTGGATTAGATGATCCAATGAGAATAAAATCTTTACTTGGTAAAACTGCAAACCTTACTTTTCGATTTGTAACAAATGACGAAAATGATCGTTTTGGAGTTGAAAAGTTAAAATTTGAAAATGGTTTAGAAGAAGCCACAGTTAGTAAAAGAATTATAATAAGCGGTGAAAACTTACTTGATGCTCAACCAAAAATGGACACACAAGCTAATCAAACAATTGTTTCATTTACTTTAGATAGAGTAGGTGCAAAAAGGTTTGGTAAGGCAACGTCAACTGGTATTGGAAAGCAATTAGCAATTGTTTTAGATGGTAAAATTATTAGTGCCCCTGTAGTTAGAGATACTATTGCAAGTGGATCTGGTCAAATAAGTGGTGGCTTTACTTTTCAAACAGCAACTGATCTAGCTTTATTATTAAGATCAGGAGCATTGCCAGCGCCATTAGAAATAATTGAAGAAAGAACAGTAGGGCCAGATCTTGGACAAGATTCAATTAATGCAGGAATGATTGCCTTAGCAATAGGTTTTATGTTGGTGATAATTTTTATGTTCGTAAAATATAAAATTTTTGGATTAATTACAAATGTAACACTAATAGTTAATTTGTTTATTCTTTTAGGTGTTTTAACTTTATTTGAAGCAACTTTAACTTTACCTGGTATTGCAGGGATTATTCTAACTGTAGGTATGGCAGTTGATGCAAATGTTTTAATTTTTGAGAGGATTAAAGAGGAACTAAAAGACGAGACTAATAATATTTTGGCATTTGATGGTGGTTATACTAAATCGAGAACAGCAATTTTAGACGCCAATATTACCACATTATTAGCAGCAATTATTTTGTTTTTCATGGGTTCAGGACCAGTAAAAGGTTTTGCTGTAACCTTAGGAGTTGGAATATTTACAACACTATTTTCAGTCTATTTCATAGCAAGATTGTTTACCAGTATTTATGTATCAAGAAATAAAGATAAGGAAAAATTAATCTAATGATTGCTTTTAACAAATATTATAATCACTTTAATTTACTTTCATCAATTTTAATTGTTGTTTCATTATTATTGTTAATTTTTAAAGGACTTAACTTTGGTATTGATTTTAAAGGTGGTACCTTAATTGAATTAAGAGCTTCAGATTCTAAAATAAATGTAAGCTCATTAAGAGATAGATTTAATCAAATGGATTTAGGAGATGTCTCAGTGAAGAAATTTGGTAATGATACAGATTTTTTAGTAAAATTTGAAAATAAAGATAATAAAAAGAATATTATTGAAGAAATTAAGACTAATTTAGATAAATCTTTTGGAAATAACTATGATTTTAGAAGGGTAGAGAATGTTGGGCCAAAGGTAAGTGCTGAATTACTAAAATCAGGAGTTATAGCAATATCTTTGTCTTTAGCATTAATGTTAATTTATATTTGGATAAGATTTGAATGGCAATTTAGTTTGGGTGCAATTTTAGCTTTGTTTCATGATGTTATTGTAACGCTAGGAGTTTTTTCACTATTCAGTTTAGAAATAAACTTATCAATAATTGCTGCTGTATTAACAATAGTTGGATACTCAATGAATGATACCGTGGTTATTTTTGACCGTGTGCGTGAAAATCTAAGAAAATATTCAGATATAAAAATTTTTGAATTAACAAACATTTCAATTAATGAAACGTTATCAAGAACTATTATAACATCTGCAACTACTTTACTTGCTTTATTAGCAATCTATTTTTTTGGTGGAGAAATATTAAAAGGATTTTCACTTGCAATGATACTCGGCGTTGTTTTTGGAACTTATTCCTCAATTTATATAGCTAATACTGTTTTGGTTAGACTAAGAGTTTCACAAAAAACTGTTCTTAGAGAAGAGGATGATAAAAAATAACTTAATATAAATTCTGAGCTATTACCATTGTAAGTAACATTGGTAAGGATAACAAAGTATTTGTTCTTGAGAATAGCATTGCAATTTTAGCTGATTTAGCTTTTGTTTCAGGATCACTATCAACCATTCCTAAAGCTCTTTTTTGATTTGGCCAAATTACAAACCATACGTTAAAGGCCATTATAATTCCTAGCCACATTCCAATTCCAATTGCAGTGTGCTTAGGTACACCTGACCCCAGACTTAAAGTCATTGCATCATGAAGATATCCATTAAGATAAGCAAGAATTAAACCTGAAAGAACAGTTAACGCTGCAGCCCATCTAAAATAAAATAATGCAGCAGGAGCAATTATTTTGCCAATGGCTGGTTTTTGTTCATCTGGAATTTTTCCCATGTTTGGAATTTGAACAAAATTGAAATACCACAATAATCCAATCCACATAATTGCAACAATCACATGTATATATCTAAACAACCAGCTCCAGAATAATGTATCAATAGCTATCCCATCGTTTAAATAAAATAACCCTAAAAACAATATTATTGCTAATGCAAGTGATGTGTGAATTGTTTTTGATAATGATGACAATAAATTACTCATGATTCTAAATTACTATACACTAATTTTTTGATATTTTTAAGTTGTTAAATTTAAGCTAATAGAGGTTTTAAAAATTGACCGGTATAACTATCCTTAACTTTACATACTTCTTCAGGTTTTCCTTCGGCGACAATATTTCCACCTTTTACACCACCCTCAGGACCCATATCCACAATGTAATCTGCTGTTTTAATTACATCTAAATTATGTTCAATTACAACAACTGTGTTCCCAAGTTTTACAAATGTATGAAGTATTTCTAAAAGTTTTTTAATATCATGTTGATGCAGACCTGTTGTTGGTTCATCTAAAATATACATAGTTCTTCCTGTTGATCTTTTCGAAAGTTCTTTTGCAAGCTTAATTCGTTGTGCCTCACCTCCTGATAGTGTAGTTGCTTGTTGACCAATTTTTATATAACCCAATCCAACTTTTTTAAGAGTTAACAATTTTGTTTTTATATTAGATATATTTTCAAAATACTCACATCCTTCATCAACAGACATATCTAAAACATCAGCAATACTTTTACCTTTAAATTTGATTTCTAAAGTTTCTCTATTGTACCTGGTACCCTTACATTCATCACACTGTATATAAACATCAGGTAAAAAATGCATTTCATATGTAATTACACCATCACCCTCACAAGCCTCACATCTCCCTCCTTTAACATTGAAAGAAAATCTTCCAGGTTTATATCCTCTTGTTTTAGACTCTGGCAGGCTTGTAAACCAATCTCTAATAGGGCCAAAGGCACCTGTATAAGTTGCTGGATTTGATCTAGGAGTTCTTCCAATAGGGGATTGGTCAATATCAATTATTTTATCAATCAATTCAACGCCCTTATAACCTTTAAATGATTTAGGTGATTTTCTTGCTTTATTGTTTAATGTTAAATTTAAAGCATGAAACAATGTTTGTAATATTAAGGTAGATTTTCCACTTCCAGAAACACCGGTAACACAGGTGAATGTTCCAGTTGGAATTTTAAGATTTACATTATTTAAATTATTTCCAGATGCACCATTGATTTCAACAAATCTTCCATTTTTAGCTAAACGTCTTGTTTTTGGAATTTCAATTGTTTTTTTATTAGCAAGATACTGACCTGTGATACTATTTTTATCTTTTTTTAAATCTTCATATGAACCTTGTGCTGTTATCTCTCCTCCATTACTTCCGGCTTCAGGTCCAAGATCAATAATATGATCTGCATTTTCCATTGTCTCGGTGTCATGCTCTACAACAATAACAGTGTTACCTAGATCTCGTAATCTTTTTAGTGCATTAATTAGTTTAACATTATCTTTTTGGTGTAATCCAATAGAAGGTTCATCCAAAACATATAATACACCAGTTAATCCAGATCCAATCTGTGAAGCCAACCTTATTCTTTGAGCTTCACCACCTGATAAAGTTCCAGATTCTCTTGATAATGTTAAATAATCTAAACCAACATTTAAAAGAAAATTTAATCTTTCGTTAATTTCCTTAAGAACATGTTCGGCAATTTTAAATTGTCTTTTATCAAGATTATTTTCTAAATTTTTAAACCATTCTGCTGCATCTAAAATAGATTTTTTTGTTACTTCACTAATATTAAGATCATTTATTTTTACACATAATGCTTCTTCTTTTAATCTATCACCATTACAGGCTTCACAGGCAGTGTCAGATTGATATTCAGCTATTGCTTCTCTTTTCCATTCGCTATCAGACTCTAAAAATCTTCGTTCAAGATTATTAATTACACCTTCAAAAGTTTTTTTATAAGAATATTTCTCGTATCCATCGTCATAATTAAATTTAATCTCATCTTCATCTGAACCATAAAGAATAATATCTTTTATTTTTTTAGGTAATTTTTTCCATTTTTCATCTAAAGAAAAACCATAATGTTTAGCTAAAGATGCTAAAGTTTGAGCATAATATAATGTGGTTGATTTTGACCAAGGTTCTATTGCTCCATCTGCTAAACTTTTTCTTTCATCAGGAACAACTAAATTTGGATCAACATTTAACTTCATACCAATTCCTTCACACTCTTCACAAGCTCCATAGGGACTGTTAAATGAAAAAAGTCTTGGCTCAATTTCCTCAATTGTAAAACCACTCTCAGGGCAAGCAAACTTTGTAGAGTAAATTAACTTTTCAAGTTTTCTAAATTTTTGAGGAAGTGTTTCATCTTCATATTCAACAAACACTAAACCGTTAGCTAAATTTACTGCCGTTTCAATACTTTCAGCTAACCTGTTGCCAAGTTTTGAATTTAAAACTATTCTATCGACTAAGACTGAAATATCATGTTTAAGTTTTTTATCTAGATTAGGTGATTTTTCTATATCATATAAAACATTATCAATTTTAATTTTTCTAAAACCTCTTCTTTTGTAACTTAAAATATCTTTTTTGTACTCACCCTTACGACCTCTTACCACTGGAGCGTAAATATATATTGTTGATTTTTTTGGTAATTTTTTAACCAAATCTACTATTTGTGTAATTGTTTGAGAAGTTATTGGTTTACCTGTAAATGGTGAGTAGGGAATGCCTGCTCTAGCGTATAATACCCTCATGTAATCATAAATTTCAGTTACAGTTGCAACAGTTGATCTTGGGTTTTTTGAGGTATTTTTTTGCTCTATTGCAATAGCTGGACTTAATCCTTCAATTAAATCGACATTCGGTTTTTTCATTTTATCTAAAAATTGACGTGCATAAGCAGACAAACTTTCTACATAACGTCTTTGACCTTCTGCATAGATAGTATCGAAAGCCAATGATGATTTTCCAGAGCCTGACAGACCCGTTATGACCACAAATTTATCTTTTGGAATCTCTACAGTAACATTCTTCAAATTATGTTCTTTAGCGCCCTTAATAACTATCTTTTTCATCATAATTTTAGTTGCTTTGAGTTAATAAAATTAATATTCAGAAGAATTGTGATATAATTCTAATTAACTAATTTAACAAATATTAAATATTATGGCTGGAAGTTTAAATAAAGTATTATTAATTGGTCGTTTGGGCGCAGATCCTGAAATTAAACAAATGGTAAATGGCAAAAGTGTAGCTAGATTAAGCCTTGCAACAAGTCAATCCTGGAAAGATAAAAACACTGGTGAAAGAAAAGAAAAAACTGAGTGGCACCGTGTAGTTGTATTTAACGAAGGTTTAGTAAATGTTGTTCAACAATATCTAAAAAAAGGTGCACAAGTTTATGTCGAGGGACAACTTACAACAAGAAAATGGAAAGATGAACAATCGGGTCAAGATAAATATTCAACTGAAATAGTTATACAAGGATATAATTCTTCACTGACAATGTTGGGCGGAGGAAATTCTGGTGGTGGAATTCAAAATGACACAACTCAACAAAATAACATTGAGGATTCTTCACAAGTGTCAGATATGGATGATGAAATTCCATTTTAATTTCTATGAAAAATACTGAAGAGCTTAAAGATAAAAATATAAAATTAATCTCAATGCATGATGAGATGAGCTCATCATATCTTTCTTATGCAATGAGTGTAATTGTAAGTCGTGCATTGCCTGATGTAAGAGATGGATTAAAACCAGTTCATAGAAGAATTTTATATGCAATGTACAAAGGTGGTTACGATTGGTCTAAACAATTTAGAAAATCTGCAAGAATAGTTGGAGATGTTATTGGTAAATATCACCCTCATGGTGATCAATCTGTCTATGATGCTTTGGTAAGAATGGTGCAAGATTTCTCTATGAGTCTACCTTTGATTCAAGGGCAAGGAAATTTTGGTTCTATAGATGGTGATCCTGCTGCAGCAATGAGATATACCGAAACTCGCTTGTCAAAAGTTTCTCAATATTTAATTGATGATATTGAAAAAAATACAATTTCTTTCAAAAGCAATTATGACGAAACTGAGAAAGAACCTAGTGTTTTACCAGCACAGTTTCCAAATTTATTAGTAAATGGAGCTGGTGGTATCGCTGTTGGTATGGCAACAAGTATACCTCCTCACAATTTAGGTGAAATTATTGATGGCACTTTGGCCTTAATAGATAATAAAGATATTAAAATTAGAGAATTAATGAAACATATACCTGGTCCAGATTTTCCAACTGGTGGTGTAATTATAGGTAAAGATATAATTAAACATGGGTATAATAATGGAAGAGGGTCTTTTAAGATAAGAGGTGAAATCTCAATTGAACAACAAAAAAATGGTCGTGAAAGACTGGTAATAACTTCAATACCGTATCAAGTTAACAAATCTGTTTTAAATGAAAGGATTGCTCAGTTAGTAAGAGAAAAAAAAATTGAAGGTATAAGAGATATTCGAGACGAATCAAACAGAGAAGGTATTAGGGTAGCAATAGATTTAAGAAATGGTGTAGAACCAGAAACTATAAAGAGACAATTATATAAAAATACACAAATAGAAAGTTCGTTTGGTTTTAATACTTTAGCTATTGTTGAGGGAAAACCTCAAACGTGCACTTTAAAAGATTTTTTATCTAATTTTTTAACTTTTAGAGAAGATGTAGTTATTAAGAAAACTAAATTTGATCTTCAAAAAGCTGAAGAACGAGCACATATATTAATCGGATTATCTGTGTCAGTTGAAAATCTAGATAAAATAATAAAAATTATTCGATCATCTAAAACACCTGATGATGCTAAAATATCAATTTTAAAAACTAAATGGAAAATAAATAAATCACAAAAGTTAATTTCTTTAGTAGAGGGAAAAAAAGGCAAAAACCTTTATTCTTTATCTGAACCACAAGTTTTAGCTATATTAGAATTAAGACTTCAAAAATTAACTGCTTTAGGAATAAATGAAATCGAAGTTGAAATTAAAAAATTAGCTGAATTAATCACTAAATATAAAAAGATTATTTCATCAAAAAAAGAACTTCTAAAAGTCATCAGTGAAGAACTAAAAAATATCAAAGAGAAGTTTGCTATACCAAGAAGAACTAAAATTATAGATGCTGTTTTAAATTATGATATTGAGGAAACTATCCAAAAACAATCAGTAATAATTACAGTTACATTGCAAGGATACATAAAAAGAGGTTCTTTAGATGGAGTAAAAAAACAAAAAAGAGGTGGCAAAGGTAAATCAGGTATAACAACCAGAGATCAAGACTCAGTTGTTCAAACATTATCAGTAAATACTCATACTTCTGTTCTCTTCTTTTCTACTGAGGGTTTAGTTTACAAGATTAAAGCATGGAAAATCCCAGAAGGTTCATCATCATCTAAAGGCAAGTCTTTATTTAATATTTTACCTTTGAGGAGTCACCAAGCTATAAGCTCAATTATGCCAATGCCTGAGGAAGAAACGGACCTAAAAAATTATCAAATAATTTTTGCCACAGCGAAGGGAAAAGTAAGAAAAAATAGTTTAGAAGATTTTTCATCAATTAATGCATCTGGAAAGATTGCAATGAAATTAGATAATAATGATAAAATTGTAGGTGTTAAAATTTGTAAAGATGATCAAGATGTAATTTTAAGCACAAAATTTGGAAAATGTATTAGATTTGAAGCTAAGAAACTAAGAGTTTTTAAAGGCAGATCTTCTAAAGGAATTAAAGGAATAGATTTAGTATCAAATGATCAAATAGTATCATTATCAGTTATTGATAACGATAAAATTAATAAAAACGTAAAAAAATCAAAAGATGAAAAATCCGAATTAAAAGCAAGAGAGAAATTTGTTTTATCAATAAGTGAGAATGGATATGGCAAAAAGACCTTACATACAGATTACAGAGTTACTAACAGAGGTGGAAAAGGTATTATAGGAATAGTAAATTCACCAAGAAATGGGAATATTACTTCATCCTTTCCTGTTTTTGAAGGTGATGAAATTTTAATTTCTACTAACAAAGGAAGGGTTATAAGAGTTGCGGTTAAAGAAATTAGAACTGCAGGCAGAAATACCCAAGGTGTAAGGATAATTAAATTATCTGGAGAAGAAAAAGTTGTTTCCGCAATTAAAATTGATGATAATTTAATTTAATGAGTAAAATAGCAATTTATCCAGGAACATTTGATCCAATCACTTTTGGACATATTGATGTTATAAAAAAATCATTAAAACTATTCGATAAGGTAGTTGTAGGTGTTTCTGATGAAAGTAATAAAAATTATCTATTCAGTTCTGATGAAAGAATAGAAATAGTAAATAAAGCTTTATTTAAAGATCTAAAGTTAAATAGAAAAAAAATAAAAGTTGTTTCTTTTGGATCATTAACTACTGATTTATGTAAAAAATATAAATCAAACATAATTTTAAGAGGATTAAGAGCTGTATCTGATTTTGAATATGAATTTCAGTTGGCTGGTATGAATAGAAAATTGAACCAAAATATAGAAACAATTTTTTTAATGTCTGATGTAGAAAATCAAATCATTTCATCTAGATTTGTTAAAGAGATTGTTAAATTAAAAGGTGATATAAAAAAATTTACTACAAAAAGCACAATTAAATCATTAAAAGATAAATATGAATAAAATTATTATTAAAATACTGATTTTGTTTTTTTTAATTACTAATCAATCAATAGCTGAGGAGAATATAATGATATTAAAGTTAAAAGATGGAGATGTTAAAATTGAATTATTCGAAGACGTTGCACCAAATCATGTAAAAAGAATTAAGGAATTAGCAGACAGTGGTAAATACGATAACGTTGTTTTTCACAGAGTTATAGATGGATTCATGGCCCAAACAGGAGATGTAAAATTCGGTAATTCAGACTCTAAAGATTTTGATCTTAGAAGAGCAGGTATGGGTGGTTCTGACTTCCCAGATTTAAAGCAAGAATTTAATAGTTTACCACATGATAGAGGAACTTTATCAATGGCAAGAGCTCAAGACCCTGATAGTGCAAATAGTCAATTCTTTATTTGTTTTCAGCCAGCTCCTTTTTTAGATCGACAATATACAGTTTTTGGAAAAGTAATAGAAGGAATGGAATTTGTTGATAAAATCAAAAGAGGAGACCAAAACAATAATGGTGCTGTTATTGATCCAGATAAAATTATTAGTTTCAAATCTCAATAATTTTTTTAATGGCATTAAAAAAATTTGCCTTTAACGTTTTAAAAAAAGATAAATTTGCTAGGTGCGGTTTAATAGAGACTCATCGTGGAAATATACAAACTCCAGCATTTATGCCTGTTGGAACACAAGCTACAGTTAAAGCCTGTACTATAGATGATATAAAAAAAACTGGATCAGAAATAATACTTTCAAATACTTATCACTTAATGATACGTCCAGGCGTTGAAAGAATTCAATCTGCTGGAGGTCTTCATAATTTTATGAATTGTGATCTCCCTATATTGACTGACTCTGGTGGTTTTCAAGTTATGTCTTTATCAAAATTGAACAAGATTGATAAAGAGAAGGGTGCAATTTTTAATTCTCATGTTGACGGAAAGAAATTTTATTTAAGTCCAGAAGAAAGTATCAGAATACAATTAGGCTTAAATTCAGACATAGTAATGATAATGGATGAGTGTCCTAAAAAAACAAATGATTATGATGTTATAAAAAAATCAATGGATCTTTCGCTGTATTGGGCTGGAAGATCTAAAATAGCATTTGGTAACAATCCTCATAAAGCTCTGTTTGGCATTATTCAAGGAGGTCTTTTTAAAGATTTAAGATTAAAATCTCTTAAAGAACTTATTAAAATTGGTTTTGATGGTTATGCAGTAGGAGGATTGGCCGTAGGAGAGTCACAAAATGAAATGTTTAATGTTTTAGATGATATTAAAGAAAACTTACCTATTGAAAAACCGCATTACTTAATGGGTGTTGGAACGCCATCAGATATTTTGGGTGCTGTAAAAAGAGGTATTGATATGTTTGACTGTGTATTGCCAACTAGATCTGGTAGAACAGGTTTAGCTTTTACATGGCAGGGTAGAATCAATATTAAAAATAATAGATATCAAAATGACAACACACCACTTGATCCATATTGTGAAAATCTTAATTTAAATAAATATTCAAAAAATTATTTAAATCATTTATTTAATACTAATGAAATTCTAGCCTCTATGTTATTGACACTACATAATATTAATTTTTATCAAGAATTAATGGCCTCAATCAGAAAAAATATTAACGAAGGCACTTTTGATCAATTTCATGATAAATACATTGATAAGTTGTAGAAGCTTTATAGATTTGGTTAAAATTGACATTTGAAAAAAAATAATAATTCTGTATATAACAACTATTCAATTTGAATAATTTGGGGGCCCTTAGCTCAGTTGGTAGAGCAATTCCCTTTTAAGGAATGGGTCGATGGTTCGAGTCCATCAGGGCTCACCATTAATTCAATTAACTTAAATTAATCGGTGGATAATCTAAAATAACCTCATTCATCCATTCGTTGAGTTGCTTTATTCTTGTATCTGAAGAGGGGTGTGTGCTCATAAATTGAGGAGGCTCTTTACCTTTATTAAATTCTTTCATTCTTTGCCAAATTTTAACTGTTTCTCTAATATCATAACCAGATAAAGATGAAAAAATCATACCCAAATAATCAGCTTCGCTTTCTTGTTTTCTGTTGAAAGGATTCATAATTCCCAATTGAGCCAGCATACCAACTGTATCCATGCCAGTAGTTCTATTTATATCGGATAACACACCGCCACTTGCAATATCTATAATTTTTGCTCCAGTATTTAATAAAAAACCACGACTTGCTCTTTCCACAGAATGTTTTGCTACCGCATGAGCGACTTCGTGGCCCATCACTGCAGCTAATCCATTTTGATTTTTTGTAACATCTAACATACCTGTGTAAACCGCTATTTTACCGCCTGGCATACACCATGCATTTCTTACTTTTTTATTATCAATTAAAATATATTCCCAGTCAAAATTTACTGTTGGGTCTTCTAAATTAGATCTATAAAAATATTCACTAATCGAATCTTCCATTTTTTTTCCAATTTCTTTTATTTCATTTAAAGTTTTTAAATCATCGCTCATCTTTTCTTTTTCTTTAACTTTTTCATAAATTTGTGCAGCCTGCGCATTTAATTTGGCCTCAGGTATAATTTTTAATTGTTTTCGATCAGTTATTGGAGCAGTAGAACAAGAGTGCAAAAGTATACTTCCACATCCACAACCTATATATGTCAAAAATTTTCTTCTATCCATATCTACCTAAAATTGATAATAGTATTTAAACATGAATCTTAATAACAAAATTCTAATTGTATTATTTATCATTGCAATTGTTTTTGTTGTTTACGCTAGTTATAGTTAATTTTAAATATGGCAAAAAAGGGCTCAAAAAAATCTTTTTCATTAACACTAAGAAATTATTTTATTACTGGTGTTGTTGTTTTAATACCAATTGGTTTTACGCTCTATTTAACTAAAATTTTAATAGGTATTTCATCAAATTTAATTCCTAAAAATATTAATCCAAATAGTTATTTGCCATTTAATATTCCTGGAGTTGAAATTATTATTTCAATATTATTAATAACCATTGTTGGTGGACTTTCATTATCATTTTTTGGTAGACGAATTCTTAAACTGATAGATGATTTATTTAAAAGAATTCCATTTTTAAGAACAGTTTATTCTGCAATTGTTCAAATGACAGAAACTTTTTCAAAAAAAGATGATGGAAAAAAAAGTGTAGTTTTAATTGAATATCCAAGAAAAGGAGTTTGGGCTGTTGGTTTTGCTACGAAAGAGAACAAAGGGGAGATGGCTCAAAAAACTGGCAAAAATTTAATTAATGTTTTTGTTCCAACAACACCAAATCCTACTAGTGGTTTTTTGTTAATGTTCCCAATAGAAGATGTTATATATTTAAACATGTCTTTTGAAGAAGCATCAAAATTTATAGTTTCAGCAGGTACTTCTACCAAAAAAACTTAAGCAATATCATTTATTATATCAGCCCTATCGTACAATTTTATTAAAGGTTTGAATTTACTTATATTTTCATTTGATTTTTCTATTCTTCTCATTTCCTTTTCAGCTAATAAGAAAAGATCACTATTCTGAATTGGATCTGCTAATTTAAAATTTTTTACACCACTTTGTTTAAATCCCAAAATATCTCCAAACCCTCGTAATTTCATATCTTCTTCTGATATTAAAAAACCATCATTAGTGTCTTTTAAAATTTTTAATCTTTTTTTTGCGTTTTCGGTTAGATTAGATTTAAACATTAATATGCATGTAGATTCTTTATCTCCACGACCAACTCTACCTCTTAATTGATGAAGTTGAGATAAACCAAATTTGTTAGCATTTTCGATTATAATCGTATTTGCATTTGGAAAATCTATCCCAACCTCAATAATAGTTGTAGAAACTAGAATCTTAAATTTATTATTTAAAAAATTGTTTAATATTTCATTTTTTTTATCCACATCAGTTTTTCCATGAAGTAAACATACTTGATTTGGAAACTTGCTTTCTAAATATTCATATTTTTTTACAGCTGACGAATGATCTAATTTTTTAGACTCCTCAATTAATGGACATACCCAAAAAATTTGATTTCCTATGTTAATTTCTTTTTTTATAAATTTTAAAACATCTTCGATTTTAACCTCTAATTTACTATACGTTTTAATTAGTTTTCTATTTTTTGGTTTTTCTCTAATTATTGAAATATCCATATCACCATAAATTGTCATTGTTAAAGTTCTAGGTATAGGTGTTGCTGTCATTAATAATACGTCACAATTTGGTCCACCTTTGTCTGACAATCTTTTTCTTTGACTCACTCCAAACTTATGTTGTTCATCTATAATTATTAATCCTAATTTTTTAAAAATTACTTTTTTTTGAAATATTGCATGTGTACCAAAGATAATATCAATTTTATTATTTTCTAATTTTTTATGAATTTCTTTTTTTAATTTAAATTCGGATTTTCCAGAAATAAGATCTATATTTATTTTTTTAGGAAAAATTTTTTTTGCAAGCATAAAATGTTGTCTTGCTAGAATTTCCGTAGGAGCCATAAAAGCAACCTGGAAACCAGAATTTATGCTATTTATTGCCGCTAAAAGAGCGACTATTGTTTTCCCACTACCAACATCTCCTTGCAAAAGTCTAAACATTTTATTTGGTGAACTTAAGTCTTTGTTTATTTCGTCAAGTGATTTTTGTTGATCACCCGTAAGAGAAAAATCTAATTTATCTATTATTGAATTTTGTTTGTTTAAATTAATAACTTTATTTTTTTTTTTTATTTTTCTTATTTTTTTTCTTATTTCAGAATTAACAAGAAATGTTGAAAATATTTCATCAAAAGCAAGTCTTTGATAGAAATTTGATTTATAATTTCCAATATTTTCAGGTTTGTGTAGTTCTTTGATTGAGTTATTCCAACTTATATTTTTAAATTTAGACATAATACTTTTAGAGTGCCATTCGTTAAAAACTGGTAAACTATTGATTATTTGGCTTAAGATTTTATTATATATTTTTTCAGAAATACCTTCGGTTAATGAGTATTTATTATGAGTTTGTTTGATTAAAGAGGAATCCTCAGAAACGTATTTTGGATTTGTAATTTGGTACCTATTTCTAAAATGACCTATTTTACCACTGACAGTAATTTGTTTGTTCAAGGGTAGGATTTTTTTAATATAACCTTCATAACTATTAAAAAAAACACAATCTATTTCACCTGTTTCATCACTACATAAAACCCTATTAGGTAATTTCCTTATTCTTGGGAAGTTATACTTTTGTGGAATAATAGTTACTGTTTGTATTTCACCAATTTTTAAATCTTTTATTTTTGATGACAAGCTTCTATCTGTATAAGATTTTGGAAGTTTCCATAGTAAATCAAATAAATTATTAATATTTTTCTTTTTTAATAAATTTTTTGTTTTAGTTCCTACACCTTTTAAAGAACTTAAATCTGACAATAAAAATTCATAATTTGTTTTATTATTCATTAACAACTAATATATTCTAATTATTATGATCAACATAGATGAATTAAAAAAAAAAATTATTTACCGATCTAATTATAGAGGCACAAAAGAAATGGATAATCTTTTGGGTGCATTTACAAAAAAATATATAAATAATTTAAATGAAAATGATCTTATTGATTTAGAAAAACTACTGAATATTGATGACAATAATTTATATAATTTTTACAATGGTTTTAAAACAGATTTTGAATTTGAAAATAACAACATCAATTTCTTATATAAAAATTTTGACTATACACAAAAATAATGGCGGAGAGACTGGGATTCGAACCCAGGAAAGAGTTGCCCCTTTGCCGGTTTTCAAGACCGGTGCTTTCAACCGCTCAGCCATCTCTCCGTGATCAAGGTTTTATAATTATAATTATTTAATTCAACCATAAAATGGTCTAATAAACTTATTAATTACAAGCATCATGAATTCCTATGAATAAAGAATTTAACCAAGGATTATTACTTGCTGGATTTGGATCTTTTTGGTGGGGATTTTTTGGTGTAATTTATTTTAAATATATTGCTTATATTGGACATATCGAATTAGTAGTTCATAGATGTTTATGGACAACCTTTACTTTAATTCTGACTACTTTTTTTTTCTCTAAATGGAGTATTTTTTTTAAAATTGTAAAAAATAAATTAAATTTATTTTATTTATTTATCTCAGGTTTTCTAATTTTTATAAATTGGGCTGTATGGATATATGCAATAGCAACAAATAGAATTATTGATGCAAGTTTTGGGTATTTTATTATGCCTATTTTAAGTGTAATGCTTGGTTATCTTTTTTTTAAAGAGAAACTTAATAAAAAAAGAGTCTTTTCAATCCTGTTAGTTATCCTATCTATCCTTTTTTTAATAATTGTAAGTATTAAATCATTACCTTGGGTTGGTTTAATTGTTGCATTAAGTTGGGGGTTTTACAATTTAGTTAGAAAAAAAATTAATGTTGATACTGATGTAGGCCTTCTTATTGAGAGTTTATTTATATTACCATTTGCACTATTTGCCTTTTATTTGATAGCAAGCAAAGGATATAATGATTTTAAATTATCTGATCCATCACTAATGCTTTTTATTTATCTTGCTGGACCTATGACCGTCATACCTTTATTTTTATATGTTAGGGGAGTTGAGCTCTGTGGATTAGGACCGACTGGCATGATATTTTATATAACTCCTACTTTTCAGTTTTTATTAGGGTATTTTTATTATAACGAGCCTTTTTCACTAACAAAATTAGTTAGTTTTATTTTTATTTGGATTGCTGTAATTATATATTTGAAAGATTTGCATGAAAATAATTAATTTTTTTTTATTTTTTATTATTATTTCTATTAATTTGTCATTTGCTGATATCAATAAAGAATTTGAAAATTGGAAATTAAATTTTAAAAAAATAGCTTTAGAAAACAATATTTCAGAAAAAACGTTTGATACAGTTATGTCTGATACTAAATTTTTATCAGATGTGATAAAATATGATAGGTATCAACCTGAATTTTATGAGGATACTAAAACTTATATTTCAAAAAGAACATCTTCAAAAAAAGTCTCTTTAGGAAAAAAATTCTATGAAAAAAATTCAAAATTAATAAATACTGTTGAAAACGAATTTAATATTGAGAGAGAGTTACTATTAGCCCTGATGGGAATAGAAACTAATTTTGGAACGTATGTTGGTAAAATGGATATTTTATCCTCTTTGGCAACTTTAAGTTTTGATAAAAGAAGATCAGAATTTTTTACAAATGAATTATTAATACTTTTGCGATTAATAGAAAATGATCAAATAGATTATAAAACGTTATATGGGTCTTGGGCAGGTGCTTTTGGTTTTTTTCAATTTATGCCATCAACAATGAAAAATTATGCTATTGACCATGATGGTAACGGATATATAGATTTAAAAAATAATATTGATGCTTATGCTTCTGCATCTAATTATTTAAATCAAATAGGCTGGAAAAGTGAAAATCCTTGTTTTTATAGAATAGATTTATCAGACAATATACCAAGTAAATACTTAAACATTTCCGCAAAAAAACTTCATGATAAAAAAAAGTTAAAATATTTTAGAAAATTTATTAAAAATAATGATCAAATAGATAATAAGTACAACTCTTTAAAGGTAGCTATTATAACTCCAGATAAAGATATCATACCTGATGCCGAAACTTTAAATCCAGCTTATATTGTATTTGATAACTATGAGATAATATTAAAATGGAATAGGTCATTGCGATTTGCTTTAGCCGTTTGTACATTAAAAGATAAATTTAAAAATGAACTTTAAAAAACTAATATTAATTATTTCTATACTTTTTTTATCTGCATGTAATCAATTTGATCAAAATAATAAAAACTTAGTTTATATTAGTGATCAAAAGTATAGTAATACTGGATTTGCTTTAATTTATGATGATGAATTAAAAAAAGAAAAAAAAATATCTAAAAAAATTGATAATAGATCTCTTTTAATTTTTCATAATAAAATTAAAAAAAATTCATTTGTTAAAATTACCAATCCTATTAATGATAAATCCATTATAGCAGAAGTAATCTCTAATAATGTTAAATTCTCTTCTTTTTATAACTCTGTAATTACGCAAAGAATTGCTGAAGAGTTATCACTTGATCCTAAAGAACCTTATATCGATCTTGTTTTAATCTCAAAAAGTTCAACATTTGTAGCTAAAAAGGCAAAGACTTTTGATGAAGAGAAAAGTGTAGCTGAAAAAGCTCCTGTTGACGGAATTACTATAGATAATCTGGGTAAAGAGAAGACTAAAGAAGTCAAAATAAAAAAACATAAATTTTTATATTCAATTAAAATTGCAGATTTTTATTACCGAGACTCAGCAGAAAATATGGTTAATAGAATCAAAGATGAGACAAATATAAAAAGATCTGTAATTAAGAAATTATCTAAAACCAAATATAGGGTATTATTGGGCCCATTTAATGATATAAAAAAACTAGAAAAATCATTTAACGAAATAAAAGTATTAAATTTTGAAAATATAGAGATATTAAAAGATGTTTAGAATATTATTAATTGTAATTTTTTTTAGTTTTTCATTAGTAAGTGTTTCAAAAGCTAATTTTGATGTAAAGGCAAGAACTGCAATATTACAAGATTATCATTCTGGAGAAATTCTCTATGAAAAAGAGCCAGATATTTCAATTTATCCAGCCTCTATGACAAAAATAATGACAGCAATTATTGCTTTTGATTTAATAAAATCAGGCGATCTTAGTTTAGACGAAAAATTTATAATATCTGAGAGAGCTTGGAGATTATCTACATCTGGATATTCATCAATGTTTATAATGGTAGGTGATCAAGTCTCTGTAGAAAATTTATTAAGAGGTATTATCGTTGCTTCAGGTAATGATGCATGTATTGCATTGGCTGAAGGTATAGCGGGTACTGAAGAAGAATTTGCAATTTTAATGACTACTAAAGCAAAAGAATTAGGGATGGATAATACAAACTTTTCTAATTCATCAGGAATAAATGACCCTGACAACTACTCAACTGTTAGAGATATTTTAAAAATGTCTAGATATCTAATTAAAGAACATCCTGAATTTTACAAAATGTTTGCTGAAAAAGAATTTACGTGGGATAGAACAGGAGGTGATTCTATAAAACAAGGAAATAGAAATCCTTTGCTTTATAAAAATCTTGGAGCAGATGGAATAAAAACTGGTTATTTAGCTGTTGAAAAATATTCTTTAGCATCTTCAATAGATAGAAATGGCAGAAGATTAATTGCTGTTGGAAGTGGTTTTAATTCAAAAAATGCTAGATCAAAAGAGAGTACAAAATTACTTACATTTGGTCTTACCAACTATGATCTTGTAGAAATAGCTAAAGCAAATAAACCTTTACACAAAATTGATGTTTGGTTAGGAAAAGAGAATAGTGTGGAAGCGCATACAAAGGAAGATATTTATAAAACAATCAAAAAAGCTAAAAAAAAACTTTTAAAAGTTGTTGTTAAGTATGATGGACCAGTCGAAGCACCAATTGAAAAAGATCAAAAAATAGCCACTCTAAGAGTTGTTTATGATCAAGAACTTGTTGGTGAGTATGATTTACTTTCATCGAAAGAAATTAAAAAAGTTAATTTTTTTACAAGATTAATAAAATCAATTAATTATTTAATTTGGGGTGATGTCTAAAAAACCCATCATTGTTTTTGAGGGTATAGAGGGTAGTGGCAAAAGTCATCATATAAATAAAGTATCTAAATATTTAGATAAAAAGAAAATTAATTATATAAAAATAAGAGAACCAGGTGGAAGTCTTAATTCAGAAAAAATAAGAAGATTAATTTTAAATAAAAAATCTAATTTTAACAAACATACTGATTTACTTTTATATTTGGCAGCTCGTAGCGAAAATATCAATCTTATAAAAAAATCCTACAAAAAAAAAATTATTTTGATTGATAGATTCTTAGATTCAACTATTGCATATCAGCATTATGGTATGGGTGTTGATATAAAAATTATAAACATCATAAATAGATTTTTATTAAAAAATATTAAAGTCAACTTTACTTTTCTTAATGTTGTAAATAAAAAAAATCTTTTTCAAAGATTAAAAAATAGAAAATCTTTAAATAGATACGATCAATTTGATATGAATTTTTATAATAAAGTTCAAAGAGGTTTTTTAAAATTAGCTAAATCGAATAAAAAATCATACAAAATAATTGATTCTAATTTTGATATAAAAAAAAATGAAGATTTAGTAATAAATCAAATTAAAAAATTAATTAAATGAATTTAAATCCCTCAACTCAAATAAATTTATTTGAGCATAAAGAAATTTTTAATCAATTATGTAAATTATCTAAAAATGATACTTTGCCTAATAAAATTCTTTTATCTGGTGAAAAAGGTATTGGAAAATCAACATTAGCATATCATCTAGTCAACTTTGTATTGTCGGAAAACGAAGAACATACCTATGATTATGAAAATAGTAAAATTAATCCAGATAATAAATCATACAAACTTATACAAAATAAATCTAACCCAAACTTTTACTTAATTGATGTTTTAGAAGAAAAGAAAAATATTGATATAAATCAGATTAGGGAATTAATAATAAATCTAAACAAATCTTCATTTAATGATAAAAAAAGATTTGTTTTAATTGATAATATTGAATTATTAAACTTAAATTCTATTAATGCTTTGTTAAAAATTTTAGAAGAACCTAATGAAAATATAAATTTTATTTTAATAAATAATAATAAAAGAGTGCTACCAACTCTTAAATCTAGATGTTTAAATTTCAAAGTTTTTTTAACAAAAGATCAGTCTATTAGAATTGTTAATCAATTATTAAACGATGACATAAATAATATTATCAATAATAATTTATTTGATTATTATGCAACTCCTGGAAAATTATTTAAATTAATTAAGTTATCTGAAGAATATGACTTAGATCTTGTTAATTTTGATTTAAACAAAACACTAACAACCATAATTAAAGATAAAATTTATAAAAAAGACAAATCAATTATTGAAATCATTCATTCTTTTATTGAACTTTATTTTAGAAACAATATATCTATTGAAGATATTAGTTTACTAAAGTCATACCATTATTTTTTAGAAAAAATTAATAATACTAGAACTTATAATTTAGATGAAGAAACATTGTTTATGGAATTTGAGGATAAAATACTAAATGGATAAAACTTATTATATTACAACACCTATTTACTACCCATCAGCAAAGCCTCATATGGGTCATGCATATTCAAGCATTATCGCAGATTTTTTTGCAAGATTTAAAATAATTGATGATTATCAGGTTCATTTTCTTACTGGTACAGACGAACATGGATTAAAAATTCAAAGATCTGCAGAAAAAGCAGGAATGGAACCTCAAATATTTTGTGATCAAATTAGTCAAACTTTTAGAGATCTTTCGGATACTTTGAATTTATCAAATACTGATTTTATAAGAACTACAGAAACTAGACATAAAAAAACAGTTCAACATCTATGGAATGAGCTTGAGAAAAACGACGATATATATTTATCAAACTATTCTGGATGGTATTCAGTATCTGATGAAGCCTTTTATAACGAAGACGAAATTGAGGAAGTAGATGGAAAAAAAATTGCTATATCATCAAAATCTCCTGTTGAATGGATTGAAGAAGAATCTTATTTTTTTAGACTTTCAAAATGGGAAAAACCTTTACTAGAATATTATGAAGCTAATCCAGATTTCATTTCTCCTCAATCTAGAAAAAATGAAGTTATTAGTTTTGTAAAAAGTGGTCTTAAAGATCTTTCTGTAAGTAGAAAAAGTTTTTCATGGGGCATACCTGTTCCAAGCAATAAAAACCATGTGATATATGTTTGGCTAGATGCTTTAACAAATTATTTAAGTGCTTTAAATTATCCAAATACAGATGATGATTTATTTAAAAAATTTTGGCCAGCCTCAATACATTTAATTGGAAAAGATATACTCAGATTTCATGCTGTTTATTGGCCTGCTTTTTTATTGGCAGCAAAAATTGATTTACCAAAGAGAGTTTATGGACACGGATGGATATTATCAGGGGAAGAAAAAATGTCTAAATCTAAAGGAAATATTCTTGATCCAATTGAGATAATTAAAGATTATGGTTTAGATCCTTTAAGATACTACTTAATTAAAGAAGTTTCTTTTGGCAACGATGGAAATATATCTCAAGAAAGACTAGAAGATTGTATTAATAGTGATTTAGCAAACAATTTTGGAAATTTGTGTCAGCGTGTAACTGCTTTTGCAATAAAAAATTGTAATGGAAAAATTCCATTAGAAGTTAAATTTCATGATGAGGACTTATTAATACTAAATAAGTATAAAAATAATTTAGATAATATTAGATCTAAAATTGATAATCAGAATATTAATTTTTATATCGATTATATTGTAAATTCACTTTTTGAAGCAAACAAATATTTTAATGATCAAGAACCATGGAAAAAGAAAAAAGATATAGTAAGATTAAATACTATTGTTTATACTACATTAGAAATTGTCAGAAAAATAAGTTTTTTGTTGTATCCAATTATTCCTGAATCTTCTTTAAAAGCATTAAAGATTTTTGACATTGTGGAAAAAGATATAAAATTAAATTCAGTTTCTAATAATGATTATTTAATCAAAGGTAATAGTATAAATAAAATAGATATACTTTTTAAAAAAATAGAAAAAAACAATGATTGATTCACATTGTCATCTAGATCATGAGCCGTTATTAAGTGACTTGTCTAACGTAATACAAAGATCAAAAGATGTAGGAATTGAAAAATTATTAACTATCTCAACTTCGTTTGAAAGTTTTTCTAGAGTAAAAGAATTAGTTAATAAAGATGAGATGATTTACGGCACTATTGGTATTCACCCCCATGAAAGCTCCACAAATATTATCACTTCAAAACAAATCATTGAAAGTCTGAATGAAAATTCAAAAATTATTGGAATTGGAGAAACTGGGTTAGACTTTTATTATAATAATAGTGAAAAAGATAAGCAGATAGAAAGTTTTAAAGAACATATAGAAGCATCTATAAAAACTAATATTCCATTAATTGTTCATTCAAGACATGCAGAAAAAGAAACATTTGAGATTTTAAATGAATATAAAAATCAAAACCTTAAAATTTTGATGCATTGTTTTACTGGGTCTAAAGAATTCTCAGAAAAACTAATGACTTTAAATTCATTCTTTTCAGCAAGTGGTATCATAACTTTTAAAAATTCATTGGATTTACAAGATACCTTTAAATTTATTCCAATTGATAATATCTTAATTGAGACCGATAGTCCTTTTTTAGCACCGGTTCCTAAAAGAGGAAAAAAAAATGAACCATCATTTATTGATTTTACTGCTGCAAAATTAGCTGAAATTAAAAATATATCGAAAAAAGATCTTATCAAAAAAACTACAGATAACTTTAATAAACTATTTTTTAATTCAAATTAATGAAATTTATTATTTTAGGCTGTGGTAGTTCAATGGGGGTACCGAGACCAGATGGTTTTTTTGGAAATTGTGATCCTAATAATAAAAAAAATTATAGAACAAGATGCTCAGCGTTGATTAAAACTACAGATGAAAATATTCTTATAGATACATCGCCAGATTTAAGGCAACAACTTTTGAGACATAAAATAAAAAAAATTAATAGAGTATTATATTCTCATTTGCATGGTGATCAGACCCATGGAATAAATGATTTGAGATCTTTTTATATAAATAACAGAAAACAACTTGATGTTTATGCTGATAAATATACCACTAAATATCTTAATTCTACATTTTCTTATATATTTAAAAGCTATTCGAAAGAATATCCAGCAACACTAAAACTTAATAAACTTCCAAAAAAAATGTTTACAAAAAATAATAACAAAAAAATTAGTATTCAATCAATTATGGTTGAACATGGTAAAGTAAAATCAAACTGCTTTATTATTAATAAAAAATTAGCTTATATAAGTGATGTGAGTAAAATTTATAAAAAAGACTATAAATATTTTAAAAATCTTCAATATTTAATCATTGATTGTTTGTGGTACAATTTTCATCCATCACACTTTAATTTAGAAACTTCACTATCTGTAATTAAAAAATTCAAACCCAAAAAAGCTATTCTTACAAACTTATCGCCAGTATTAGATTATAAAACGCTTAGAAAAATAATTCCAAAAAATGTTATTCCAGCACATGATGGATTAACAATAAACTTATAAAATATTTTCTATAGCTTTAATTATTTTTTTTGACATTGGTTTTGTAAATGATGCAAATGTATCTTGAACTTTTCCCTCTTTATTAATTAAGATTTTATGAAAATTCCACTTTGGTTCTGCCGATTTACCATGATTTTCTTTTGCCCATTTAAAAAGTTCATGAGCATCTTTTCCTTTAACTTCAGTTAATGTAGTCAGAGGAAAGTTAATATTAAAATTTACTTCACAAAATTCTTTAATATCTACATTGTTATTTTTTTCTTGATTAAATGAATTAGATGGCACACCAAGAACAATCAAACCTTTTTCTTTATATAAGTCCCACAATTCTTGTAATTCATCGTATTGTTTTGTAAATCCGCAATAACTTGCTGTATTTACAACTAAAATAACTTTGTTTTTATAATCTTTAAAATCAATTATCTCACCAGTTATACTTTCAATACTAAAATCATAAATTTTTTTTTCGTAGTTAGCATTTGCTGAAGATTTAAAAAAAAACATAACTATAGATAATAGAAATATTACTTTTCTCATTTATTTGGTTTATTTGGTGTCAGTAATATTAAAAAATAACCAAATAAAGTTGATAACAACGATCCAGTTAATACACCTATTTTTACACCATCCATATATTGCATGTTTTCAGCAAAGGCTAAATTTCCAACAAATAAACTCATTGTGAAACCAATTCCAGTAAGAACTCCTACACCATAAAAATTGTACCAACTTGTATCGTTTGGCATTTGAGCTACTTTCAATTTTATGGATGCATAGGAGAAAACAAAAACACCTAATTGTTTACCAAGGAATAGTCCTAAAACAATACCCAGGGGAACCTTATCAAGCAGTGAGGCAAAAGATAAACCTTCTAGAGATACTCCAGCATTTGCAAACGCAAATAAAGGCATTATTCCAAAGGCAACATATGGACTAATTGCATGCTCTATTTTTATTAATAAAGAAAAATCTTTTTCTTTTTTTCTATGAGGAATTGTCATGGCTAATAAAACACCTGCAATAGTAGCATGGATACCGGAGTTATGAGTGAAATCCCAAAGGAAGAGACCAACAACTAAATATGGAAGGAACTTTTTAATATTGAATTTGTTAATCAATAACAAAACAATAAAAGCTAATAACATTAAAGTTAAATATTTAATGCTTAAATCACCAGAGTAGAAAAGTGCAATAATTACTATTGCTCCTAAATCATCAATTATAGCCAATGCTGTTAAAAATACTTTTAATGATAAAGGAACTCTTTTCCCTAACAAAGATAAAACTCCTAAAGAAAAAGCAATATCAGTCGCAGATGGAATTGCCCATCCATTTAAAGTTTCGCTATCACCTAAATTTATAAAAACATAAAACAATGCAGGTACCAACATTCCTCCCACAGCAGCAATTATAGGTAATAAAGCTTGTTTAATATTGGAAAGCTCACCTTGTAAAAATTCTCTTTTAATTTCTAAAGTGACAAAGAAAAAGAAAATCGCCATTAGGGCATCATTGATCCAATGCAATACTGATAACTTTAACCCAAAATTATTAATTCCTATGAATAAATATTTATTTAGAGTAGCAAAATATAAATCTGCTAGACCAGAATTGCTTATAAATAATGCAATTATTGCAGCAAACAACAGTACAAGTCCACTTGCAGCTTCTAAT
Source organism: uncultured Pelagibacteraceae bacterium (assembly GCA_902556505.1). GTDB lineage: Bacteria > Pseudomonadota > Alphaproteobacteria > Pelagibacterales > Pelagibacteraceae > Pelagibacter. The sequence continues at coordinate 26,923 of CACDWM010000007.1, forward strand.
TTAAAAAACCATCTAAAAGGCTTAGATATATAATTAATCATAAAAAATTAAATTAGGTCTATAATAAATAGTTTTATATCTTGCAATGTTTCAAAAAGGTTAAATAAAACAATTTCTAAACCAGGAAACACATTAATTAGTGGTGTTTTTAGTGTATCTAGCAAAATAACTAGTGCTACAGATGAAATAATAAATACTATCAAATAAGAAAAAAATTTAGATCCTTTATTTTCATTTTTTAACTTTTTAACCTTGTTTGGAATTTCTATTGATTTTTTGTTTTTTTTTTCAGGTTCTATTATTTTTTCTTTCTGTAAGTTTTTGCTAAATTCTAGATTTTTTTCATTTGTTTCAATAGCTGCTTCTATTTTGTTTTCAGATATATTTTCATTTAATGTTAATGGTGCTTCGCTTTCATTTTTTGGTTTGTAAAACCAGACTCTTTCACAGGACCCACATTGTAGTTCTCGCCCTTCTTGTGGTATTAATGAACTATCAATTTTGAATTGTTTCTTTTCGCAAGGGCAAGTAATAATCATGCTTCGTTATATACCAGATTTTAGTCAAATTTCTTTTAATTTTGGGGTCTTTATACATTGAAATTATCAATAACTGCTGTATTAGTACTCGGATCGGAGTGTAGCGCAGCCTGGTAGCGCATCTGGTTTGGGACCAGAGGGTCGCAGGTTCGAATCCTGCCACTCCGACCATCAATTATGAAAAAAGCTATTATTTATATTCCTAATAAAAATCCAATGCAGTCAGGCTTAGCTAAAAACAATAAATGGATATTGGAGTATAAAACAGAAGATCCTACAAAAAATCCTTTGATGGGCTGGGAAAGTTCTTCCGATACTTATACAGAGCTAAAGTTAGAATTTTCTTCTAAAGAGCTTGCAATTAATTATGCAAAAAAAAAGAAAATTGATTTTGAATTAATTGAACCAAGAAAAAGAAAAACTGTAAAAAAATCTTACGCTGATAATTTTCTTAAATAAAAAATGTTTAGATTTTTCACAGAAAAGAATTGGTTTTATTGGTCTTGGATAGGTTCCTTTATTATTCTTTCATCACTTTGGGTTCAAGTTGAAATAGATGTCAAAATAAATGAGTGGTTTGGTGTGTTTTATGACATGATTCAGAAAGCTCTTGCAGAGCCAAATGCAGTTTCGATTGAAGAATATTTTGCAAGCCTATTTTCATTTATTACCTTGGCAGCAATGTATATTGCTGTTTATGTAGCTATTAGTTTCTTTACAGCTCATTATTTATTTAGATGGAGGACATCGATGGTAGAGTGGTATCACTCTGTATATGACAAAGCACGTAAAATTGAAGGTGCATCACAAAGGGTTCAAGAAGATACAATTAAATTTACAAGAATAATGGAGGGATTAGGCACAAGTTTAATAGAGTCTATAATGATATTGATACAATTTATTCCTATATTATTTGGTTTGAGTGTAGGTATCCCAATTTTCTTTTTTGGAGAATGGGAATATGGACTAATAGTAGGAGCATTGATTTGGACTATTGGGGGAACTGTTTTTTTAATTGTTCTGGGCTTAATATTAAGATTAGTTGGTATCGAATATGATTTACAAAAACAAGAAGCTGCATATAGAAAAATTTTAGTTATTGCAGAAGATGATGGAAATGTAAGACCAAAAACAATAGATGAATTATTTGATGATGTTCGTAAAATTCATTTTTTAAGTTATTTGAGATATCTATATTTTAATATTGGGCGAATTGCTTATTTACAAGCAAATGTTTTATCTGCATATGTTTTTTTAGCTCCAGCTATAGTTGCAGGTGTTGTTACTTTAGGTGTTATGCAGCAAATAATAAGAGCGTTTGGAAGAGTTGAGGGATCTATGCAATATTTATTAAAAGCTTGGCCAACCATAATAGAACTTGCTAGTGTTTATAAACGTTTAAGAGAATTTGAGACTAAAATAAATCAAGAAGATTTAGTTGATGAAAAAATTTAATGGCACTTGATAAAAATTTAATTGATCAATTTATTAAAGTTACCTCAAAAGCAGCTTTATCTTCCTCATATTTAGTTGGTAAAAAGGATAAAATTGCAGCTGATAAAGCTGCAGTAGATTCCATGAGATCAGAGTTAAATAAAATGAGTATTCAAGGAGAAATAGTTATTGGTGAGGGAGAATTAGATGAAGCACCAATGTTATATATTGGTGAAAAAGTTGGCAATAAAAATGGACCTGAGCTAGATATAGCTGTTGATCCTTTGGAAGGTACAAATTTTGCTGCAAATAATCTTCCAGGTGCACTATCAGTAATTGCTATTTCAGAAAAAAATAATTTATTAAATGCACCCGAAACTTATATGGAGAAAATTTCTACTAGAGTAGCTGAAAAAAATGTTGTTGATTTAGACTATTCTATTAAGAAAAATATTTTTAATTTGAGCGAATACTTAAACAAAAAACCAGAAAATTTAACAGCATGTATTTTGAAAAGACCAAGGCATAATAAAATTGTTACTGAATTGAGAGATTTAAACGTTAAGATTAAATTTATATCTGATGGAGACGTATCTGGAGCACTATTAGTAACTGATGATAAATACTCTGTAGATATTTTTTTAGGAATAGGAGGAGGGCCAGAAGGTGTATTGGCAGCTACAGCATTAGATGCTTTTAATTGTAGCTTTCAAGGTAGATTTTTATTTGAAACAGACAAAGACAAGAAAAGAGCTAATGAAATGGGAATAAATGACTTTTCCAAAAAATATGAATTAGATGAAATTGTAAAAGGAGACTCAATATTTTGTGCAACAGGAATTACTAATGGTGATTTAGTTTCAGGCATAAAAATTGATGAAGATAATTTTATTTCAGAAACTTTAGTGACACATAAGCACTCGTGTTTTAAAAAGGTTGTAAAATTAAATCAAAAAATAATACGATAAGCTTGATTAATCATCTTTTTTACAATAAAAAGCACCAACTTGGTCCCTTCGTCTATCGGTTAGGACACGTGGTTTTCATCCTCGAAAGAGGGGTTCGATTCCCCTAGGGACCGCCATAAATGAAATTTTACGTATATCTCCTAATATCTAAAAATAATGATAATATTATCTCTTATGTTGGATATACAAATAATCTTGAAAACAGATTATCTAAACACAATTCTTCCAAAGGAGCAAAATTTACAAGGGGTAGAAAATGGGAAATGATATATAAAAAAGCATATAAAACTAAATCAGAAGCAATTAAAGAAGAACATAAGTTGAAAAAAAATTATTTATTGAGAAAAAAAATTAAAAATAAATTTTTATATGAATAAGAAAAATATATTTATAATTTTACCTTTTAAAGAGAGTTTAAATCCAAAAATAGCAGGCGCTGTTTCAATCTATGTAAGAGATGCATTGACTTACTCATCATATAAAAAAAATATTAAAATTATTTCCTCTGATAAGAAGAATAAAAAAATTTTTAGAAACAAAAATTATATACTTGATTTTTGTGAAAAAAATAAAAAAAAAAAAATTGATATAATTGAAATTCACAATAGACCTGAATATGTAAAATATATAAAAAAATACTTTCAAAATACTAAAATTGTTTTAACACTTCATAACGACCCTTTAACACTTAGAGGTTCTGAAAAAATAAATGAAAGAGAAAATTTATTAAAAGATTGCAGCAAAATAGTTTTTATTAGTAGATGGATTCAAAATAGATTTTTTAAATCAGTAGTTAACAGTAATTACTTAAATACAGAAATAATTTATCACGGTGTTAAAAAAACAATAAATCCAAGTAAAAATAAGAAAAAAAATATCTTATTTGTAGGTAAATTAAATGAAGCTAAAGGATATAAAATATATGTCGAAGCTGCTAAAAAATTTAAAAAGTTTGATAAAAGTTGGAATTTTATAGCAATTGGAGATGAGCCTAGAAAAAAAATTTTTCCAGATAAAAATATAGTTAATGAAATTGGATACAAGACAAACAAAGAGGTATTGAAATATTACAATAATTCTGAAATAGCAGTTGGCAATTCTGTATGGGAAGAGCCACTAGGAAGAATAGCAATTGAGGCAAGTAGTAGAAAATGTCTACCAATAATTTCAAATATTGCAGGATTAACTGAGTCTAAAAAAATTGCTTATGTGTTAAAAGAAAATAACTCTACAGAACTTTTTAAAGCTTTAAAAAAATTAACACTTAATAAAGTTTTAAGGAAAAAATTGCAGACTAAATTTTACAAAAATAATAATTTTAATATTAAAATTATTTCTAAATCTATAGATAAAATTAGATCAAATATTATTTTAAATAAAAATAATTATCTGACAGAGAAAAATATTAAGATATTACATATTGCTAATTTTAATGAATTATCAGATGGAAGATTATTTTATTCATTTTCAAATAAATTAAATAATGGTTTTCTTAAAAATGATTATATTGTTCAAACTATTTCTGACAGAACATTTTTAAAATACAATAAAAGCATATTTAATCTGCATGGGAACTACAAAAATTTTAATAAAAAAATACTTGATACAATTAAAAATTTTGCACCTAACTTAGTAATTTTCGGCCATGTTTATAATATTGATAGTAAAATTTTTGAATATTGTAAGAATAATAATATTAAAACGGCAAATTGGTTTATTGATTCTATTTCAAATGAATTTTTAAATGGTAAAAAAAAACAAAATTTTTTAAATTTAGTAAACAATGTAGATAAGTGTTTTTTAACCTCTTCACCAGAATTATTTAAAAACAATAAAATTTATAAAAAATTAAGATTTATTCCAAATCCTATTGATAGTTCAATCGATCATTTAAGAAATTATGAGACAAAAGATTTGGAATATGATCTTTTTTTTGCGATTAGCCATGGACAAAACAGAGTAATATTAAAAAAAGGAAAAACTGATGAAAGAGAAGATGATTTTAATCATTTAATAAATAAATTAAATAAATATAAGATTGCTTCATTCGGATTAAAAAATGTTGAGCCAATTTGGGGATCAAATTATTTTTATCATTTATCTAAATCAAAAATTGCACTCAATATAAGTAGAGGCAACTATCAAAATTTATATTCTAGTGATAGAATATCATCTTTGATAGGAAATGGACTGCTAGTTTTTCTTGAAAAAAAAACAAATCTTCAAAAGATGTTTAAAGACAAAAAAGAAGTTGTTTTTTTTAAAAATAGAAATGAATTAGTTAAAAAAATTATTTTTTATTTAAAAAACGATAGTCAAAGAATAAACATAGCAAAAAAAGGTTGTCAAAAATATCATAAAAAATTTAGCAACATTAATGTTGCTAAATATATTTTGAATGAATTAAATCTAATAAATGTAAAAATTAATTGGTTCAAATAAAAATGAATATTCCAATTTTTTCCTACCATTCTATTAGTGATGACAAATGTCCATTATCAACAGATACTAAAGAATTTGAAAAGCATTTAATTTATCTAAAAAAAAACGATTATAAATCAATTTTTTTTGATGAAGTTAGCAGTTTAAATAAAAGAAATTTTATAATGACATTTGATGATGGTTATAAAGATTTGATATCTAATTGTTTACCTTTGCTTAAAAAATATAATTTTAAAGCCACCTGTTTTCTTGTTTCAGATAAAATTGGTAAAATTAATGATTGGGATGAAGAAAATAAAAATATTATAACTAAAAAAATTATGGATAAATCTGATATTCATATCTGGATTAAAAACGGAATGAAAATCGGATCTCATTCAAAAAATCATAAAAAACTTACAAAAATTGATCATGATGAACTTTCGAACGAAATAGCTAATTCAAAAATAGACTTAGAAAAATTGATTGGAGATGAGATTATATCTTTTTGTTATCCATATGGTAAATTTAATTTAGATGTAATTAATGAAGTTAAAAAAAATTACCGTTATGCTTTAACAACTTTAAGGTCAAGATACGATCCAAATAAACATGATAAATACCTTATACCACGCATTGATATGGGTAAAAAACTATCTAATTTTAAGTTATTTTTAAAAATTAAAACACCTTATGAAGATCTTAAATATGATAGAAAACAAATATATTTGTAATTGTAAAAAATATAATTTATTTGAAAAAGATTATATTTACTGGGAAGATAGAGAAACAACATCAGATGAGTTAGATATTATTAAATTTATTAAAAACAAATTTTATATTAAAGACAAAAATTTACTTCATATTGGAATAGGCAACTCAAAAATCGCATCAATTTTTAATGATGCTAAAAAAATTGTAGGCATAACAGTTTCTAAAGGTGAATTTAATTTTGCCAATAAATTGAATTTAAATAATTATGAAATTTTCTTATGTGATAAATATTCTGAAAATTTTATTGATATAACTCAAAAATTTAAATTTGATTTTATAATCGATACTAATTTAAAATCCTATTCTTGTTGCTTAAAAAGCTTTAATTACATGTTTACAAATTATTTAAAAATTTTGAATTTAGACGGTAAAATTATTACTTCAAGAATGGGAATGAATTGGTACAAAAAATTAAAACCTAAGTTAACTTTTAGTTTAAAAAAATTGTTTCATTATAAGCTAAAAGAGATTGAGGGAGATAAGTCTAATATACTATCATTAGATGAAATTAATAAGATCAGCACTGATAATAATCTTAAATTGACATACAATGAAAGAGTTCTATACCTAACTAAATGAGAAAAGTTGCTTTAATTTTTGGTGTTACAGGTCAAGATGGTTCATATTTAGCCGAGTTACTACTTAAAAAAGGCTACAATGTACATGGCGTTAAAAGAAGAACATCAATACCAAATACAAATAGAGTAGATCATATTTTTGATAGCATAAATTTTAGTAGCAAATACTTTCATTTGCATCATGGAGATCTCTCTGACTCTGGTTCTTTATATAGAATTATTAATAAGGTTAATCCTGATGAAATTTATAATTTAGCAGCACAAAGTCATGTAAAAATTTCTTTTCAAATACCAGAATATACATCTGATGTTAATGCATTAGGGACTTTAAGAATTTTAGAAATAATCAGGCATTATAAAAGAAAGAAAATAAAATTTTATCAAGCTTCAAGTTCCGAGATGTATGGTAAATCAAAACCACCACAAAATGAAAAAACGATATTTCAACCAAGATCTATTTATGCTGTATCGAAGGTATTTGCTTATCATAGTGTTGTTCATTATAGAGAAGCTTACAATGTTCATGCTTGTAATGGTATCTTATTTAATCATGAGTCTCCTAGAAGAGGTGTTAATTTTGTTACAAAAAAAATAATTCAAGGTTTATTGAGAATTAAAAATAAAAAACAAAAAATTCTTGTACTAGGGAATTTATATTCTAAAAGAGATTGGGGTCATGCAAGAGACTATGTAGACTCTATGTGGAAAATTTTAAACATCAAAAAACCAGATGATTATGTGATAGCAACAAATAAATCTTATTCTGTTAAAGATTTTACTAATATTGCATCTAAAAAAATTGGTTTTAAAATTAAGTGGAAAGGAAAAGGTTTGAAAGAAGTTGGTGTTGATAGCACAACAAATAAAACTATTATAAGAGTTGATAAAAAATATTTTAGAGAAACAGAAGTTGATAATCTTATCGGAGATTTTAAAAAGGCTAAAAAAATCTTAAATTGGAAGCCAAAATTTTCCTTAAACAATTTAATTGACGATATGATTAAAAATGAGATTTGATATTGAAATTATTGATATTTTTTTAATTTAATGAAAGCCGTAGGAATAGATGGATACAATAGCTATATAGCAAATAATTTTATAAACAAATATAAAAAAAAATATAAAATTTACAAATTCAGAGAAGATATTAACAATTTAAAAGAATTAAAAAAATTTATCAAAAAAAAACAAATAACAGTTTTTATTAGATGTGCAGGTTTATCTAGATCAAAATGTGAAAGTAATAAATCAGTTTGTAATAAAACTAACTACAAAGCTAATCAAAAATTAATTGATTATTTAAAAATAAACAAAATAAAATTGATATTTTTATCTACGTGTCATGTCTATAAAATTTCAAATAAAAAAATAAAAGAGTCATCAGCAAAAAAACCTAACTCATTATATGGTAAACTAAAATTAAAAAGTGAAAATTATTTAAGAAAAAATCTTTCTAATTTTTTAATTATAAGACTATTTAATGTATATGGAAAAGATCAACCTAATGGTTTTTTTTTAACAGATATAAAAAAAAAAATTATAAAAGAAGAAAAAATACAGGTTGATAATTCGTATAGAGATTTTATAAATATCGAAAATGTAGTTAAATTTTTAAACTTTTCAATACAAAATGATATAAAAGGAATATTTAATCTTGGTTCAGGAAACTCCTATAGTCTAATTAAAATTATTAAAAAAATTTCTAAAAAAGTTAAAAAAAAATCTATTTTAAAAATAAATAACAAAAAAGATTATTTAATTAGCGATAATGCAAAATTAAAAAAAATTAGATTTAAATTGATAAATGAAAAAAATTTTAATTTTTAAAACAGATAGAGTGGGTGATTTAATAAATATTACACCTGTCATAAACAATTTAAAACTTAATAATCCTGATTGTAGAATTGATTTGATATGTTCAAACTATAATTTTCAAATAGCAAAGTACATAATTGGAATAAATAAAATTTTTATTTATGAAAACTCAATATTAAAATTTTTAAAAGTTAATTTAAAAAATATTTTATCTACTAAATACGATTTAATTTTTCAATTAGATGGAAAAACCCACTCCTATTTCTTGGCCACAATACATAAATCAATAAAAAAGTTTTCATTAAAATTTATTAAAAAAAAGAAAATTTTTGGTAGATATTTTCAAATATCAAGGCCCAACTTTCTCTATGAATATTTTATTAACACAATTGAATGTGTTGAAAATTATAATTTATCAAATAATAAATCTTATCATTATTTAACACTTTATTTTAAATTATTAAAAAAAGCTGGATTTAATATTATTAATAAGGAGCATGTGCTTTACTACAAACCTGAAATGCGAGTCGTAAAATTTGATAGTGAATATATACATTTTCATATAGATGAAAAATGGCTTAATTTTAATACAAATATCCATGATAAAATTGTAGAATTTATTCGCTCAATTTCATTAAGCCATAATATTGCTATATCTTCTAATTTAGGAGAAAATATTCTTTTTGATCGCATTAGTAAAGAATTCAGTCTTAATAAAAATATTTTATTTTTAAAGTCACCTGATTTTTCAAATTTAATTTCAATAATATATCATTCCAAAACCTGTATCAGTTCTCATTCTGGTTTCATCGTACATCTAGCTGCCTGTTATAATAAAAATATAATCGATATTGTTCACCAAAGTATTTTCAATGAACTTGATAGATGGATACCTTTAAACGCAATTTATAAAAGATATAGTTTAGATGATATTGAAAAAATTAACTTAGATTAAAATTGTTTTTTACAAAAATTAAATCTGAATTAACCCAATTAATCAATTTATAATTATTTGATACTAGATGATTGTAAAGCTTGTTGTTAATTATATTTTCAATATTCTGATTATAAATTTCTAGTTTATTTTGCCCTAGATCATGACATTCTGTAACTATTACGTCGATTTTATATTTTTTAAAATCAAAATTTTCTAAAACCTCATATTCATGATTTTCTATATCTATTGATAATAAATCTATATTTTTATCTTTTAATGGTGAGTTATCTATAATTTCATTTAATGTCTTGGTTTTTTGTTCAATTATTTTGTAATCACTTTTTTTAGATTTCCTATATTTAATAAGTTGATCGCTAACTGTATTTATTGCTGATCTCTTATGGTAAAAATATACTTTTTTACTTTGATTGCTTGAATTTGAAATTAATGCCTGAACGTTAAAATCAAATTTTCTAATTTTATTAAATTCATTAATGCTTGTTTCATCTAAATCAATATTTAAACCTCTCCATCCTCTTTTGTATAATAGATAAGTGTTATTAAATTTAATTGGATGATTACAACCCAAATCTATAAAATTACCACTTTTTTTATTCGCAAACATTCTATCAATTATTAAATCTACATTACTAATAGAGTAAGATTTTTTAGTGTATTTAGAATAATAAATTTTTTTTAAAAAATTAATGATCATAATTTTATTTTATTTAAAGCATTGTTTTTAAAAATATTAGCTTCTTTAATATACCTTCTTACCATTTGCGTTGTTTTGTGACCAGTCATTGCCATAATACTTCTTTCATCAGCACCAGATTCTGCTGCAACAGTTGCAAATCCTGATCTTAAACTGTGACCTGAAAAATTTCTATTTTCAATACCAGCTAAATTTAAATATTCTTTTATTAACAAGACTACAGATTGATCTGTTAATCTCTTCTCTGTTAAAGAAGACCCTTTAGCAAATCTTCTAAAAATAGGTCCAGAATTGATTTTAGATACTTTTAGCCATTTCTTAAGATTGCTTACAGGGCAATAAATCTCATTAGTGAAATAGGGTAGACCTTTAGTCATTCCCTCGCCAAATTGATCAGTTTTTGATCTCTTAATAGTAATTTTTAATCCCTCAGGAACAAATTCTAGATCATTATGATTTATTGAAACTAGTTCACTTCTTCTAAAACCACCACCAAATCCAATTAATATAATTGTTTTATCTCTAAGCTTTTTTATTTCTTCATTTTTTTGTTCATTAATTACATCAATTATTGATTTTAAATGATTGATTAATATAGGTTTTTTACCATTTTGAATACTTCCTTTTACCCTTTTAATTCCCATTAAATTTTCAATGATTATTGGATGTTTGGTATCTAAATAATGGCCTTTTAACTTATGAACCATGCTGATCGATACTAATCTTCTTCTTAAAGTACTGATTTTAAAATTTTTAGAAAGATGGGTGAGGTAAAAAGAAACAGTTTTAGGTTCTGATGGCAATGAATTTAAACCATGTTTAGAACAAAAAGCTCCAAAATCTCTAAAATCTGACTTATAAGCTCTTAAAGTATTCTGCGCCTTAGAACTTTTTAGGTTATTTATAGTTGCCTCATGGAGTGATTTCAGATCTGTAGTAAGCTCATTCATATAATTACTATTGATAACAATTAATTATCGTTAGTAATATATCAAGCTTTTTTAAATGTCAAATAAAATAATTTATAAATTTTAAGGACAATTAATTACATTGTGAGGAAAACAAGTATGTAATACCATTTAAAGATGGGCATTGACGGAGTAATTGAACCGATATATTTTTTAATAACATCTATTGGTTTTGCTATATTGAGCTTTATTAATTATAGAAAATCTGGAAAAACACTTGAAACTATTTATCTTTCAATTTTAACTGTTTTCTTTATTATCTGCTTCATTATTTTAAATTTTTATTGATGAAAGGTACTAAATTTCAATTAAAAGTCTGGAATTACCTTAAAACTATACCAAAAGGCACTGTTAAAACCTATAAACAGGTAGCAATAGCTATAAAAAGCCCTAAATCAGCACGTGCTGTAGCTAATGCATGTGGAAAAAACCCTTATGCCCCCAAAATACCATGTCATAGAGTAATTCGGTCTGATGGAGGCCTAGGTGGATACTCAGGTAGAGGTGGAATTAAGACAAAGCTGCATTTATTGAGATCTGAAAAAGTTGATATTTAGTGGCTTTTTTGCCCTATTTTATGGTCAAAAACACAAGTAAAATCAATGTTTTTTCAATATTTAAGCGTATTTTAGCATGAATAGTGTTATGCACCCTTCAGTTGTACTATATATCGAGATATAACAAAATAAAGCACCTCTATGGTCGTTTAAAACACATATTCTAAAACTGCATTGTTCTATTTTTCAATGTTAAAAAGGATTATTTTAGTGTCTAATTTCAAATAATTTTTTATGAATTTTTGGTCCCCTACCCACATGGTTTAATAAGAATTTTGAATTTTGTGTATAATTACTTGAAAAAACTATTGGTAATAAACACTTCTAAGCATAGTGCCTTATTTTCTCATTCAAGCTTGTCATTTTTGGCTTAGTTTATTTAAAACAGCAGCTATTAATTGTAATTTTCTTGTATAGACTGAATGATTTATTTTAATTTATATTTAATAACATAATTAATTTATACAACAATTACAATAGTTTATATGTATATATTAAAGTATTACATTATATAATAGTAAATATTTATTTACTATTATTAAGAACGAGTAAGCAAATATTCTCTTCTAGAAATATATAAACCACTGAGAACAATAATAAACAAACCTAAATAAGTCCAATTATCAGGTAGCTCATGAAAGAAATAGTAACTAATAAGTATATTTGTAATGATCTCTGTATAGCCTAAAGGAGCTAATTTAGAGGCATCAGCGTATCTGAGTGATAATATTAGGAAAAGATGCGCCACAGAGGCTATAAGGCCGATTAAAGCCATTAAAATCCACTGATTTGACGTAGGATTAACCCAAACTGAGGGCATAAACAAGCTAATTATTATAGTTCCTATCAAACCAGATAGTAAAAGAGTTAAAAGAGGATTGTCAGAGGTGCTAAGCTTCCTAGTTATAATAAGATAAAATCCATAGCAAATTCCATTACCTAAAGCGGCCATAGTAGCCAAGTTAAGCTCAATAAAACCAGGTCTAATTACAATTAAAGTTCCAATAAAACCTAATGATACTGCAGTCCACCTCTTCACCCCTACTTTCTCATTTAAAAAAAATGGAGATAAGGCTGTAACACAAATTGGAGCAACAAATGCTAAGGTTAAGGCTTTAGGAAGTGAAATTTCCGATATTGCATAAAAGAACAAGTAAGTAGAAAAAACAAAAATTAATCCTCTAATTAATTGAAGGGCTGGTTTTTTCGTCCAAACTAATGAATGCCTATAAAAAATAAGCATTAGGGATAATGTAAAGACTACAGTAAAAAAATATCTTGCCCACGTTATCTGTAAAACATCCATAGATGAGCTTAAATATTTGGCAAAAGCATCCATTACAGGAACAATCATCCAAGCAGATGCATTTAAAATTATTGCCTTCATAAAGGAAGGATATCTCTTAATAGAAGTATTTTAAAGCAAAGAATAATGTAATCGGAATAGTGAATAAGGACATGATTGTAGATACTACAATTGTGCTAGAAATATTATCTACAATTTCTTTAGGAGAATACATGTGCGCAATCAAATAACACAAAATTGCACTAGGCATACAAGATTGAATTAACAGAACACCAGCTGGTATACCAGATAAATTAAAAAATTTTATAACAGCAAATCCTATAATAGGACCTAATATTACTCTTCCAAAAGAAGTTATTAATGCATCTCTAAAGGAAAATACTTTCATTTGTGTAAGAGCAACACCTAACGACATAAGGATCATTACAATCATTCCGTAAGCTAAAAGCATTACGGTATTTAGTATAAATTGAGGAAATGGAATTTCAAAATACAAAAATAGTACTGTTATTAAAATTGCGTAAAATGATGGACTTTTTAATATTGTTTTAAAATCAAAGGCTCTTTTTGCTAAAAAAATATTTAAAGTAAAGTGGAGTAAAACAATAAGGGATGAAATTGCAGCTGCTATACCCATTCCTAATTCACCATAGGCAAATAAACAAATCGGAATACCCATATTTCCAGTATTCGGTAAGATAAAAGTTGGTAATTCACGAATATAATCTTTCTTCATAAGAACAAGAAAAATTAAACCTACAATACCAAATAATGTTAATAAGATAATTGCGTATCCAAAATATTCACTAAATATCTCAAAAGTTACTCCGCCTGCTGTAATAGCAAAAATAACGAGGGCTGGAGTTCCAAAATTACCAGCATATGTTGTTATAAATGATGTATCAAAATCTGGATTTTTTTTACCCAAATGATATCCAAGTCCTACTATTAGGAATACTGGAAATAAAACTTCAAAAAGCTTTAAATATATTTCCATTAACCAAGCAATCTAATTAATGTTGGTGTTTTTAAAATATTTTTATTTTTTTTGAAAATAGACAAACAATTATGAATATTAATATCAGTTGTTTTGTGAGTAATAATAACAATTGTTGCTTTATTATTTTTTTTATCAGGTGTCTGTATCAGCCTTTTAACTGAAATTTTATATTTAGCTAAACGATTAGTTATTTCAGATAATACACCAGGCTTATCTTTTACCTCGAATCTCAAATATAATGAATTAACATAATTATTTACATTATATGGTTTTAAAGATTTAAGCTTAGAAACACTAACACCAAAAGGTTTTTTTATGTTTCCACGCAATATTGATAATAAATCAGAAAGTAATGATGAAGAAGTAGGACCTGGTCCAGCTCCCTCCCCTTGTAAAACACTTTCTCCAACTGGTTTACCTTGAAGAATAACTGCATTCATTACACCATTCACATTGCCAATATAAGATTTTTTACTAACTAAACATGGATGAACGGTTTCAAAAAGATGATTATTCTTTAACTCTGAAATTCCCAACAACTTTATTCTTAAATCTAATTGATTTGCAATTTTAATATCTTTTAATTCAATGTTTTCTATTCCTTCCATTAAACATTTATGTTTTGAAATTTTACTGTTAAAGGCTAAAGCAGATAAAATCCTAACTTTTGCAAATGCGTCAAAACCATTTAAGTCTAATTTAGGATTACCAGGTTCGGCATAACCAAGTATCTGTGCTTTTTTTAAAACATCAGCAAAATTCTCATTTGAATTTTCCATCTCAGATAAAATATAATTTGAGGTACCGTTCAGAATTCCATAAACCTTTGATATTTTATTTGTTGCTAATCCTTCTTTAATAGATCTTAATATCGGGATACCTCCAGCAACTGATGCTTCAAATTCCAAATTTACTTTATTTTTTTCCGCAAGTTTTGCTAACTCATTACCGTGTTTTGATATTAAAGCTTTATTAGGTGTAATAACATGGATTTTACTTTTTAAAGCAGTTTCTACAACTTTTTTAGAAATTCCATCTGATAAACCTATAGCTTCAAACAATATATCAATGTTTTTTTTTTTAAAAATTTCTAAAGGATTTTTGTAAAATATTTTTTTATTAACTTTAAATTTTCGTTTTTTATTAATACTTCTTGCAGATACTGCAACTACATTTATTTTCTTACCTGTTTTAAGCTCAATATCTTTCTTTTTTGTATTTAGTTCGTTTAGCAAATAATTGCCAACCTGACCAAGTCCTACTACTGCAATATTAATTAATTTACTCATTTACTTATATCCGGATATTTACTTTTTTTTGTATAGTCATCTATATAAATCTCATATTCCTCTAAAGTCATTGACGTTATGTCGTCTGCCTTTTTTAATATATGATTTATTTTTTTTTGATTTTTTTTATTTTCAATAGAATTTTCTGTCCAATATTGAGAATCTTTGTTTAAAGAACAATTGGCTAATATTAATGAAAAAAAAATTATTATAAATTTTCTCATTTTAAACCAGTCTTTTCAGGAAAATTAAATTTATTATTTAAATTTTGTACAGCTTGACCTGCTCCACCCTTAATTAAATTATCGATAGCAGATAGAATGACTATTTTATTACTATATTTAGATTTGCACACAGAAATATAACAGTTATTAGTATTTATTACTTCATTGGTGCTTAACAAAGAGTCAGGCTTTAATATTTTTACAAAACTCTCATTTTGATAAAAACTAGTTAATGTTTTTAATACTTTAGTTTGTGAAATATTGTTTTCTAAATCAACATATATAGTACTCAAAATACCTCTGAACATTGGTGATAAGTGAGGAGTAAAACTAAATTCAAATTTTTTCTTAGTAAATTTTCTTAACATTTGATCTACTTCAGAATTGTGACGATGATAACCAACTCCATATGCACTTAAAGATTCATATAGATTTTTATCTTTATACTTTTTGTGAACTCCTCTACCAGCGCCTGAATAACCAGATTTTGAATCAATTATTATATTGTTAAATTTAATTAAATTTTTCTTAAATAAAGGAAATAGAGGAAGCAATATTGATGTAGGATAACATCCTGGGCATGAAATAATATTATATTTTTTAATCTCTTTTCTATTAATTTCGGGAAGTAAATAAATACTTTTTTTTATTAAATTAGTTGCTCGATGTTTTTGTTTATACCACTTTAAATAATCAGAAGCTTTTTCTAATCTAAAATCTGCAGCAAGATCTATTAGAGTATGATTTTTGCTTAAATGTTTAGATATATCCTGTGCTTCCCCATTTGGAAGTGCTGTAAAAATAATATTAACGTCTTTTAATAATTTTTTATTAAATTTTAAAATTTTTGGTAATTTATGTTTAGATAAAGATTTATCGTAAAATTTTACATGTTTACCCACAGAAGAGTTTCCACAAAGATATTTAATATTAATATATTTGTGTTTAACTAATAATTTAATTAATTGAACACCAATATATCCAGTTGATCCAGCAACTAATGCATTAAGCTTAGGCATTTTTTATTATAACAGTTAAAAATTAAAAAAAAATTATCTTTTAGAGAATTGGAAGCTTCTTCTAGCTTTTCTTCTACCAGGTTTTTTTCTTTCAACTGCTCTTGAGTCTCTGGTAGTAAGTTTCTCTGTTTTTAAGGTGGCTTTTAGATTTTCATCAAATAATACTAAAGCTTTTGAAATACCGTGAACCATAGCCCCTGCTTGGCCTGTAGGTCCTCCTCCTTTTACACTACATCTTACATCATAATCAGTAGCCTGATTAATAATCTCAAAAGGTCTTGTAATTTGCATTTTATGAGTTTCGTCAGCAAAATAATCACTAAATAATTTACCATTTACATAAATTTTACCAGAACCTTTTTTTAACCAAACTTTTGCAATTGATGTTTTTCTTCTACCTGTAGCGTATTTACTATCTTTAAAATCTAATTTTAATTTTGGAGATTTTGATGCTGATTGAGTATTTTCCATCTTAGTTTCTAGCTATATTTTTACTGTTTAATTTATCTAACTCTATTACAGTCGGATTTTGTGCTGAATGCGGGTGTTCATTTCCTGCATAAATTTTTAATTTTGTTAATTGTTTTCTCCCCAATACTCCACTTGGTAACATTCTTTTAACTGCCATTTTTAAAGTTTCTCCAGGTTTTTTTTCATGAAGTTTCTCAGGTGTTGTAATTTTAATTCCACCTGGATGACCAGTGTGTCTGTAATATTTTTTATCTTGAAATTTTTTTCCAGTAAATTTTGCTTGTTCAATATTTTTAACAACAACAAAGTCACCATCATCCATATGAGGTGTGTATGTTGTTTTATTCTTACCTCTTATGATGTTTGAAACAACAGTTGCTAATCTACCAACAACTGCATTTTTGGCATCTATTTCATACCATGATGATGTTACTTGATCTTTTTTTACGAATTTTGTCATTGTGCCAGGATTAATACTATTAAATAATTCAAAGTCAATTTTATATTTAGCTTGCAAAATGGTGCTATTCTGTTAGAAATCACTTGCCGATTTGATCCTATTGCGGGCATATAACTGCTAAAAAGGAAACTTCATAAAATTAATAAAATCGGTAGGCATTTGAACTATATTGTGCGCCTAACATAATGTTGAAGCACTAAAAAAGGAGTAAAATGACTAAAAAAAGAAATAACCCTGAAACTATTGCCATACATGGTGGTGACTATAGGAGTGATCCAGCGACGAACGCTGTAGCTGTTCCAATTTATAGAACAACATCATACCAATTTAACAACACGGAGCACGCTGCTAACTTATTCGCTCTTAAAGAATTTGGTAACATCTATACTCGTATAATGAACCCTACAAATGATGTCCTAGAAAAAAGAGTTGCCGCTCTTGAAGGAGGTCTGTCGTGTGTAACTGTATCATCAGGTCAAACCGCTTCAACGTTTGCTGTATTAAATGTAGCCCAAGCCGGTGATAATATAGTAAGCTCAACCGATCTTTATGGTGGGACAGTATCTTTATTCACACATACGCTTAGTAAACTTGGTATAGAGATAAGATATGCAGATCCAAGTAATCCTGAAAATTTTGAAAAGTTAATAGATGATAAAACTAGAGCTTTTTATGGTGAAACTCTACCCAATCCATATTTAAGAGTCTTTCCAATAAAGGAAGTTTCTGACATTGGAAGAAAATATAATATACCATTAATTATGGATAACACAGCTGCACCAGTAATATGCAAACCGATTGAACACGGAGCTGCAGTAGTAATTCACTCACTTACAAAATATATAGGTGGGCATGGTACAGCAGTTGCAGGAAGTATAGTTGATAGTGGTAACTTTGATTGGACTGCAGATCCTAAGCGACAACCATTATTTAACGAACCAGATGCAAGTTATGGTGGTGTTGTTTGGGGAAAAGCTGTACCGGAATTAACTGGTGCTAATGTCCCCTTCGCTGTTAGAGCAAGAGTTTGTTTATTGAGAGACTTGGGATCAGCTCTAGCTCCAGATAATGCTTTTGCAATAATTCAAGGACTTGAAACGGTTGCTTTAAGAATGAGACAACATTGTGCTAACGCCGAGTATGTAGTTGATTTTCTTAAAAAACATAAAGAAGTTACAAAAGTTATTTATTCTACAGAACACGATAAACCCATTGCCGATAGAGCAAAAAAATATCTTAAAGGTGGAAATGGGCCAATGATTGGTATCGAGCTTAAAGGTGGAATTGAAGCTGGTAAAAAATTTATCGAGTCTTTAAAAATGTTCTATCATGTAGCTAATATTGGTGATGCTAGGAGTTTAGCAATTCATCCAGCAAGTACAACTCATAGTCAATTAAATGAGAAAGAACTAGCTGCATCAGGTGTTACACAAAGTTATGTAAGACTTTGTATTGGTATTGAACACATCGATGATATTATTGAGGATCTTGATCAAGCATTGAATAAATCTTCAAAAGGTAATTTAAAAGCTGTAAGCTAATTTGAATTTTAATGTCTACAAATAGAAACTAATAATTAGGCTCTTTATATTTTACAATATAAAGAAAATACAATGTTGAAAGTATTATTAAAATAGAATTTATCTGGTGTAGAGATGCATAAATCATTTTTACTCCAGATAAAATTGTAAAAACTCCCAAAACAATTTGAAATAATAAACTAATTCCAATAACAAAAATTGGAATTCTTAAATTAGGATTTCCATTTTTTAGAACAAAAAAAAGTATATAAAAATATAATACAACTATTATATAAGCTAAATTTCTATGAATAAATTGAACAAGTGATTGATCATCAAATACTGTAATTTTAAAAAAATCAGTAATCGCACTATCATCAGGAAAGTATGAAGAGCCCATTAAAGGCCAAGTATTATAAATTTTTCCTGCATCCATCCCAGACACAAATGCTCCAATTATTAATTGTAAAAATAATAATAAAAGAAAAAATTTAATTGGGTTTAATTGAATATTAATATGATTAATTTTTATATCAGTTAGATTTAAATATTTCCAAAAAACTATAGACAAAATGATAAAAGCTGTAACTAAGTGTAGTGATAATCTATAATGACTAACATCAATTCTATCAATTAATCCACTTGATACCATGTACCATCCAATAAATCCTTGAAAACACACTAAGAAAAAAATAATTGAATATTCTTTTAAAATCCAAAAACCATTTTTAATTGTAAAATAGATCATTGGAATAAGAACAG
>CACDWM010000008.1 GCA_902556505.1 uncultured Pelagibacteraceae bacterium
AGTACCAACAATTGAAATTGCCTTGATTTTATCTTGAGGATTTCCTAATTTTTTACAGAGACTTTGAATACGATCTAGACTTAAATCTATTTCTTTAGGATGCAGCTCTTGTAAGCGACTGACTATCTTCTGAAGTTTCATTTTGTTCAGCACTTATATCAGAATTTTTCTTTAACAATATTGATAATAAGGTTCCAATTTTAGATGCAAGATCTTTACGCTCAACAATTAAATCGACAAAACCAGTTTTTTCAACATATTCACTTTTTTGAAAACCTTCAGGAAGCTCTTCTTTAACAGTTCCTTGAATTACTCGTGCACCTGCAAATGCAATTAAAGCTCCTGGTTCTGCAATATGAATATCACCTAACATAGCGTATGATGCAGTAATACCTCCTGCTGTTGGATCAGTGATGCAAACTAAATATGGAAGACCATTTTTCTTTAATTCATTAATTGCAAGAGTTGTTCTTGTCATTTGAGATAATGAAATTAAACTTTCCATCATTCTCATTCCCCCACCTGCACTAATACATAAAAAAGGTGTTTGATTTTCTATAGCATGTTGTATTCCATATAAAAAAGCCTCACCTTCTGCTGCTGCCATTGAAGCTCCTAAAAAATCAAAATCAGAGGCTACAGCTGTAATTTTAATATTATTTATACTTCCAGAGGCAACCATCATTCCACATTCTAATCCTGTTTTTTTTCGAGCACTTTTTAATCTTTCTTTGTAAGGTTTAGAATCTGTCCAATTTAGCGGATCATCTTTTGGTATTGGAGTTTTGAAAATCTCATAATTGTTTTTTCCAAACAAAATATCAAATCTTTGATGTGGTTTTATTCTATGATGACGTTTACAATCTGGACATACCCACAAGTTTTGCTCTAAATCTTTTTTTAAAATTGGACCCTTGCAACACGATGTCCAATCGCTTTTTGCAATATCTTCTTTTGTAGCTCTTTCACGTATAGCAGTTTTAATTTTCTCACCTGCTTTAATAATTTTAGTTATCCAGTTCATAGAATTTTGTTCTTTAATCTCTTAACGATATTAGTAACATTTGTGACAGCATTTTGTCTCTTTTCAATTGATTTAGAGATTTCCTTGCAAATTGCACTGCCAACCACCAAGCCATCAGCTTTTTTTAGAGATTTGATTGTTTTTTCTGTAATACCAAAGCCAATAACAACATTTTTCGATTTATTTTGTTTTTTTATTTTGTTGTATTTTTCTAATATTTTCTTTGGTGACACTTTAAGTTTTCCACCTGTTGTGGATAACATACTTATATAATAAATCATGTCGTGTGAATCTTTTATTATTTTTTTTAGTCTTATCTGAGAAGTAGTTGGTGAAACTAATTGAATAAAATTAATCCCCTTTTTTTTGCATTTTGATGCAAAATTTTTATTTTCGGGATAGGGTAAATCAACAACAATTAAACCATCAACTTTTGATTTTTTACATTTTTCTAAAAATTTATTTTCATTATATTGATAGATCATGTTGTAATAGCCCATCAGTATAATTGGTTTATTTTTTTTTATTTTTTTAAAATTTTTTGCAATTGAAAATACATCATTAATTTTAATACCATTTTTTATTGCTCGGTATGCACTTGTTTGTATTTGTCCTCCATCAGCTATTGGAGTATTATGTGGAAAACCTAATTCACAAATATCTACGTAATTAGAAATTGATTTTAATATTTCTAAAGATTTTTTTTTAGTATTATCTCCAGCAACTGTATAAGTAAGTAATGCAGGCCTGTTTTCATTCTTAGCATTTGAGAATGCCCTGTTAATTAATGAACTCATTAATTTTTACCCAGTCTCTCTTTTAAAATATCTCTATCTTTTTTTGCATCTCCACAAGAGTTAACAATTATTATTGTATCTTTACTTAACTTTGGAGCAATTTTTATTGCTTCTGCAAATGCGTGACTAGGTTCTAAACTTGGATTAAGTTTTTCAAATTTAGTTACCATTACGTGTGCTTTAAGTGCCTCTTCATCAGTTGCATAAGTGTATCTTGCTCGTTTTGTATCTTTTAAAAAACAGTGTATTGGACTTACCCCTGGGTAATCCAATCCAGCACTAATTGATTCAGTGTCATTAATTTGACCTTCATTATTTTGACAAACGTAAGAAGCTGCACCATGTAAAATTCCAATTTTAGCATTTCTACTTAAGGGAGCAGCATGAAGTTTTGAATTTTTTGGACCTCCAGCCTCTACACCAATTAACTCTATTCGAGACTTTTTAAAATCTATAAATTCACTCCAAAAACCATATGCTGAACTTCCACCACCAACACAGTTAATTAATTTAATTTTTTTTGGAATTTTTTTAAATTCTTGTGTAATTTGTATTTTTAATTCTCTCGATATTTGTGCTGTACTCCATCCACAAATTTTTACAAATATATTTGGACCAACTGTACTTCCAACACACATATGTGTAGTATCACAATTTGATACCCAATATCTCATACACTCACTTACTGCATCAACTAAGGTTTGACTGCCTGAATATACAGGAACTATTTCAGCACCATTTTTTCTCATAGCATCACAATTTGGTTTTTGTCTCTTGATATCTTTTGCACCCATGAAAATTTTACATTTTAGGCCAAATTTCTTTGCAGCCATACTTAACATTTTACCAGCATAACCAGCACCAGTGTCACCAACTATATATTTTTTTCCCATTGCCTTACAAATTAAAGCATGAACAGTTGCATTGTATATTTTGTGGGCACCACCATTAGCCTCTGATACAACTTTGGCCCATATTTGAGCACCACCCAAATGATTAGATAAATTTTCTAATTTTACTAATGATGTTGGTGATCCTATATAATTTTTAAAATAATAATCTCTCTTTTTTAAAAATTTCTTATTATTTCTTAATTTTGAAAATTCCCGTGTTAGGTCCTCTACAGGTTTTTTTAAAGTTTCAGGAATAAAACTTCCTCCAAATTTACCACCCCAAAAACCGTTATGATCATGCTGATCAATTAGAGGAATTTTTTTTCTAAGTTTCATTTTTTAATTTATTTAAATTGTTTAAAAAAATATCTATTTTGGATGTATCTTTTAATCCAGAAGTTTCTAGGCCTCCAGATAAATCTAAATAATTAGCAATTTTCTCATAATTTTTTAGATTATCATTGAATTTTATATTACCAGCTAGCATTAATTCCTTATTTAATTTAATATTTTTAATTAAGTTATGATCAAAACTTTGGCTTTTTTCATAACCTTTGCTATCAAATAAATATAAATCTGTTACTTCAGCAAATGACTTATACCCAAGAACATCAGACTCATCTTTGATTGTCAAAGCTGCAATAATCTTTTTTTGATATTTTTGTTTTATACTTTTAATTTCATCAGGAGTGCAGTCATACAATTGATAATAATCAAAAGGTAAAATTTTAATTTCTTCTAAAATCTCATTGTTAGGTTTTACTAAAACAGCAACAAATTCACTTTTGTTTTTTTTAACATTTAATAATTTTTTTAGAGAGTTAAGTTCGACATATCTTGAGCTTTTTGGGTAATTACAAATGAAGCCAATAAATTTAGGAGGATGGGGATGATTTATTATGTAATTTAAAGTATCAGAATCTTTTACACCACAAATTTTACAACCCTTGATCATTTATTTAAATGATCAATAAGTTTAATGGTATTATTTTTTATATTACCTTTTGTAAGAGATCTTCCTATAACAATACCAGAAACCTTATTTTCGAAAGCTTGTTTAGGTGTCATAATTCTCATTTGATCATTTGAATTATCACCAGGCAATCTTATTCCTGGAGTTATTATTAAGAAATTTTTATATTTTCTACGAACCATCAAAGCCTCTTGAGCAGAACAAACTATACCGTCACATCCTGATTTTTTAATTAGTGCTGCTTGTTTTAATACTAATTGTTTTACATTTTTTGTATGACCTATCTCTTTAAGAGATTTATTGTTAAGACTTGTTAAAATTGTAACTCCTAAAACTTTTAAATTTTTATTTATTTTCTTTGTCTTTTTTTTTATTGATTTAAGCATTTCCAAGCCACCATTTGCATGTACCGTTATATATTTGCATTTTTTTAAATCTTTTAAGCTGTCAATAGCGGATAATGCAGTTTGGGGGATATCATTTATCTTTAAATCTAACCAAAAATCTTTTTTAAATTTTTCTAAAAATTTTCGTCCATTCTTCGAATAAAAGAATTGAAGGCCAAATTTAGGAATTATTTTTAATTTTTTTGAATTAGTTTGGTTAATTATTTTTTTTTATTTTATTTAAATTTGAATTATCACATGCAACAAAAATAGTTTTATTCATCATTATTTAATTTTTTAAACAAGTCCTTAGACATTTTAAAGTGAATTGTTTTTTTTTCTGGAGTATGTACTTTTTCTCCAGATTTTGGATTCCTTGATATTCTGGCTTTTTGAATATTTGTTGAGAAAACTCCAAAACCCCTTAGTTCTACTCTGTCACCTTTTTTGAGAGTTCTTTTGATTTCGTTTAATATGATATTTGTGAATTTTTCCAGGTCTTTTTTTAAAAAATTCGGATAGTTATTTGAAAGTTGCTTTAATAGCTTTGATTTTACAATAGCCAATTTAATTATCTTATTAAATTAATCTTTATCATCATTTTTTTTCTTTAAATCCTCAGATAGAGATGAAAATGGAAGATTTTTTCCAGATCCTTCTGATCCATATTTTTCAAGGGCTTCTTTTTTTTCTATCTCTTCTAATAATTTTATACTCAATGACACTTTTCTTTTATTTAAATCTAATTCAGCTATAGCACAATCTAGTTTTTCTCCACCAGTCCATCTACTTGGTCTTGCATCCGCTGCATTTATAGCAATGGCTGATTTTTTAATTTGAAAGTCCATTTCACACCCTTCAGGCCTTACAGTTAAACCTTTGTTATCAGTAGATACAACTTTAACAGTAATTGTTTGATTCTTAGTCTTATCTTTAAACCAATCAAATGGATCAGTTTGTGTCTGCCTCAAACCTACTCTAACTTTTTGCTCCGAAACTTTAATTTCTAAGACTTTGACTTTAATCTTATCACCTTTTTTATATTTACTTAACTCTTCCTCAGCGTTATTTAAATATGTCAAATCATTGCAGTGCAAAAAAGCGTCCACATCTAGATCTTGAATTTTTACAAATAAAGAATATTCATTCTTACTCACAACTTCGCCTTCAACAATTGTTTCTACTGGGAAATTTTTCTCAAAAGTCTCGAAAGGATTTTCTTGTGTAAGCCTATGAGAAATAGCCACTCTTCTTTTTTCTTTGTCAATTTCTGTGATGATACAATCTATTTCATCTCCGACCTTAAACATTTTTTTTGCTGAAACATTTTTTTTTGTCCAACTTAACTCACTAGAATGAAGAAGAGTTGTTAAACCTGGTTCTAATTCACAAAAAGCTCCAAAATCCATTATTTTTACTACCTTTACTTTATAAATTTTATTTAATTCATAATTTTCGATATGTTCAAAAGGATCTGGGGATAATTGTTTAACTGAACAGCCAACTTGTAATTTTTCTTTATCAACACTAATTACTTTCAGATCGTGTTTTTCACCAATATTAAAAACTTCATCAGGATGGTTTACTCTTGAGTATGAAATTTCCTGCAAATGTACCAATACATCTAGCTCACCATTAACATTAAAAAAACATCCAAAATTACTATAACCTTTTACTTCAGCATTTTTAATAATGTCTCCAACTTTGTATTTCTCTATTATTTTTGCTTTATCTTCTTTTTTGAAAGATGAAATAATTTCTCTTCTTGATACGCATGCGTTTCCTCTTACTTTATCCAATTTTATAAGTGCAAATTTTTGAGGTTCGTTC
This sequence comes from uncultured Pelagibacteraceae bacterium, assembly GCA_902556505.1. Taxonomy (GTDB): domain Bacteria; phylum Pseudomonadota; class Alphaproteobacteria; order Pelagibacterales; family Pelagibacteraceae; genus Pelagibacter. Next base: position 5,904 of record CACDWM010000008.1, read on the forward strand.
ATCAAGTGACTAATGTCTTTTAATGGTTTATCACTTATTTGAGATCCAGGTAAAAACATTAGCGATCCAGTTTCAATATGTTCAACTATGCATCCCCCTTTACATTTGGAGGTAATTTTACCCATGATTGGCTCATTTTTTTCATATGCTTCAACTAATTTATCCCATCCTTTAATTTTTTGAGCCTTACTCGCTGAAACTAAAACTTCACCATTTTTATCTTCAATTTTTTCTAATAGAACAGGTATTGTTTCTCCAACTTTAATTTTTTCTCCAAGTCCCATACTTTTTAATTCATTTATATCTATAACTGGTTCTGATTTTAAACCTTCAATAAATAAAAAACAGAATTTGTCTGTGATTTTATTTATTTTACCTTGAATGATTTTACCTTCTTCAATTTGAATTTTAGATAGTTGAGTATTTAGCAGTTTTTCAAATTCTTTAGATGCTGCGCTTGATAAGTCTTTATAAATTTCCATTAATTCTTAATTTTCTGTCTATTATATTTTTTATTTTTAAAAAACATTGTCTTTTAGACAACTTGGTAGTGTTTAGCAATATAGAATCTTGAGTTTTCTTTAAAGGGGAGATTTTTCTATTATAGTCACTTTTATCCCGTTTTTTAATGCTTTTCAGCACCTCTTGATAAGATATATCTCTGTTTATCATTTTTAGCTCTTTATATCTTCTCAAAGCTCTAGTTTTTAAGTTTGCAGTAATAAAAAATTTAAAATCTGCATCTGGTATTATATTGTAAGTAATATCTCTACCATCAAGACATGAACCGCTATATTTTTTAGGTGGGTTATAGGCAATGTTTAATTGAAAAGAATGAACAATCCTTCTTATAGATTTATTTTTAGCAATTTTTGATGCTTCTGAACCAATTTTATCTGAAATTAGAGCTTTATTTTTTAAATCCTTAATTTTTAAGGATTTAATTTTTTTTTTTAAAAAAATCATATTAAATTTTCTTGGAAACTTAAGCTTTAAATGACTGATGAATCTATAAATTTTTCCTGTATCAAGATAAAACAAATTATAGTGTTCAGAAATTGTTTTTGCCAAAGTGCCTGCTCCTGCAGCAGCAGGGGAATCAATAGCAATTTTTAAAATATTTTTTCTTTTAATCATCTGTTTTAAATTCATTAATTATTTTTAAAAAATTTGGGAAAGAGGTATTTATTGAGTCCTTATCGTGAATTTCCCATTTACCACCAAATGATAGAGCCGCAATCACACTAGTCATAAAAACTCTATGGTCTTTTAAATAATTTTTTATAACAATTTTTTTATTTAATTTTAATTTAGGGTTTCCATAAATTTTAATTGTGTCATTAGTAGAAATTGTTTTAATTCCCATATAACTAAGTATTTTAACAGCCCATTTAAGTCTTGGACTTTCTTTTTGATTTAATTCATCAAGTTTTTTAAAATACGATATACCTTTTGCTTTTGCAGCAACTAAAAAAATTACTAAGAATTCATCAATAGCTCCACTATTTAAATTTGTTGGGCAATTTATAGCTTTAATTGATTTTGGGCTTATAATTTTAATATCCGCTTTCTTTTCACCTTTATAAATTTTTTTATTAAGGAATTTAATATTAATACCCATTTTTTTTAAAATAGTAATAATACCTATTCTTGAGTCATTAATGTTTACATTTTTAATAACAAGTTCAGATTTACTCATTAAGGATGTTAAAACAATAAAAAAAGAACTCGAGCTGATATCCCCTGGAATTGAATAATTAATTTTTTTTATTTTTTTTGCTTTATTAATTTTTATTTTATCATAATTCCTTTTTTTTATTACTGTCACAGGTAAACCTAGGCTTTTACAAAAGAGCTCTGTATGGTTTCTTGATTTTTTTGCTTTTATAAAAGTGTTGCCATTTGTTCTTAATCCTCCAAGTATAACCGCACTTTTACATTGTGCTGATCCCTTTTTTTCTATGTATTTAATTGGTTTTAATTTAGACGAGCCAAAAATCGTGAGCGGTAAATTTTTATTATTTTTAAGCTCAAATTTAGCCCCAAATTTACTTAAAGGATCTGATATTCTTTTAAAATCTCTTTTTGAAAGACTTTTGTCGCCAATCATTTTTATTGGGTAGGGAGTGTTGATTAACAAGCCAAGTATAAGTCGACCTAAGGTGCCCGAATTTTTTGCATTAATTTTTAAATTTTTTTTATATTTATAACCATCTAATCCTTTCCCTTTAATCTCGCATGTATTGTTTATTATTTTACTTTCTATTCCTAATTGTCCAACTGCATTTATAGCGGCCACCACATCCTCTGACATAAGAAGATTTTTGGCTTTTGATACCCCATTAGCTAGAGATGAGAATAATACCCATCTAATGCTTAAACTTTTATCACCAGGAACATAAATTTTTTTTCTAAAATTAATGATTTGCTTAGAAAAGATAACTAATTTTGACATTAAATGTTATTTAAAACTGAAAGATTCCCCAAAGTATGCAGTCTTAGCTTCAATATTATTTACAAGTTCAGAAGGCGAGCCTTCGGCAATAATTTTACAATTACTTAATATCATAGCAGTGTCTACACATGCCAAAAGGTCTCTTGCTTGATGGTCGCATATGCAAATAGTAATATTTGTCTCTTTTTGTAAATTTACAATTACTTCTTGTAACATTTTTATAGTTAACACATCTAGTGCTGCAAAACATTCATCTAAAAGAAGTACTTTTGGATCACTTAGCAAAGATAAAGCTATAACTAATTTTTTTTTTTGACCTCCTGAAAGAAATTTTGCTTTTATATTTTTTAAATTTTCAAGCTCAAATTTTGTAATTAATTCATTTATCTTTTTTTCCTCATCATTTTTGTTATTTATTACTATTTCTGCAATTGCTTTCAAATTTTGATATAAAGTTAAATCATTAAAATATCCACCATATTGAGGAACATAACCAACTTTAAATTTTTTTGTTCTTAAGTAGATAGGAAAATTTTGAACATCTGTATTATTAATTTTTATTTTACCATTATCTGGTTTAATTAATCCCGTGATCAAATTAAAAATTGTAGATTTTCCAACACCGTTTGGCCCTAACATGCCATAAATTTCACCCTCGTTAATTCTAAAGTTAATATTGTCTAAAATTAACCTATTACCATAAGATAATGAGATATTTTCAAATGAAATAATCGAATTAGGTTTTTTGTGAGACTTGATTCTAAACGATTTTATTATTGCCATTAATTTCTACTCTTAACCAGTATCTTTTCCTTGTAATTATGCATAAAAATTTTTGTATCTTTTGTTAATGTATCAAGTTCCACCACATCTGCTTTTAAAATATTTTCAGGGTTTGTGTAAACTACATTTTTAGAAATAATCAATAGGTTTTTCATCATTGAAAAATCAAGATAATTTCCAGTTATTCTATTATCAAGGTAATTAATTTTTACATCTTTTGAAAAAATTGTGTCATAATTCACTGTATTATATTTACCAAAATTTGAGATAATTGTGATTAGCTCATTATTTTTAATTAGTTTAATATAAGCTGTTACGTTTTTTAAAAAAATAAAATCGCTGTTGTTCAAGTCTATCTCACCTTCTTCAGCTAGTATTGTATATTCATTTCCTTTTAAATCTCTAGATGTATATTTTATATCTTTAATGATATTAGAATTGCTAAAATTTTCCTCAATTGGCTCTATATTTTTAATTAATTTAACCTCTTCTTTTTTGTAAAATTTAAAAACAATTAAAGTAATAATTATAATTATAATTAAAAAAATAATTAATCTTTTGTGAGTTAAACTTTTCATTAAATAGTATTTGATTTTAAAACTGTATGGATATGTACAACTCCTATTGTTTTATATTTATTTTTCTTATCATGGACGCAAAGGGATGTAATTTTTTTTTCATTCATTAAACTTAGAGCTTTTGCAGCAAGTGAATCTTTTTCAATACTTATTGGGTTTTTTGTCATTATTTGACTCACATTTTTATGAAATAAATTTTCCTTCTTTTCACTAAATCTTCTTATTTCACCATCAACAATTATACCTTTAGTTTGTTTTTTATTATTTTGAACTATAAGAAAACCTAGGTTCTTCTTAGTTAAAATTTTTAATGCTTTTTTCATATTTAAATCTTCTTTTACAAAGGGAATTTTATTTCCAGTTAACATAATGTCTTCTACTGTTTTTAATTGAGCACCAAGACTCCCAGCGGGGTGTAGTTTTTTAAAATCAATTTTCCCAAACTTTTTATTTTTCATGACTGCGATAGCTAATGCATCTCCAAGAGCAAGTTGAGTGGTAGTCGAAGCTGTAGGTATAATCCCTCCAGCTTCTTTAACAGCTGGAATTAGAAGCTTTATGTCTGAAGCTTTAAACAAAATTGAATTTTTTTTTGAAACTATACCAATTAGTAATATTTTGTTTCTATTTGCGAATTGAATTATATTTTTAAGCTCACTAGTTTCACCTGAGTTGCTTATGAGTATTAAAATATCTTTTTTAGAAATCATACCTAGATCTCCATGGGAAGCTTCACTTGCTGAAAGATTGAATGATGGTGTTCCAACAGATGCAAGTGTCGCTGCAATTTTAGATGCTATCAAACCACTTTTACCTACACCACATAAAATTACTTTTGATTGACATTTTGAAATCTGTAGCACTGCTTGATTAAATGAATTATTAATATTTTTTTTTAATTGCTGCAGTGCTTTAATTTCAAGATTGATTACATCTTTAGCAGTAGAAATAAATTTTTTACTTTTCATTAATGTGACCAAATATCATCCTTAAACTCTGCTAAATCAAGTTGAACTCTTGTCTTAACGAATTTTAAGCAATCTTCATAGAGTTTAACTCTATTCTCTCTTTCAAGTATTTTATAAAGCTCATCATGAATTTTATGTAGATATATTACATCATTTGCGCAGTATTTTAATTGTGCTGGTGATAATTCTCCACCGAAATCAGAGCTTTGAAATTGTTTACTTATATCTATGTTTATAAATTCTTTAATTAATGTTTTTAAAGAATGATTATCTGAGTAGGACCTAGAAAGCCGGGATGCAATCTTCGTGTCTAAAACATTATTTGTTTCAGTCTTCAAGTAATATTTAATATGAGCTAAATCTGCACGTGAATAATGGAAAATTTTTGTAATTTTATCATCACTTAAGATTTTAACTAAATTAGGAGCGTTATAATTATTTCGATTAAATTGAATTATGTGTGCGTCTAAATTGCCAGATGATAATTGTATTAGACACAATGGATCTCGTCTAACATTAAGACCCATAAATTCACCATCAACAGCTATTCTGTTGCCCAAATTTAGGTTTTCGGGTATATCCCCTTTGTGAAGCTGAATATTATTACTCATTTAAAACATATATATATGAAAGCAAAAAATTGTCTATGAAAGCTAAAAATGTTTTAATTTTTGGGTGTTCAGGGCAAATAGGCCGTTCAATTGTAAGAAAATTGACTAAGGATAATTATACTGTCACTGCTGTAACAAGAAACATTCATCAAAAAGGCATTGTTTTGAAGACTCTCGGCAACGCTGGTTTTATTAATATCGTTGAAGCTAATATATTTGATGAAAACAAAATTAGGGAACTTTTTAAAAAGGCAGATATTTGCATAAATCTAGTCGGGATTTTATTTGAGCAGAAAAAAGGCAGCACATTTAAAAACATTCATACTGTTTTTCCATCTATTTTAGCAAAACTTTGTAAAGAATATAATATTAAACATTTTATTCACTTATCAGCACTAGGAATTAACGATGCAGTCGATTCTGATTATGCAAAAAGTAAACTTGAGGGAGAGAATGAAATATTAAAAAACTTTCCTTTAGCAACAATTTTAAGACCCTCGATTGTTTATTCTGTAGAAGATAATTTTACTACAAATTTCATGACCTTATTGAGTAGACTTCCTGTATTTCCCATTTATTACGGAGGTAACACTCGTTTTGCCCCTATAGCTTGCAGTGATTTAACTGATACAATACATCATGTGATTTCTAACAATATCTACTCAAAAATTATAGAATGTGTTGGACCAGAGATAATTACTTTTAAAGAGATATTACAAAGATTATTAAATCTTATTGATAAAAAAAGAATTTTACTCCCTTTCCCTTTGCCCCTTGCAGAATTGTCTGCAAGATTTTTTGAATTAATGCCAAAACCCTTACTCACTCGAGATCAGTTGAGACTTTTAGCTTATTCGAACATTGCAACGGGCAAGTATAAAACTAATGCTGATATAGGTATACCAAGCAAAAGATACTTTGATGAAGAGGTTAAAAAATATTGTTATATGTGGAGGGAGGGTGGACAGTTCTCTACAGAAAAATATACTTCTAATAATGATTTAGAAAATAAAACTAGCCAAAATTAAGCTGATTTAATTTTTTTTCCAATAAATTCTGGGACCTCATCTTTATCAATTTGATCATCTTTTTTATTTTTACTATCCCTCGATTGATAACTGTATAGAAGATGGAGCTTGCAGTAACTGAAGTCTTTTAGGGAAGTTCTTCCACAAAAGTAAAAATCTTTTTCATTGGGGTGACCTATTGGATACTTACAATCGTTGTCAGTTAATTCTTCTAATTGTTTTGGATTCTCTGGTTCAAAATCTTTCTCAATAATTAATGATTTAAATTTACTTCTACGACCTCTTTTTGATATTTGAGTATTTTTTTCACTAGTTGAGTTATCGGAGTTTTGGTTTGATATTGCAGTTCTAGTTTTAATTTTAGCAGAAAGATTTAATCGATGGGCCTTTCCTATAACAGCATTACGTGAAATGCCGCCGATTATCTCAGCAATTTGACTTGCAGTTTTACCAGAACCCCACAATTTTTTGAGAGATTCAACTTTTTCCTCTGTCCAGCTCATTTCTATATGTTGTGTTATATATTTATAAAATGACAATATACTGTTATTAATTTAAATGAAACAATCAATAATTAAGAGTTATCAACATTAATAAGCAAATTATGTGTATGTATATTTTCAATCCCAACTTGTATTAATAATTAAACTTTATAAAACAAATTAAATTTATGAGTTATTTAGCAAAAAATTATAACAGAAAGAAAATTGCCTTTAAGTATGGAAAAGGAAGTTATCTTTTTTCAACTGATGGTAAAAAATATTTAGATTTTGTTCAAGGAATAGCCGTTAACTCATTAGGGCATGCTCATCCAAAATTAGTCAAAACAATAAGAGATCAATCAAAAAAACTTTGGCATGTTTCTAATGCATTTCAAATTCCAGAGGGAGAAAAATTAGCGAAAAAGTTGTGCCAAAAAACATTTGCTGATTATGTTATGTTTCAAAACTCAGGAGCAGAAGCTACCGAGGCAGCAATAAAGGTTGCTAGAAGATATTTTTACTCAATAGGTAAACCAAATAAAAATAGAATTTTATGCATTAAAAATTCTTTCCATGGAAGAACTTTAGCAGCAATTTTTGCTAGTGGATCAAATAAAATGACAGAGGGTTTTGGCCCAAAAGTAACTGGCTTCGATCACTTCAGTTTTGGAGACCACAATTCTCTCAAAAAGAAAATTAATAAAAATACTGCTGCTATTATGGTCGAAACAATTATGGGTGAAGGTGGTATAAAAGTAATTCCAGATTGGTGTTTGAAAGAATTAAGAGCATTATGTAATAAGAAAAAAATATTATTAATTCTTGACGAAGTTCAGTGTGGAATAGGAAGATCAGGTGATTTCTTTGCTTTTGAAAAATCAAAAGTAAAACCTGATATTGTACCAATTGCAAAAGGGATAGGTGGAGGTTTTCCTATTGGCGCAGTTTTAATGAATAAAAAAGTTGCCTTGGGCATGACACCAGGTACTCATGGATCAACATTTGGGGGAAACCCTTTGGCTATGTCTGTTGGAAATACTGTAATGGATATTATATCAAATAAGAAATTTTTAAATAATGTAAAAAGTTTATCAAAATATTTTTTATTAAAACTAAATAAAATTAAAGAAAAATATCCAAATGTTATTAAGCAAATTAGAGGAAAAGGATTTTTAGTTGGGATACAGTTATATAAAGATCAAACTGAATTTATAAAAAAATTGATGAACAATCAGCTATTGACAATTAGAGCTGCAGAAAATGTTGTTCGGATTTTACCTCCATTAAGTGTCAAAAAAAATGAACTAGATTTAGCATTAAAAATTATTGAAAAGGTCTGTTCACAAATAAAATAATATGAAACACTTCATTAATTTAAAAGATATACCTGCAAAAGATCTTAGAAAAATTATTATTGATGCTAAGAAAAGAAAAAGTTTAAGAAAAAAACTTAGTACATTAGAGGTTGATAAGGGTGCACCCTTAAAAGGAAAATTGTTAATTCAAATGTTTGAAAAATCTAGTTTGAGAACAAGATTAAGCTTTTATTTAGCTATCAAACAATTAGGCGGTGGTACTTTGACTTTGAGATCTAATGAGCTTCATTTAGGTCAAGGCGGAGAAAGCATTGCTGATACTGCTAAAATTCTCTCTACTTATGGTGATGGATTTATGTTTAGAACTGATAGCGATAAAAAGGTTGAAAATTTTGAGAAATATTTATCTATACCCGTTATTAATGGTTTAAGCCCTTCATCTCATCCAACTCAAGTTTTATCAGATGTTTTTACTGTTGAGGAAATAATGAAAAAACCAATTTCTAAATTAAATATTTCCTGGATAGGTGACTCCAACAATGTTTTAGATAGTTTAATTGCTGCATCAGTAAAATTTTCTTTCAAGCTAAGTATTGGTTGTCCAAAAAAATTTGAACCAGGAAGAGAAGTTAGAGCTTGGGTCAAAAAAAATAATAAAAAAATTTATATTTATAATGATGCAAAAAAAGCAGTTTCAAATGCAGATGTAATTTTTTCTGATAAAGTTATTTCTTTAAATGATAAAGTTAATAAGAAAAAAAAAATAAAAGCATTTAAAAATTTTAAAATTGATAAAAAATTAATGAGTCATGCAAAAAAAAACTGCATTTTTTTACATTGTTTACCTAGAGGAGACGAAGTGAGTGATGATGTTTTCTTGGGAAATAAATCACACGTATGGCAACAAGCACTCAACAGAGTTCACGTACAAAAAAGTATTTTATTATATTGTTTTGGAAAATTAAGGTAGCGGCAAAGGACTGTCTGAATTTTCATTTAAATATTTTATTACAGAGGCTCTATCTTTTTCTTTTCTAAGACCTGCATATGCCATTTTTGTTCCCTTTATCCATTTAGCGGGTTTAATTAAAAATCCGTTCAGTTCTTCAAAAGTCCAATTCTTATCATATGCTGCTAGCGCTTTGGAATATTTATAGTCTTCAATCGCTCCAACTTTTCTTCCTACAACATTATACAGAGCTGGACCTATAGCATTCTTTCCTCCTTTAACAATTGAATGACAAGCTGCACATTTTTTAAAAACTTTTTCACCATGCGCAATATCTCCCATTGCCATTAATGCTGATATATCAATTTTGTCTGAAGTCGTGCTTGAGCTGGTTGTGGATACAGTAGTGGCAGCTTCTACTTCAACTGAATAACCAGGTGTTTCAGGTTTCTCTACATGGAATATAACATCAGATAATTTTCCAATACCGATAACAACCAGGGCGACCATTAAGACTGCAGCAACTATTTTATTTATTTCGAAAGAATCCATTTTTTCTAAATTTTGTAGTGAACGTATAACACGATAAATTAAAAAAAAGCTAAAATTAATGTATAAATTTGCCTCTATAGTTGTTTAATGAGTATAATAATTTGAAAATATAATGAAAACTTTAGTAATTATACCCTCTAGAATGTCTGCTACTAGGCTGCCAGGCAAACCTTTGCTAAAAATAAATGGTTTATCAATTATTTCACATGTATCTAAAAAAGCAGAGGAGGCCAATATTGGAGAAGTAATTGTAGCTACAGAGGACCAGGAAATTATTGACGATGTAAGAAGTAATGGTTTCAATGCTATTTTAACTAGTAATAAACATAAGACAGGTACAGATAGAATTCATGAGGCACTTAAAAAATCAAATATTAGAGATGTTGATTTCATAATGAATTTACAAGGTGATGAACCAGCAATAGACATTAAAGATATTGTAAGATTGAATGATAAAATGTTAAAAAATCCTTCTAATATAGGAACTCTTGCTGCAACAATAAAAGACAATAAAAACTTGAGAAATGAAAATATTGTAAAGGTTATTACTGAAAATACTCTAGGAGAGGACAATTTTCCAAAGGGCAAATCTTTTTTACGAAAGTCTGAGCAGATAGATAATATTTATCATCATATTGGAGTTTATTGTTATTCAAAAGACTCACTCGAAAAATTTGTTCAATTAAGCCAATCTAAAAATGAAATAGAAAATCGGTTAGAACAATTAAGAGCATTAGATAATAATATTGATATCAATGTTTCACTTGCCAAATCATCTCCAATAGGAGTAGATACAGAGGAAGATTATCTAGCCTTAAAAAAAATAATGGAATATAAGAATTGATGAGTAAAATTTATTTTCAAGGAACCTTTGGTGCATATTCTCATTTAGCAGCGCTTTCAATTGATACTAAAGCAGAAATCTTGCCTTGTAAAACTTTTGATGAGTGTTTTAACAAAGCATCCGAAGAACCAGATAGCAGAATTATAATTCCAGAATCAAATAGAATTACTGGTAATATTGGAATTGAATATTTAATATTTAAACATAGGCTAAATATTTATAAAGAGCATTTTCAAAAAATTGAGCATAATTTATTAGGACAGCCTGGGGCAAAATTAGAAGATATTAAAGAAGTGTATTCTCATGCTCAAGGATTGTCTCAGTGTTCAAAATTTATAAAAGAAAATAATTTAGCAGAACATATTAGAGCAGATACTGCTGGATCAGCTGAAATGATTTCTAAAACAAAAGATATCAAACAATCTGCGATAGCATCTTCCTTAAGTGCTGAAATTTATGGTTTAGAAATAATTAAAAAAAATATAGAAAACGAAAGTGGAAATTTGACAAGGTTTTTAGTTATGGGGAAAAATATTTCTCAACCAGAATTTAAAGACAAAACTTATATAACCTCTTTTTTATTTAAACTGAAAAGTAAGCCAGCTGCTCTTTATCAATCTCTAGGAGGTTTTGCTATTAATGGTGTAAATTTAACTAAACTACAAAGTTATCCAGAAAAAAATAGTTTCGACTCTTATTTTTTCTTATGTGATTTAGATGGACATATTGAAGACTCAAAAGTTCAAAAATCTCTTGAAGAGCTGGGCCTGCATTGTGAGGATTTTCACGTTCTAGGTGTTTTTGAAGCTGATAGTTTGAGACAAAATAAATAAGAATCTTTTCTTGTAGATTAGAAATTTTAACTGCTATAATGGTTCTGGAGGCTAGAGGTGGATGCTGCTTGAACCCGACCAGATCTTAACGGAAGCAGTCGTAGAGACAGTTATTCAGGTTCTAGTCTCCTTATGGATATATGAATAATAACTCAAAAGTATTAGCATTAAAATATAGACCACAAACTTTTGATGATCTTATTGGTCAAGAGGTTGTTTCAGAAACAATCACCAATTCGATTAAAGCTAATAAAATACCTAATGCATATTTGTTCACTGGAATAAGGGGAATAGGAAAAACTACTACTGCAAGAATTGTTGCAAAAGCACTTAATTGCTCAAATGGAATAGAAAATAAATGTAAAATTAAATGTGATAATTGTGATGCGATTACAAACTCAAATCATATCGATGTTCTAGAGATGGATGCCGCAAGTAAAACAGGCGTAGACGACGTAAGAGATTTGATTGAATTTTCTAGATATGGGCCAACATCTGCAAAATATAAAATTTTCATAATTGATGAAGTTCATATGCTTAGCAAGCAAGCATTTAATGCATTATTAAAAACTTTAGAAGAGCCACCAGAATATTTAAAATTTATTTTTGCAACAACAGAAATAAAAAAAATTCCTATTACTGTTGTTTCTAGATGTCAAAGATTTGATTTGTCTAGAATTAAATCCTCAGAATTATTTGAATATATAAAATTAATTAAAGATAAGGAAAATGGAAAAATAACAGAAGATGCTTTAAAGCTAATAGTAAAAATTTCGGAAGGTTCTGTAAGAGATGCTTTATCATTATTAGATCGAGCATTATTAAGTTTGGATGATGGAAAGGAATTGGATTTAAATTCAGCTCAGAAAATTTTTGGATATTTCGATAAATCTCAATTAATTGATTTATTTGAGCTGATTTTAAAAGGTGAAGAAACAAAAGTAATAAATATTTATAGAAAAATTTATGACCAAGGTGTTGAACCAAAAGTTTTTATTAATGACTTCTTAGAGTTACTTTATTATTTTAAAAATATTAATTCTTTAACTTTAGAAAGCACAAACTTTTCATTAAATGATGAAGAATTTTCTAAAATTAAAAATTTATCAAATCAAATAGATTCAGAGGTATTGATATTATTTTGGCAATTTGCCATTTCTTCTCTTGAAGAAATTGATATTGTTTCTAACCAGCACCTTTCAATTGAAATGTTCTTAATAAGACTAATGCATTTAAGTTCCGTAAAATCTAAAAATAAAGTTGAAAAAGTTGAGATTGATTTGAAGAGTGAAAATTTAGTTAACAATAAAGAAACTGAATTAACTCCTAAAACAATCAACCAAATTAAGAATGTTGCACAAGAAGAAAAAATTAAACCAGAAGTTCAAACAGATATTAAAGGAGAAAAGAAAATCAATATAAATGCATTTGAGGACTTAATTGAAATCTGTTCAAAAAAAAAGGAGATCAAACTAAAATACGAATTAGAAAAAAATGTTAATCTCGTAAAATTCGAAAAAAATAGAATTGAAATATCTTTTAATGAAAGTTTAGACAAAGATTTTGTAAAAGATTTATCATCAAAACTTTTCGAATGGACTGATGAGAGATGGATTATTACATTTAGTAAATTAAAAGGGCAAATGTCAGTAAAAGATAAAGAAAAAAATGAAAAAAAACAATTAATAGATGAAATGAAAAATTCAGAAATATTTAAAAGTGTTTTGGATAGATTTCCTGATGCAGAATTAATAGATGTAAATTCAAAAAAAGATGGAGCTGATTATGACTGATTTTAGTAAAATTTTAGATAAAGCAAAAGAACTTGAGGCCAAAATGAAAGAAAGCCAACAAAAGATTAAGGAAATTAGAGTTGAAGGAGTTTCAGGCTCAAATTCTGTAAAGATAACTTTGGATGGAGAGGGAGAGATGCAAACAATAAAGTTATCTGATGAAATTATGAAAGAAGACAAAACCATAATTGAGGATTTAATTGTTGCAGCACATAATAGTGCCAAATCTCAACTCAAATCAAAAACAACCGAGGAAATTTCAAAAGCAACAGGCGGGTTTGGAATTCCAGGTTTCAAATGGCCCTTATAAAATATGGAAAATGGTAATGAGATAGATGATTTAATTAAACTGATATCAAAATTGCCTGGCTTGGGTCCTAAATCAGCAAAGCGGATTGTATTAAAGTTAATTAATAATAGAGATGAACTAGTAAAACCTTTAGCAAAATCATTAGCGGATGTTTATAAAAATATTTCTAGATGTAAAATTTGTGGGGCTCTAAAATCTATTTCAATAGAGTGTGATTATGAAAATTGTAAAATTGTAGATAAAAAATATGAAAAAATTTGTGTAGTAGAAAATATATCTGACCAGTGGAGTATAGAAAGTTCAAATATATATAAAGGTTATTTTCACATTTTAGGAGGCACTATTTCATCAGCTGGACAAAAAAAAGAGGATTTATTAATTAATTCTTTAGTGCAAAGAGTTCAAAAGGACAAGATAGAAGAAGTCATACTCGCAACTAGTGCAACTGTTGAAGGTCAAACAACTGCATATTATATTCAAGATAGTTTAAAAAATTTGAATGTTAAGATTACTAAATTAGCACAAGGATTACCTGTTGGTGGAGAAATTGAAAGTTTAGATGATGGAACTTTATTTTCTGCTTTTAAAAATAGGTCTAATTTGGTTTCGAACTCAGATTAGATTTTTTTTTCAATCTATTTAAATGAAGTAATGGTTCAGTATAACCTGAAGGTTGTTCTTTACCCTTAAACACTAAATCACACGCAGTTTGAAATGCTATAGAGTTTTCATAATCACTGCTCATTTTAACATATAGTGGGTCATCTTTGTTCTGGTCGTCTACTATTTTTGCCATTTCTTTCATTATTTCAGTTACTTGTATTTTAGTTGTAATACCATGATGTATCCAGTTTGCGATATGCTGAGATGAAATTCTAAGAGTGGCCCTGTCTTCCATCAAACCTATATTGTTAATATCTGGCACTTTAGAACAACCTACACCCTGATCGACCCATCTCACAACATACCCTAATAGAGTTTGTGCAGAATTGGAAATTTCTTTATTTATATCTTCTACAGACCAATTAGGTCTATCTGCTATTGGGATGGTTAAGAGATCATCAAGCTTAGCTGGTTCTCTATCAATTAATTTTTTTTGTTCGTTAAAAATATTTATTTCATGATAATGTAAAGCATGTAAAGCAGCTGCTGTTGGAGAAGGAACCCATGCGCAGTTTGCACCTGCTTTTAAGTGTCCTGTTTTTTGCTCCATCATATCTTTCATTTTGTCTGGCATTGCCCACATACCTTTTCCAATTTGAGCTTTACCAGAAAACCCACAACTTAAACCAATATCAACATTGTTATTTTCGTATGCATTAATCCATTTTGATGATTTCATATCACCTTTTTTAATCATAGGACCAGCTTCCATTGATGTATGCATTTCATCACCGGTTCTATCCAAGAAACCAGTATTGATAAAAAAAACTCTATTTTTAAGACTTCTAATACATTCTTTTAAATTTGCTGATGTTCTTCGCTCTTCATCCATAATCCCAATCTTACATGTGTACTTAGGTAAATTTAGAACTTCCTCAACTTTAGAAAAAATTAAATCTGTAAATGCTGTCTCGTCTGGACCATGCATTTTAGGTTTTACAATATAAACTGATCCAGTTCTTGAATTATTTTTATTTTTAATATCATGAAGCGCAGCTGCTGTAGTTATAAAAGCATCCATAATTCCTTCAGGTATTTCACTTCCATCACTTAATAAAATTGAAGGGTTAGTCATCAGATGACCAACATTTCTTACTAGCAAAAGACTTCTTCCATGTAATTTTAAACCTTTACCATCTTTTGAGATATAACTTCTATGTGGATTTAATTTTCTCTCAAATAATTTTCCTTCTTTTTCAAATTTTGACTTAAGGTCTCCTTTCATTAGGCCTAGCCAATTTCGATAACAAATAATTTTATCTTCTGAATCAACAGCTGCTACACTATCTTCATTATCACAAATTGTTGATACTGCTGATTCTAGTATAATATCACTAATACCTGCATGATCTTGTTGAGCAGCAAAAGCTCTTGAGTCTTTTAGAATTTCAATATGTAAATTATTATTTTTTAAAATAATTGCAGAAGGATTATCACTTTCGCCTCTGTGCCCAACAAATTTATTTTCGTCCTCCAAATCAAAAATATCAGCACCTTTCAAAACTTTTAATTTTCCATATTTTACAGCAAAGCTTGTAATTTTATTCCAGCTTAGTCCAGCTAAAGGAAAGTACTTATCTAAAAAATCCCTTCCATATTTTATAACCATTTCACCTCTTAAAGGATCATATCTTTCAGACACGCTATCTTCAGATTGTTCAATTACATCTGTACCATAAAGACTATCATATAAACTCATCCATCTTGCATTCGCAGCATTTAATGCATACCTCGCATTCATAACAGGCACAACTAACTGAGGCCCAGCTATACTTGCAATTTCTTCATCAACATTTTCAGTTTTTATTTTAAAATCAGGTCCTTCATTTTTTAAATAACCAATTTCTAATAAAAATTTTTTGTACTCATCTAAATTAAATTCTTTACCTTTATTTTTGATATGCCAATCATCTATTTTCTTCTGTAAATCTTCCCTAAATTTAATTAATTCTTTATTTTTTGGCGCAAGTTCATCGAGTGTTTTTTCTAGACCTGACCAAAAATTTTCTGAAGATACATTCGTATTTTTTAATAATTCATCATTTACAAAGTTTGATAGCTTTTCAGATACTTGTAGATTATTAATTTTGATGTATTTTTCTTGCATAGCACTTAATTCGTACCCCATCTGTATTTTTGCCTGAGAGCTTTACTCCTTCGGCGGAAATCAATCTCTTTCCAGAGTGTTATGCTTTAATCGGTCCTTTTGCCTGAGAGTTTCCGGGGTGGTTGCTCCTTCGGCGCTATAAATAGTCTCTCCCGATAATGAATTTGTATCTGTTAAATGATTTAAGTCAATTAATAAGAATTACACCTTATTTGATATCATTTTATTGCCTTTTTTGTATTTTAACCATCCGCTATAAATAAAAAATGAAAAATTATCTAAATTTTGAAACAGAAATTAAAGATCTAGAAAACGAACTAGAAAAATTGAAAGATCCTTACAATCAAGAGGGATTAACAGAAGTCGATACTCAAAAAATTTCAAGCACTCAAACAGAAATAGATGAAAAATTAAAAAATATTTATTCTAATTTAGATCCTTGGCAGACTACTATGGTTGCTCGTCATGAAGATAGGCCTAAAGCAAAATTTTTTATTGATAATTTGTTTAAAGATTTCATTTCATTATCTGGAGATAGATATTATGGAGAGGATAAATCAGTATTAACTGGATTTGCAAAGTTTAATGGAAAATCTGTTTTAGTTATAGGTCAAGAAAAAGGAGAAGATTTAGATAGTAGGATTGAGAGAAATTTTGGAATGATGAGACCAGAGGGTTATAGAAAAACTATAAGATTAATGAACTTAGCAAACAAATTTAACATTCCTATAATCTCTTTTATTGATACTCCAGGAGCATATCCAGGAGTAGGAGCAGAAGAGAGAGGACAAGCCGAAGCAATTGCAAAATCAATTGAATGCTGTATGGAGCTTAAAGTTCCAACAATTGCAATAATTATAGGTGAGGGTGGTTCTGGTGGAGCAATTGCATTAGCTTCATCAAATAAAGTCCTTATGTTAGAAAATGCAATTTATTCAGTAATATCCCCTGAGGGATGTGCGACTATTCTATGGAGAGATCCAAAAAAAATGCTTGATGCTGCGAAAGCTATGAAGCTTTCAGCTAAAGATTTACTTAAGTTAAAAGTTATTGATGAAATAATTGACGAACCATTAGGTGGTGCCCACAGAGATAGAGATATAATATTAAACAATGTTAGACAAACTTTAACAAAAAATTTAAATTATTTTGATGAATTATCCTCAGAAGAAATAATAACTGAGAGAAAAAATAAATTTCTAAAAATTGGAAGGAATGATGGTTTTATGACTAGTACTGACGATCTAAGTACATTAACAATTAAGAAAAATAATTTAGATCAAATTTTTAAATCAAAAAAAATATTATTAGCGATTATTGGTGGATTAATTTTAGTTTCTTCAATCTTTTTACTAATTTAAATTCTATAAAGCTCCGCAACAGTTTTTAAATTTTTTTCCTGTAGCCTCACATCTATCGTTTCTAGAAATTTTTTGATTTTTTTTTATTAACAATAAACACTTTGGATTATCAGATGGATTTATTTTCTTAGAATTTTTTTCTTCGTTATTCTGCTCCATTACTACCTTTAAGTTCATTAAAATAGTTACATAATCTAATTTTAATTTTTCTAAAAGATTTGAAAATAATTCAAATGCTTCTTTTTTATATTCAACTAATGGATCTCTTTGACCATAAGATCTTAACCCTATAACTTGTCTTAATTGCTCCAAATATTGAATGTGTGATTTCCAGTTTAAATCAATTGATTGAAGAAAAATTCTTTTTTCAATTTCTTTTGCATGATCTTCACCTAGAAGTTTAATCCGTTCGTTTCTAGTTTCTTGAAATTTATTAAAAATCTTTTCTCTAAAATCTTTATCTTTTGACTCAATTAAATCCTTAAATTCAGTTTCTTCAAAGCTTTTTCCAATTATTTGCTTAGCTTTATTATTAAATTCATTACTTTTAGGATTGGATAAATTTGAAATTTTTAACTTAATTAAATCATCAGCTATTTCTTTTAAAAATTCATCTGAATAATCAAAGATATTTTCACTATTCATCGCATTTTTTCTTTGTGAAAATACCACATGCCTTTGATCATTAAGAACGTTATCAAATTTAATTAGTGTTTTTCTTATATCAAAATTTCTTGCTTCTACTTTCTGTTGAGCTCGCTCTAATGCTTTGTTAATCCAGGGATGATCAATACTTTCACCGTCTTTAAGTCCAAGTTTTTCGAGCATGTTATTCATAGACTCTGATCCAAAAATTCTCATTAAATCATCTTCCAGACTAACATAAAATACAGAACTACCTTCATCTCCTTGTCTTCCAGATCTACCTCTAGCCTGGTTATCCACCCTTCTAGACTCCATTCTTTCTGTACCAATTACAAATAAACCTCCTATGGATTTAATTTTATCTTTATTTATTTTAAGTTGTTCTTCTGGAATAGAACCTTTTTTACCACCAAGTTGAATATCAACTCCCCTTCCAGAAATACTTGTTGTAATAATTAATGAATTTTCTTTTCCTGCATTTGCAATTATCTCAGCTTCATTTTCATGATTTTTTGCATTCAATACTACGTGTTTAATATTTTTTTGATTTAATAAATTTGAATATACTTCAGATTTATTAATGCTTGAGGTGAATACTAAAATAGGTTGACCCAATTTGTTTTTCTCAATTATTTTATTTATAATTGCATCATTCTTTTCTTTTTCTGTTCTAAAAATTAAATCATTAAAATCTTTTCTAATCATTTCTTTATTTGTAGGGATAACAACAACTGGAAGATTATAAATTTCAAAAAATTCTTCTGACTCTGTTGCAGCTGTACCAGTACAACCAGATATTTTTTTATAAAGTTTAAAATAATTTTGATAGGTTATTGATGCTAAGGTTTGATTTTCAGCTTGTACTTTAATTTTTTCCTTAGCCTCTAATGCCTGATGTAAACCATCTCCAAAACGTCTACCTTCTAAAATTCTTCCAGTGAGCTCATCAATAATTTTAAGATTTCCATCTTTAACTATATAGTCTCTACCTTTTTCAAATAAATGATTTGCTCGTAAAGCTTGATTAACGTGGTGAACTAAATGTAAATTTTCTGGGTCATAAAAATTATTATTTTTTAAAATGCCAGCGTTAGAAAAAAGTTTTTCAACGTTATTAATTCCTTCATTTGTCAATAAAATGCTCTTTTCTTTTTCATCTATTTCAAAGTCTTTATTATTTAATATTCTAATTAGTTTATCTATTGCTAAATATTGAGCAGTTTTATCTTCAGCTGCTCCAGAAATTATCAAAGGTGTTCTTGCTTCGTCTATCAAACAAGAGTCTATTTCATCAACTATTGAAAAATTATGATCTCTCTGAACCATTTGTTCATCAGAAAATTTCATATTATCTCTTAAATAATCAAAGCCCAATTCACTGTTAGTTGCATAGGTAATATCACAATTATAGTTTTTTTTTCGTTCAGCATCATCTTGGTAGTTGTTAATAAATCCTGATGAGAGACCTAGAAAATTATAAATTTGACCCATTTCTATCGAGTCTCTTTTTGCAAGATAATCATTTACAGTAACTATATGAACACCTTTGCCGCTTAATGCATTTAAATAAGCAGCAAGTGTTATGGTTAAAGTTTTTCCTTCTCCAGTTCTCATTTCAGCAATTTTGCCCTGATGCAAAGCTACACCTCCTATCAACTGTACGTTAAAGTGTTTTTCATTTCGTGTTCTTTTGGCAGCTTCTCTTACTAGAGCAAAAGCTTCTGGAAGTAATTCGTCTAAAGGTTTTCCATTTTTAATTTGATTTTTAAATTCTTCAGTTTTTTTTGGAAAGTCGGCGTCACTTAATTTTTTAAAATTTTCATCGTGAGAGTTTATTTTTTCAACAATTTTACCAATTTTATCTAGCTCTTTTTGATTACTAGATTTGATAAATTTTGTTATTAAATTTAATGGGTTAAACATGACTATTTGATTTATTCTTTACTTATATTGTTTAATATATGTATTAAATAAATAATTTAAACAATATGGGAATTAATTTAACAAATTTTTTATCATCTCAATCAAAAAATACTAAAATGATTGATTTTCAAGACCTTGATCATTTAGACGGTCTTTCAATTTCGGTTGTTTCAGCAAATTTATATAAAGATATCAGAGATGATTTAACAATGTTCTATTTTAGAGAAGGTGCTAATTACGCTTCTGTTTATACCCAATCAAAAATAGTATCTGAAAATATAAAATGGAATTTAAACCAAAGACCAAAAAAAATATATTCTCTCATTGTAAATACAAGAAACGCCAATGCTTTCACTGGAAAACAAGGATATGAAAGTTTAAAAAAAATAGCTGATTTAACAGCTAAACAACTAAATAAAAAACAAAATGAAGATGAGGATAATCCTAAAAAAATTTCTTCAAAAAATATAATTTTTGGTTGCACTGGTACAATTGGAGAAATTTTTCCATATGAAAAAATTTCCAACAATATTCCAGCTTTAATAAAAAAAATTCGTTATACCCAAAATAAATTTATTTGGATGAAGGCAGCACTTGCAATCATGACTACAGATACTAAGCCAAAATTAGCTATGGAGGAATGTCATATTGGAAGTGAAAAAGTAAAAATATATGGAATAGCCAAAGGATCGGGAATGATACATCCAAATATGGCTACGACACTTGCATATTTATTTACTGATGCAACTTTATCTAATGATATTTTAGGAAAGTTATTAAAAAAAAATATAACCGATACATTTAATGCTATTTCTTGTGACGGGGATACTAGTACGAATGACATGGCAACTATTTTTGCAACTAATGAAGTTAAAAATTATCAAGTCAAAAGTATAAATGAAAATAAAATAAAAAATTTTGACAACGCTTTAAATAATGTTCTTTTGAATTTAGCTAAAAGGGTTGTTTCAGATGGAGAAGGAGCGTCAAAATTTATTACAATAAATGTTAGTAAGTGTAAAAATGAGATAGATGCAAAAAAAATTGCTTTATCAGTTGCAAATTCTCCATTAGTAAAAACCGCAATTGCAGGAGAAGATCCAAATTGGGGACGAGTTATAATGGCAATTGGTAAAGCAGGACCTAAAATTAATCTAAATAAATTATCAATAAAGTTTGGATCTATAACAATTGTGGAAGGTGGAAAATTAGATAAAAGTTATGATGAAAAACAAGCAGCAAATTATATGAAAAGAGAAAATATTGAAATAAATATTGAAACTTTTACAGGAAAGAAAAACTTTACTGCTTATACGATGGACTTAACGAAAAAATATATTGAAATTAATGCAGATTATAGAAGTTAGCTTATTGAAAATACAAATTGTATTATTAAATAATAAACATGATTAAATATAAACTTCTTTGTAAAAAATGTGATTTAAAATTTGATAGTTGGTTTGCATCTTCTAATGAATATGAAAGATTAAAAAAGAAAAAACTTTTGAACTGTCATAAGTGCAATTCAGTTAAAGTTGAAAAATCTATTATGGCACCTCAACTAATTAGTCAAAACTTTAAAAATGATGAAAAAATAAATTTAGAGAAATATAATAAAGTAAAAAAAACTATAAAAGATTATCAAAAATTTATTAAAGATAATTTCAAATATGTAGGTGATAATTTTGCTTATGAGGCAAGATCAATTCATTATAATAGTAAAAAAAAATCAAAGGGTATTTACGGTAGTGCATCAAAGGAAGATTTAAAAGAATTAAAAGAAGAAGGTATAGATGCTCAGATGATTCCTTGGATAGATGAAAAAGAAAATTAATTTTTAATAAACTTTGCTATATAATTTACAGATAAATCTCTAGAAATAGTCCATTCATCCTTAATTATATTAAAATTCATTCCCTCTAATTTATTTTGAGATAAATTATACTTCATTAAAATTTTTTTAAGATCCTCAGGTTTAACAAATTTTTCCCATTCGTGTGTTCCAATTGGTAGCCACCTCAAAATATACTCTGCTCCAACAATCGCAAAAACATAAGATTTCAAAGTTTTATTTATTGTTGCAACAAACATTAGTCCATTTTTTTTCAAAAGTTTTGAGCATGACTTTAGAAAAAAATCTACATCTTCCACGTGTTCAACAATTTCCATATTTAAAATGACATCAAATTTTTTTTCAGTTTTAAGTTTTTCTGGTGATGAACATAAATAATTAATTTTTAGCTTATTTTTTTTTGAATGAAGTTTTGCAATTTTAATATTTTTATCAGATGCATCAATACCTGTTACATTAGCACCCATTCTTGACATTGGTTCTGATAGCAATCCTCCACCACATCCAATATCTAAAATTTTTATTCCTGATAATGGTTTGGATTTATTTTTTAATTTGAAATTATTAATAATATTTTCCTTAATATATTTTATTCTTATTGGATTGAATTTATGAAGTGGTTTGAATTTACCTTCTGGATCCCACCATTCATCAGCTATTTTAGAAAATTTATCTATTTCTTTTTTATTTATGCTAGTCATTGTGATAAATAGTTGACATAATAATTTAGATGTATTTTATCCATTATTTATTAAATATTATTAATTAAAGCTAGCATGAAAACGGTCGTATTAAAATTTGGTGGTACATCTGTAGGAAGCATAGATAGAATAAAAAAAGTATGTAAAATTATTGCTTTTTACAAAAAGAAAAAAAATAAGATAGTAGTTGTTTCATCAGCAATGAGTGGTGTGACAAATGAATTGGTAAATAAATCTAAACTGATTAGTAGTAATTTTGATAGAGCAGAATATGATGCACTAGTCTCAACTGGAGAACAAGTTTCATGTGCACTTATTGCAGGAAGATTAAAACATAATGGGTTTAAATCAAGATCTTGGACATCATGGCAATTACCTATTTTAACAGATGGTCCTCATTCAAGTGCAAGAATTAGCTCTTTAGGCATTAAAGAACTCAATAAATATATTAATTCAGGCGGTATTCCCATAATCACTGGTTTTCAAGGTATTAGTAATGATTTTAGAATTACTAC
Organism: uncultured Pelagibacteraceae bacterium; assembly: GCA_902556505.1. GTDB lineage: Bacteria > Pseudomonadota > Alphaproteobacteria > Pelagibacterales > Pelagibacteraceae > Pelagibacter. The sequence continues at coordinate 29,173 of CACDWM010000008.1, forward strand.
TATAGGAAGAAGTGGATCTGATGCAACAGCAATTATGCTTGCAAAATTTATTAAAGCAGATGAGTGCATAATATATACTGATGTAGATGGGGTTTATACTACAGACCCAAGGCAATATAAAAAAGCAAAAAAAATAAAAAAAATCTTTTATGATGAAATGTTAGAGATGGCATCTCTTGGTTCAAAAGTAATGCAGCCTACTTCAGTTCAGGACGCAAAGTTAAATAAAATTGATATTAAAGTTAAATCCTCTTTTGTTTCAAAAAGTGGAACTTTAATAACAGGTTCAAAAAAGACTTTTAGCAATCAAATTATAACTGGAATTTCCTCAACAAAAAATGATGCTAAAATTACAATTGTAGGAGTTAAGGACAGACCTGGAGTAGCGGCATCAATTTTTAGACCATTATCCAAGAATTTAATTAATGTTGATATGGTTGTTCAAAATATCTCTCAAAATGGAAAAGAAACAGATTTAACATTTACAATTAAGTCTGAGGATTTGAAAAAAACTGAGAGATTAATAAAAAGAAATAAGTCAATATCATATAAAAAATTGTCATTTGATAAAGATTTATCAAAAGTTTCTATTATTGGAGTAGGAATGATAACTACACCTGGAATAACTTATAGGATGTTTCAAGCATTGGCTTTAAAAAAAATAAATATTCTTGTTATATCTACCTCTGAAATAAAAATTTCTGTACTTATTTCCTCTAAGAATGTTAAAAAAGCTATAGCGGTCTTACATAAAGAATTTAAATTAGACTAATTTTATGAGCCTTAGGCCTTTTAGAAATATTGATAGAAAAAAAACTAAAGTAATTAATGTAGGTGATGTAAAAGTTGGAGGAGATAATCCAATTTCAGTTCAATCCATGACTAATACATTGACAACTGATGTGTCAGCTACAATAAAACAAATTCAAGAAATTCATGAGGAAGGTGCTGATATTGTAAGAGTGTCTTGTCCTGATGAAGACTCTTCAAAAGCTTTAAAAGAAATTACTAAAAACGTTCAAATCCCTATAATTGCTGATATTCATTTTCATTATAAAAGAGCTATTGAAGCTGCAGAGAATGGCGCAAAGTGTTTAAGAATAAATCCAGGAAATATTGGAGATAAAAAAAAAATTCATGATGTTTTAAAAGCCGCAAAAGATAATGATTGTTCAATTAGAATAGGTGTTAACGCTGGATCTTTAGAAAGAGATATTCTTGAAAAATATAAAGAACCGTGTCCAGAGGCATTAGTAGAAAGCGCTTTGAGAAATATAAAAATTTTAGAGGATGAAGATTTTTTTAATTTTAAAGTAAGTGTTAAATCTTCAGATGTATTTTTATCAATTGCAGCTTACAGACAACTTTCTAAGGCTATGAATTACCCATTACACTTAGGAATAACAGAAGCAGGAGGCTTTGTTACTGGCAGTGTTAAGTCTTCTATAGGTCTTGGATCACTACTCTTGGATGGTATTGGTGATACCATAAGAGTATCTTTATCTGATGACCCTGTAAAAGAAGTAAAAATTGGAAATGAAATTTTAAAGTCGTTGGGATTAAGAAACAGAGGAGTAAAAATTATATCTTGCCCATCATGTGCAAGGCAAGCTTTCCAAGTGATTGATACAGTAAAAATACTAGAGGAAAAATTATCCCATATAAAAACCCCATTAACACTGTCAATTATAGGCTGTGTTGTGAATGGCCCAGGCGAGGCTGCCTCAACTGATATTGGCATAACTGGCGGTGGAAAAGGAAATAACATGCTTTATCTATCGGGTATTCAAAGCGAAAAAGTTTTAACTAGCGAGATTATAAATAAAGTAATTTCAGAAGTTGAAAAAAAGGCAGCAGAAATTGAAAATAAATAAAAAAAATGATCCCATCAAAAACAATTGAAGAGCTAATTGAAAAACATTCAGCTTTAGAAAAAGAGCTTTCCTCAGGGGAAATAGAAAAAAAGTTGTTTGCAGAAAAATCTAAAGAATATTCAGATATTAACGAAATTATAGATGTTGCAAAAAAACATATCTCTTTTGAGAACGATAAAAAGGAATTGGAGAAAATTTTAAATGATCAAACATCAGATGATGAATTAAAAAAAATGGCTGAGGCAGAATTAACTGATTTAAATTTACAACATGAAATTAATGAAAAAAAACTAAAATTATTTTTATTACCAAAAGATGAAGCGGATAAAAAAAATGCGATTATTGAAATTAGAGCAGGAACTGGTGGTTTAGAAGCAAGTTTATTTGCTTCTGATTTATTTAAAATGTATGAAAAAGTTAGTCATAAAAAAAAATGGACCTTAGAATTAATATCAATATCAAGAAGTGATGCTGGAGGTTTAAAAGAAGTTATAGCTTCTATTAAAGGAAGAAATATTTATTCTACATTAAAATACGAAAGTGGAGTTCATAGAGTACAAAGGGTTCCAGATACAGAAACACAAGGCAGAGTGCATACATCTGCTGCTACTGTTGCAGTTTTGCCTGAAGCAGAAGAAGTTGATTTGAAAATAAATGATTCCGACTTGAGAATTGATGTCTTTAGAGCAGGGGGCCCAGGTGGTCAATCTGTAAACACAACAGATAGTGCCGTTAGAATTACTCACATTCCAACAGGATTATCTGTATCGCAACAGGACGAAAAATCACAACATAAGAATAAAGCGAAAGGAATGAAAATTTTAAGAGCTCGCCTTTATGAACTTGAAAGAACAAGAATAGATCAAGAGAGATCCAAAGATCGTAAAACTAAAATTGGAACAGGAGATAGATCAGAGAGAATAAGAACTTATAATTTTCCCCAGGGAAGAGTAACAGATCATAGAATAAATTTAACACTTCACAAATTAGATGAATTTTTAGAAGGAGAAGTATTTGATGAAATGATCGAGTCGCTTACTTTACAAGCCCAGGAAGAAAGCCTTAGTAACTTAAAATAATATATGAATATTAATTTAGCTATAAATCAGGGTTCAAAAATTTTAAGGAGTAAATTTATATCTAATCCACAATTAGACTCAGAAATTTTAATGGCAAAAACAATTAATAAAGATAGAAACTATATTTTATTAAATCCTAATAGAGTTCTAAAAAGAAATAATCTAAATAATTTTTATAATTTAATTAAACAAAGATCTTTAGGAAATCCAGTTGCTTATCTGACAAATCAAAAGTTTTTTTGGAATTCAGATTTTTTTGTTACTAATGATACATTAATACCAAGACCTGATACAGAGTTAATTGTTGAAAATATTTTAAAACTAACAAAACAAAAGAACATAATTAATATTTTGGATATAGGTATTGGTTCTGGATGCATTCTTTTATCAATTCTAAAAGAGAGAAAAAATTTTTATGGAACTGGAATAGATATAAGTAGAAAATGCCTAAATATAAGTAATATTAATGCAACTAAACTTAAAGTTAGTTCAAGATTAAAGTTATATAAATCAGATGTTGACAAATTCAATTTAGGTAAATATGATTTAATTGTTTCTAATCCTCCTTATATTAAAACTAATAAATTAAAATATTTGGAAAGAGATGTTGCTGAGTTTGAGCCAAGAATAGCATTAAACGGTGGATTAGATGGTTTATCAGAAATCAGAAAAGTAATTAAAAAATCTTCTGAACTGATAAAAAAGAAAGGTAAATTTATTTTAGAGATAGGCTTTGATCAAAAAAATAAAGTTATTAATTTATTGAAAAGAGAAGGTTTTTATATAAATAGTGCTCAAAAAGACCTTGGTGATAATGATAGGTGTATAGTTAGTACAAAAATATAATTAATTTAAATCATGGTAACATTTAGAAATAATAATAATAATAGAAGAAGCAATTTTAGAAGAAGCACAAGAAATTTTAAATCAAATGGAGATAATTCAAAATTTGGTTCTAATTTTTCAAGCAATGAAAATTTTAAAAGAAAATCTCCCGGAAGGAATAACCACAATGCACCCAAATTAATTGAAAAATACAACGATTTAGCTAGAGAAGCCTTATCAAATGGTGACAAAATTTTATCCGAGAATTATTTGCAGCACGCAGATCACTTTACAAGAATAATGAATGAAAGAGAAAACTTTAGAAGAGAAAAAATATCAGAAAACAAATCTGAAAATAACCCTGAAATGAATGAGGAGAATATTGAAAACTTAGATCAAAATTCTCAAAAAAGCTTAGTGGTGTCATCTAATGATGAAACTGAAATTGAAAAAAGCGTTAAACCACAAGCAGAAATTAATTAGTTTATTCCTATAATTTTTTCTGACTTAAGAACATTCAATTTAATTTTTTTTGTTTCAAAAAGTTTTCTCTCTTTACCTTTTAATATTTTTCCAGATGGTAGCTTTAATTTTTGAGAATTAACTTTTTTTCCATTTACAATTACTTCATAATGAAGATGAGGACCTGTTGATTTACCTGTTGAACCAACATACCCGATGGTCTGACCTTGTTTAACTCTCACACCATTTTTTATTCCTCTAGCAAACTTTGACATATGAGCATACACTGTTTGATATGTGGAATTATGTTTAATTTTAACACAGTTACCTCCACCTCCACACCAGCCAGCTTTTTTTATTACACCGTCGCCAGAGGCCATTATGGGTGTACCCATAGGAGCTGCAAAGTCAGTGCCTCTGTGCATTTTGTTAAAACCATCAATTGGATGTTTTCGCATGCCAAAGGGAGAAGAAAGTCTCGCACCATTTATTGGAGTCTTCATTAATGCCTTTTTTACACTTTTTCCATTTTCATCATAGTGACCTTCACTTCCCTCTTTATCAAAATAATAAAGGTTATTATCTTGTCCACTAAGCTTTAGGTTTGCATAAAGAATTTCTCCAGTTTCTATAATTTCTTTTTTTTCGTTTAAAAAAATTTCATACATGATTTGAAATTTATCTTGTTTCCTAATATCTCTTTGAAAGTCAACTTGGAAACCATATATCCTTGCAAATTCAATTATTGTATTTGCTGGAATTTTTTGATCTGTGGCTGCTTTATATAAACTCTGCATTATAATATTTTCAGTGTAAATTATTTTTTTTTCTAATTTTATAGGTATTATTTCTTCACTAAATAAGTCATTCTTAATATTTCTTTTTAAAACTATTTTTTGAGTATTTGAATTTTGATAGGTAAATTCAGTAATTTTATTATTTGTTTTATCTAAACTAAATTCTATAATTTGTTTAGTATCTAGTTTATTTAGATTTACTAAATTTTTAAGAGAGCTTTTGATTTTGATAATTTCTTTTTTTTCTATTAAATAACTTTCTAAAATTTTATCAAAAGTTTCACCAGAACTAATTTTGTGTTTTATTTTTTTATATTTTGGCTCTAGATTGTCTACGATTCTTTTTAAGGTTTTTTTAAAATAAATATTATCAATAAAATTAATATAAGTTTCTTTTTTACTATTTTTTTTATGATTAAAATAATTTGTAGAAATAACTGTAAGAAAGATTAAAAGAATTAATGCAAAAATTTCAAAATTTTTTTTGAATTTTAGTTTCAATTTTTTAAACATTGTATTTGAAAGTCTTTCAATTATTAGTTTAGAGGGACGCAAAAATCAAAAAAAACCCTTTAAAATTGTTGTTTTTTGTGATTTTTTTTATCCTTAAATGCTTGATTTCCTAAAATTTTAGCCTATAAGCACTGAACTTTCTCAATAAAATTATTGTTTACACAATAAATTAGTGAGTATTATTGGGCTTTTTTGCTCAATTAGCTATTTAAAAAGTAAAAATTTAAGAAGAGAAGTGTGGACGGTTAAGGTTACCAAAAATTTGTCGTACACACTTCAACATCATATAAATTTTATTCTTAGAATTTATATGGAAGCTAGTGTGCGCCGTTTTTAAACTTGAGAGTTTGATCATGGCTCAGAACGTACGCTGGCGGCACGCCTAACACATGCAAGTCGAACGAAGTAGCAATACTTAGTGGCAGACGGGTGAGTAACATGTAGGTATCTGCCCTTTGGCCTGGAATAACACGAGGAAACTTGTGCTAATACCGGATAAGTCTTTACGGAGAAAGCTTTATGCACCATTGGATGAGCCTGCACTTGATTAGTTTGTTGGTGGGGTAATGGCCTACCAAGACTGTGATCAATAGCTGATTTGAGAGGATGATCAGCCACATTGGGACTGAGACACGGCCCAAACTCCTACGGGAGGCAGCAGTGGGGAATCTTGCACAATGGAGGAAACTCTGATGCAGCGATGCCGCGTGAGTGAAGAAGGCCTTTGGGTTGTAAAGCTCTTTCGTCGGGGAAGAAAATGACTGTACCCGAATAAGAAGGTCCGGCTAACTTCGTGCCAGCAGCCGCGGTAATACGAAGGGACCTAGCGTAGTTCGGAATTACTGGGCTTAAAGAGTTCGTAGGTGGTTGAAAAAGTTGGTGGTGAAATCCCAGAGCTTAACTCTGGAACTGCCATCAAAACTTTTCAGCTAGAGTGTGATAGAGGAAAGCAGAATTTCTAGTGTAGAGGTGAAATTCGTAGATATTAGAAAGAATACCAATTGCGAAGGCAGCTTTCTGGATCACTACTGACGCTGAGGAACGAAAGCATGGGTAGCGAAGAGGATTAGATACCCTCGTAGTCCATGCCGTAAACGATGTGTGTTAGACGTTGGAAATTTATTTTCAGTGTCGCAGCGAAAGCGATAAACACACCGCCTGGGGAGTACGACCGCAAGGTTAAAACTCAAATGAATTGACGGGGACCCGCACAAGTAGTGGAGCATGTGGTTTAATTCGAAGATACGCGCAGAACCTTACCAACACTTGACATGTTCGTCGCGACTTTAAGAGATTAAAGTTTTCGGTTCGGCCGGACGAAACACAGGTGCTGCATGGCTGTCGTCAGCTCGTGTCGTGAGATGTTGGGTTAAGTCCCGCAACGAGCGCAACCCTCACTTTTAGTTGCCATCATTTAGTTGGGCACTCTGAAAGAACTGCCAGTGATAAGCTGGAGGAAGGTGGGGATGACGTCAAGTCCTCATGGCCCTTACGTGTTGGGCTACACACGTGCTACAATGGTATCTACAACAGGAAGCAAAACCGCGAGGTTAAGCAAATCCTTAAAAGATACCTCAGTTCGGATTGCACTCTGCAACTCGAGTGCATGAAGCTGGAATTACTAGTAATCGTGGATCAGCGTGCCACGGTGAATGCGTTCCCGGGTCTTGTACACACCGCCCGTCACACCATGGGAGTTGGTTCTACCTTAAGGCAAGGTTTCAAACCCTTGACCACGGTATAGTCAGCGACTGGGGTGAAGTCGTAACAAGGTAGCCGTAGGGGAACCTGCGGCTGGATTACCTCCTTTCTAAGGATGAATGAAACTTAAATTTCATTCTAAATAATTTACAGGTAATGTTGACCGTCCTCATTTCTCTTCTTAAAGTAGTGTTTCTCTTGCATGGGGGCCGGTAGCTCAGTTGGTTAGAGCACACCCTTGATAAGGGTGGGGTCGAAAGTTCGAGTCTTTCTCGGCCCACCAATTAAAGATCATGGGGGATTAGCTCAGCTGGGAGAGCGCCTGATTTGCATTCAGGAGGTCAGCGGTTCGATCCCGCTATCCTCCACCAAAACACTTAGTTATAAAAATCGTAAATAAATAATAATTAATATCAATATCTATATCCGAACATTAGTAATGTTATTAGCTAATGTTCAAAAATAAAAATTTGATTCAACACAGAATTTTTTTCTGTGCATAAATCAAGCGTTTAAGGGCGTGTAGTGGATGCCTTGGCACTGAAAGCCGATGAAGGACGTGATATACTGCGATAAGTTTCGGGGAGCTGTATGTAAGTTTTGATCCGAAAATTTCCGAATGGGGAAACCCACCACTTTATGTGGTACTTTAAACTGAATACATAGGTTTAAAGAGACAACCTGGAGAACTGAAACATCTAAGTAACCAGAGGAAAAGAAATCAAATGAGATTCCGTTAGTAGTGGCGAGCGAACGCGGACTAGGCCAGTAGTTTTGTTAAAAAAATTTGAATAGTTTGGAAATGCTAACCATAGAGGGTGATAGTCCCGTATGAGTAATGTTTAACAAAATTCTTGAGTAAAGCGGGACACGTGAAATCCTGCTCGAATATAGGGGGACCACCCTCTAAGCCTAAATACTCTTCAGTGACCGATAGTGAACTAGTACCGTGAGGGAAAGGTGAAAAGAACCCCTATTAGGGGAGTGAAATAGAACCTGAAACCGCATGCCTACAATCAGTCGAAGCTCTTTTTAGAGTGACGGCGTACCTTTTGTATAATGGGTCAGTGACTTAATTTATTAAGCAAGCTTAAGCCATCTAGGTGTAGGCGCAGCGAAAGCAAGTCTTAATAGGGCGATTAGTTTAATGAATTAGACCCGAAAACGAATGAGCTTACCATGAGCAGGTTGAAAGTAAGGTAACACTTACCGGAGGACCGAACCAGTTGACGTTGAAAAGTCTTTGGATGACTTGTGGTAAGGGGTGAAAGGCCAACCAAATTCGTAGATAGCTGGTTTTCCGCGAAAACTATTTAGGTAGTGCGTTGAATAAATAGACATTTAGAGGTAGAGCACTAAATGGGCTAGGGGGAAGAGATTCTTACCAAACCTAATAAAACTCCGAATGCTAAATGTTGTTCTTCAGCAGACAGACTGTGGGTGCTAAGGTCCATGGTCGAGAGGGAAAGAGCCCAGACCACCAGATAAGGTCCCCAAATTATGATTAAGTGTGAAAGGATGTGGAAATTCCTTAACAGCCGGGAGGTTGGCTTAGAAGCAGCCATCCTTTAAAGATAGCGTAACAGCTCACCGGTCTAATAGAGTTTCTGCGCCGAAGATGTAACGGGGCTAAAATCATATACCGAATCTGTGGATTTGTAATTTTTTCGAAAATTACAACTGGTAGCGGAACGTTCTGTAAGCCTGTGAAGGGGTACCCGTGAGGGATCCTGGAGGTATCAGAAGTGCGAATGCTGACATAAGTAACGATAAAAGAAGTGAAAAACTTCTTCGCCGAAAATCCAAGGGTTTCTGCGCAAGGTTAATCCGCGCAGAGTTAGTCGGCACCTAAGGCGAGGGCGAAAGCCGTAGTCGATGGAAATAAGGTTAATATTCCTTAACCAGATGGTAGTGACGGATCTTGTAAGTTGTAAGTTCTTAATGGATTGAGCTTGCCGCGAAAAGGTTCCAAGAAATAGCTCCATCATTAGACCGTACCCTAAACCGACACAGGTGGATTAATAGAGTATATTTAGGCGCTTGAGAGAATGATGTTGAAGGAACTCGGCAAAATACTTCCGTAACTTCGGGATAAGGAAGACCTTCTTGTAGGCAACTATGGGAGGGTGGCACAAGCCAGGGAGAAGCGACTGTTTATCAAAAACACAGGGCTCTGCTAACACGTAAGTGGATGTATAGGGTCTGACGCCTGCCCGGTGCTGGAAGGTTAATGCGGTTGGTGCAAGCTAACTTCTGAAGCCCCAGTAAACGGCGGCCGTAACTATAACGGTCCTAAGGTAGCGAAATTCCTTGTCGGGTAAGTTCCGACCTGCATGAATGGCGTAACGATTTCTCCGCTGTCTCCAACATCAACTCAGTGAAATTGAATTCTCCGTGAAGATGCGGAGTTCGCGTAGTTAGACGGAAAGACCCCGTGCACCTTTACTGCAACTTTACATTGGTGTTAGGAAAAACATATTTAGTATAGGAGGGAGACATTGAAGCAGAGGCGTCAGCTTTTGTGGAGTCAACAGTGAAATACCTCTTTTGTTTTTCTTGATATCTAACTGATAGCCGTTATCCGGCATCAAGACATTGTATGGTGGGTAGTTTGACTGGGGCGGTCGCCTCCCAAATAGTAACGGAGGCGTGCGAAGGTAGGCTCAGAACGGTCAGAAATCGTTCGTAGAGTGCAATGGCATAAGCCTGCCTGACTGTGAGACTGACAAGTCGAGCAGAGACGAAAGTCGGTCATAGTGATCCGGTGGTTCTGAGTGGAAGGGCCATCGCTCAACGGATAAAAGGTACGCCGGGGATAACAGGCTGATACTGCCCAAGAGCTCATATCGACGGCAGTGTTTGGCACCTCGATGTCGGCTCATCACATCCTGGGGCTGGAGCAGGTCCCAAGGGTTTGGCTGTTCGCCAATTAAAGTGGTACGTGAGCTGGGTTCAGAACGTCGTGAGACAGTTCGGTCCCTATCTGCTATGCGTGTAGAAGAATTGAGAGGAGTTGACCCTAGTACGAGAGGACCGGGTTGAACATACCACTGGTGGACCGGTTGTAGCGCCAGCTGCAGTGCCGGGTAGCTAAGTATGGACGAGATAACTGCTGAAAGCATCTAAGCGGGAAACTCACCTCAAAACTAGTTCTTCCAATAGAGCCGTGGTAGACCACCACGTTGATAGGCTGGATGTGGAAGCGCAGTAATGCGTGCAGCTGACCAGTACTAATAGCTCAATCGGCTTGATTTATGCACTGAAAAAAATTTTTATTGACGATATTATATTATTAGAAATTTTCTAAAATTTTTACGATCATAGTATCGAATAGTTTTTCTTATTTTTATTTGTTAAATTTATCTCCTTGTTTATCTACTCAATTGTTTAAATAAATATTTAAAATTTTGTTTTTTAATTAATTTTTTGTTCTATTTAGATTTCTTTCTTTCTTTAATTAATTGAGTTAACTTTGTTAAGTTTAGGAATTAATTTTTTATGAAAAAAGTAATTTTCCGTAAGATTAGATAAATTATTATGAGAAATTTTATTAATATAGATAAATCAGATTACATAAATGCTATTAATTTACAATTAGGTCTATATCATCCACTGAAAGGTTTTGTAACTCACGAAGAGTATAAAAGCATACTTTCAAAAAAAAAAATCAACTACATTAATTTTACAATTCCAATAAATATTTTTTGCTCTAAAGCAAAATATAAAAAATTGGAATTAGGTGAAATTATTGATTTAAAATATAAAAAAGAAATTATTGGTTTTTTAGTTTTGAAATCGAAATTTAAAATAGAAAAAAATATTTTTCTTAACTCTTTATTTAAAACTACTAGTAGAAAGCATCAGGGTGTAAATAATTTTTCAAAGAAAATAGACCATTTACCTTATTCTCTTGGCGGAAAAGTGTTTGTTTATCGAAAAAAAATTCACAGATATTTTAAAAATAGCAATTTTGATTTAATTAAAAAATTAAAAAAAATTAAGAATAAAGATGCTGTTTTTTCAACAAGAAATATTCCTCATTTAGGTCATAATCTTATTCAAAAGAAAATAATAGAAACAAAGAAAAAATTAACGGTATTTTTGATAATAAGTATAAAAAATAAATATAAAGAACAAACTTTAATAAAAACATATAAGTTTTTAAAAAAGAATAAAATTTTTAAGGATATGGATATTTTATTTATAAGTTTGCCAACTTTTTTTGCAGGACCAAATGAGGCTTTTTTTCAAGCAAAGATTTTTGAGAATCTAAAATTTAAATTTTTCTATGTTGGTAGAGATCACGCAGGTTATAGATCATTCTATAAAAAATTTGAATCCCAAAATATATTTAAAAAATTAAAAACAAAAATCAAAATAATTAAATTTAACGAACCAATGTTTTGTGAAACTTGTGACCTTTCAGTTATAAATAAATATATCAAAAAAAAATCTTGCCCGCTTTGCAAAGGAAAAAAACTTTTAGAGTTGAATGGTACTGACATAAAAACTCTTATAAAACAGAAAGAGAAGGTTCGCTTATCCAAATTTTTAGATAAGTTTGTTTATAGCTTTTTTAAAAAAAATAATTTTAGTTTACAAATAGATTAATTTGATATATGTTTTTTTTGAGAACTAATGTCTCAAAGGCAAAAGTGATTGCCCAGCAATTAGATTGCTTCACTTAAAAAAACTTTAAATAAAGAATTAAATGAGCAAAATAACTAATGAGACTAAAATAGTTGATAAATTCAGATTAATCCACTGGTTAAATATTCGTAAAACCACAATTGATGTTCTTAATCAATTGTTATCAAATAAAATTAATCGAAAAATATCACTCGATGATTTTGAAAATTTGGATATGTATACAGCAAGTGAAATTGCTGAAGTTCTGTCTATACCTGTTTCGAATATTTTAAAAAATCCAGAAACACCTTCCTTTTTATATAGTTCCAAAAAAGACTTGGAAAAAACTAAAAGACCTATTACACGAGATGGAATACATTTTTATAACTATTATACACTGCCTTCTCCAAACGGTTATGTTGCACCAGTTTTAATTGATATTCTTTGTCCCAAAGAAAAATTACCTAAATTAAATAATGGACATTTAGAAAGCGCAATAACATTAAGTCTTGGTCCAAATGACATTTATGCAAGATTTGGAAAAAAAATAAATAAAACTAATTGGTGCAAGTTTAAAGTTAATAAAGATCCGAAAACTAAATGGATCGTAGGAGATAATTATTTTGAACCATCATATTGTTTACATACATATTCTAGAGCAACAGATGGTCCTGGTAGAATACTATCATATACAACAACATCGCATGTTGAAGATTTGTTTACAAAAAAATTAAATGACGATTCATTTAATAATTTTTTAAAGTTATCTAAAAATAAAAATTTTAAGAGAAGTTTACTTTTACAGACATTAGAAGACAAAGGATTTGAATTAGAATATATTTCTAAAAATATTAAAATATCATTAGTAAAATTGAGGAATTATTTTAAAAATAAAGATAATTTAACCCAAAAACAATTCCAGAGATTATGTAATTTTGCTAACTTAGATCCAAGATTATTTTCAGAGCTTAAGCATGAGGAAGATGGAGTTGGTAAATTATATGTTTCACACAAAGATAGTATTAAGACTATTAGAAAATATAAGTCTTATACAATAGCAAGCATCGTTTCATCAACAAGATTTCAAGATTTACATGGCTACTACATGAAGGTTGATAAAAAAGAAAAAAAAAATATTAAACTAGACTTGTTAGATTCTGCCTGTTCTCACTATTTGGTTACTGGTGGAAATATGATTTTTTATCATAAAAAAAATGGTAAAATAATAAAAACAAATTGTTCTGATGGTGATGCTTTATGGGTTGGATCATTTATTGAACATTCCTTCTATGGTAAAGGATCTTTGGCAAAAATATCTGATGGGCAAAATTTAAATTACCTAGAGAAATTTGATGTTGGCAATTTATACAATTTACCTTTTACTTTAAAAAGAGCACGGAAAGACAAAGTAAATTGGGGATATGACAATTAAAATATCCAAACCCTTTACAATTTGGCTTATCGGTCCATCTGCTTCTGGAAAATCTACAATTGCTAAGGAATTGTACAAAAAAATTCAAAATCAAGTTTCAAAACTTATTATAATAGATGGGGATCATATCCGAGATTTTTTTGATAATAAGTATGGTTACGATGCAATATCTAGAAGCAAGGTCACAAAAAGATATATAAAACTTGTAAAGTGGTTACAAAATTTCGAAATTTGTTCAATAGTATCAGTTATCAGTCCATTTGAAAAAGATAGACTTGAATGTAAAGAAAGTTTGATTGGCTACAGACGAGTTTACTTAAAATGTTCAATGGAAAAAAGAGTATCAAGAGATAAAAAAAATTTATATAAGCCCGCTTTAGAGGGTTTAAAAAAAGATGTGATAGATGTTGATATTCCATTTGATCAATCAAATATAAATGATTTAATTGTTGAGACAGATAAGTATGACATTGAGAAATCAACAAAAAAAATTATAGAAAGTATCAAATAAGATGTGTGGAATCTTTGGAGGTTATAACATTAGATTAGAGGAGGCTGAAGAAGGAATAAACTTAATTAAAAGAGGTAATGATGGAATTACAATAACCGAGCTGGATGATAAAGTTTTTTTTGCAGCAAGAAGACATGCAATAAAATTTTCTGGTAATGAAGAAAAATTATCAGGCCATTCCGATCAACCTTATTACTCTAATGATAAAAATATTGCTTTAATTTTTAATGGTGAATTTTATAATTTTGCTGATTATAAAAATCAACTAATTAAAGAGAATGTTGAATTTAAAACGCAAGGAGATACAGAAGTTCTATTAAAATTATATGAAAAATCAGGTATAAATTTTTTAAGAGATAAAAAAATAGATTCTTTATATTCTATTGCAGTTCATGACAAAAAATTAAATAAAATATTTATAGCAAGAGACTGGCCTGGTAGAATACCGCTTTATTATTATCATGAAAAAGGGAAATTTATATTTTCAAGTGAATTAAAAGCATTAAGAGTTATAGATGGTTTAAGTTTACAAAATCCAATAGAGTTAGAACCTGGAAAAGTTATTGAATATGATATAACCAAAGATGAGTTAAATGTTGTATCAAGCTATAATTTAGAACCTTTTTTCTCGAAAAATTCAGAAAATATATTTAAATTAGGTGAGGAATTGCACAAAGTTCTTGATGAGTCTGCAAAAAATAGAACAATGGGCGATGTTCCTATATGCACAATGTTATCGGGAGGGATTGATAGCGTACTAACGACTTATTACGTTCTTAAGAATATTAATTTTAGCGAGGTAAATTATCAACCTACTTCATATGTTTTTAGAGTAAAAAACTTTGATTCAATTGATGTTAAAACTGCCCAGGTAGCCACTGAGGGATTTAAAGAAATAGGTTTGAAATTAAAAATTATTGAGGCCACGGAAGATCAAATTGTGCAGGATATGCCTAGCATTGTAGAAGCTTTTGAAATGAGACAATTAAAGGCACTAAGTTTTTACCCCTTGCCAATTTATTGGTATTTAGCCCCAGAGATGGAGAAAGATGGTTTTAAAGTGACAATAGGAGGTCACGGAGTTGACGAATTGCTCGGTGCATACACGGCTTGGAAAGAATTAAAGACAAGTCATGAAGCTCAAATTAAATTGAGAAGTCGAAAAGCCTTTATAAACAATATATATAATAATATGTTAAAAAGAGCCTCAATTATATTTATGAATAGAGGACCGATTGAAGCAAGATTTCCTTTTTTAAATCATAAAGTTTGTGAATTTATGCTCGGAATTGACACTAAATGGCTTTCAATCAGTAAACCGAATGCTGAAATAATGTTAAATTTAATAGAGGAAGCTAAGATACAAGATTCAGTTAAAATTATTTATAAAAATTTGAATTTATACTTAAATAACGATAAAGAATTTTTTGAGAGTTTGTCTTCAGAAGAAATTTTTGATATTGAAAAAATTTTTTGGAAATTCCCTTTAATTGCCTCAAGTTATTTTGCTTCAAAAGAGTCTTTTTTGTCTTTCAAAGACGTTTTTAGGCCAAAAATCAGAGGCCAGCATGGAGCCGGAATTACTTATATAGAACCTAAGATAGTTAAAAATTATCAACAATATGGTTCAACTGATACAGATATTTTTAAAAACATCGCAAAGGAGATATTTATATAAGATGAAAAAAAAGAAAAAAAAACAAAATCATTTATGTGCCTATAGGCGCAGATATGATCATTAATACAGAAAAAATAGTTTTGATGAATGTGTAGAAAAATTAATGGGAGGATTAAAAATTTAAAATGAGAAAAGAAAAAATTGCTTACGTATCCCTTGCTGCTGATATATTACACTCAGGTCATATAAACATAATTACTAAAGCAAAAAAGTACGGAAAAGTTGTAGTAGGACTTTTGTCAGACCAAGCAATCTCTGAATATAAAGATTTACCA
>CACDWM010000009.1 GCA_902556505.1 uncultured Pelagibacteraceae bacterium
TGTTTCACTCGAGTTTAATAGTGGTAAAATTTATGCTCTTCTTGGAGAAAATGGTGCTGGAAAATCTACACTTGTTAAAATTCTCTCAGGTGTAGTCATTCCTGATGAAGGTAAAATTTATTTAAATAAAAATATTCTAAAACTTAATTCACCATCAGATGCAAAAAAAAATGATATTGGAATGGTATTCCAGCATTTTAATCTTTTTGAAACTTTGTCTGTATTTGAAAACTTAATAATAGACTCAGATGAGCAAAGAGAAAATTTAAAAGAAAAAATAGATACAATCATGAAAAAATACAATTTTTCAGTTGATCTTGATGTTCCTGTTCTCAATTTATCAGCAGGTCAAAAACAAAAAGTAGAAATAATAAGATGCCTAATAAGAAGCCCAAAAGTTTTAATTATGGATGAACCCACATCGGTATTAACAGAGCAAGAAACCAGTGAATTATTCTTATCATTAAAAAAATTTTCAGAGGAAGGAATTTTAATAATTTATATAACCCATAAACTAAAGGAAGTTATGCAACTTTGTGATGAAGTTGCTGTGATGAGAAGAGGAAAATTGGTCTCTGTAAGCCAAATCAATAATGAAAATATAGAGTCTCTTGCTAACAAAATGGTAGGTCAGGATTTAAAAACAATTAAGAAAAAAAAGGAAAATACTTCGTCAGAACAATTAATTAAAATAACAAATCTTAATTTTACAAGTGAAGATCCTTTTGAAACAAACTTAGTTGATATTAATTTTTCTCTAAATCGAGGGGAATGTTTAGGAATCGCCGGTATTTCAGGAAATGGCCAAAGTGAATTATTTCAAGTGTTAAGTGGTGAAATTATATCAAATAAGAATTCCATAGAATTTAATAAAAATTTTATTGGGGATTTAAATCCTCAAGAAAGAAGAGAATATTTAATGGCTTTTTCTCCAGAAGATAGGCTTGAACAAGCTGCTATTCCACAAATGGCAATTTTTGAAAATGTAGCTCTAAACAATTTTAAATCCTCAAATTTTTTTAATAATGGATTAATAAATGAAAGCAAAATTAAAGAGCATTCAAAAAAAATTATTTCAGAATTTAATGTAAACACTGATAATATAGATTTAAAAAGCCAATTTTTATCTGGAGGAAATTTACAAAAATTAATTATTGGAAGAGAATTAATAACATCTCCAGATTTATTAATTTGTTTTAATCCTACATGGGGTTTAGACGTTGGAGCTATAAATTATATTCATGAAACATTAATTAAAATAAATGAACAAAATAAATCAATAATATTAATATCAACAGACACTGATGAGTTGTTAAAATTAAGTGACAAAATTTCAGTAATCCATAGAGGAAAATTATCAAAAATAATGAATGCTGAGGATGTTACCTCTGAGAAACTTGGGATACTTATGGGAGGAGGAAATTGATTAAAATTGTAAAAAGAGATCAACCTTCAAAAGCTATTTTTTTCTTTACACCTGTCCTAGCTATTTTTCTCACATTAATAGCGGGAGGTATAATATTTTATATTTTAGGTTTTAAACCATTTGAAGCACTAAAATTTTTTTTCATAGTTCCAATTGCAGATAAATATGGTTTTAGTGAATTACTATTAAAAGCCACACCACTTTGTTTAATAGCAATTGGTTTATCTTTTTGTTTTAAAAGTAACAATTGGAATATTGGAGCAGAAGGTCAATTAACTTTTGGGGCTATAGTTTCAGGAGGAGTTGCATTATTATTTTATGATCAAGAAGGTTTCTATATTCTACCAATGGTAATATTAGCTGGCGCAATTGGTGGTATGATATATGCATCAATACCTGCAATATTAAAAACTTACTTCAATACTAATGAGATATTAGTAAGTCTTATGTTGGTATATGTTTCAAAATTAATTTTAGATTATCTTGTTGTCGGTCCTTGGAGTAATCCAGAAGGATTTAATTTTCCAGAAACTAGACAGTTCAGTGACTCTGCAAGACTTCCTTTATTATTTGAAGGACTAAGAATTCACGCAGGAATATTTTTAGCATTAGCTGCAGTGGTTATTAGTTGGTTTGTTTTTTATAAAACATATTTGGGTTTCCAAATGAAAGTTTCAGGTTTTAGTTTAAAGACAGCAAAATATGCTGGCTACAAAGGTAAAAAAATGATTATTCTAGTTTTTTTAATAAGTGGAGCTTGTGCAGGTCTAGCAGGTGTAGGAGAAATAACTGGACCCATTGGACAGCTTCATAGAGAAGTATCTCCAGATTATGGATTTACTGCGATTATTGTTGCATTTTTAGGTCGCTTACATCCTGTGGGAATAATTTTTGCATCTCTAGTTGTTGCAATAACTTATCTGGGTGCTGAAACGGCACAAATCTTTATGCAAATACCAAAATATACAGGTCAGGTTTTTCAAGGAATGATTTTATTTTTTCTTCTTGCTTCTGACTATTTACTCTTTTTTAAATTTAAATTTATAGATACAAAAAAAATGATAGTAGATATAAATTTTGTTGGACTAATAATTGCATCTATAATGGCTTCTGCAGTTCCTTTGATTTTGGCGTCTTGTGGTGAATTAATTACTGAAAGATCTGGGGTTCTAAACCTTGGCGTTGAAGGAATGATGATCATAGGAGCTATTTCAGGCTTCGCACTAATGACGGTTACTGGAAGTTTAATTATAGCAGTTTTTGGTGCAATGTTAGCTGGAGTTTTAATTTCAACAATTTTTGCATTTCTTACTCAAACATTAATTACAAATCATGTAGCTACTGGTTTAGCTCTCACTATTTTTGGAATAGGAATTTCTGCGATGATTGGAAAAAACTTTGTGGGTATTCCTGGAAAAGAGTTTCCTGTTTTGTTTGAAGGTTTAAAAGACACAATACCACTTTTAAGTCCAATATTATTTGGTCATTCAATAGTTTTTTATTTTGCTTTTGCCCTACCCTTCATAACTAGCTACTTTTTAAAAAAAACAAAAACTGGATTAATTGTTAGAGCTGTAGGAGACTCGCCTGAGTCTGCCTCTAATCAAGGAATAAATGTAAGGTTTGTGCGTTACGCTTGTATACTTTATGGAGGCGCAATGTGTGGTCTTGCAGGGGCGTATTTGTCAATGATTTATACTCCGCAGTGGATTGAAAATATGACAGGTGGTAGGGGCTGGATTGCACTTGCTCTAGTGGTTTTCTCAACGTGGAACCCTATTAAAATTTTAATCGGTGCGATGATTTTTGGTGGATTGACCATTATTCAATTTCATATGCAAGCAATCGGAGTAAGAATTCCTGTTCAATTTTTAACAGCCTTGCCTTACATAGTAACAATAATAGTTTTAGTTGTAATTTCTCGTGATAGTAGAAAAATAAGACTAAGTACTCCTAGTTCCTTGGGGAAATCTTTTCATAAAGACAATTAATTTTAAAATAATCATTTTTTTTTAGATAATTTAATTTAAGTTTAATTAATTAAAAAAATCAAAAGGGGAAATAAATTTATGCATAAATTTTTAATTCGTTCTTTCGTCTCTTCTTTAGTTTTATTATTTACATTAACTGTAGCTGCAGTTGCAAAAGATGTAAAAGCAGCATTTGTTTATATTGGTCCGACTGGTGACCATGGATGGACTTATCAGCATGATGTAGGTAGAAAAGCTGTTGAAGCTGCCGGATTTAAAACAACATACGTGGAAGGTGTTCCAGAAAGTGCTGATGCTGAAAGGGTTCTTAGACAATTAGCTAATTCTGGTCATGACATTATCTTTACAACTAGCTTTGGATATATGAACCCTACTAACAAAGTTGCAAAAGAGTTTCCAAATGTAAAATTTGAACATGCTACTGGATATAAAAGAGAGCATCCAAATGTTGCAACTTACGCAGCTAGATTCTATGAAGGTAGAACTATTTTGGGAACAATTGCCGGAACTATGACTAAATCTAATGTGATTGGATATGTTGCATCTTTTCCAATACCTGAAGTAATAAGAGGCATCAATTCATTTACTTTAGCAGCTCAAAAAGTTAATCCAAATATTAAAACTAAAATTGTTTGGGCTTTCACTTGGTACGATCCAGGTAAAGAAGCAGAAGCAGCAAAAGCTTTAATTGACCAAGGTGCTGATGTAATTGCTCAACATACAGATAGTACTGCTATTGTTCAAATGGCTGAAAAAGCAGGAGTATATGCTTTTGGACAAGCGAGTGATATGGATAAGTTTGCACCAAAGGCTGTATTAACTTCAGTTGAGAATAACTGGGGACCATATTATGTTGATAGAGTAAAAGCTGTTGCAAATGGTACATGGAGTCAAAAAGATACATGGCATGGTATAGGAGACGGCATGGTAGTAATCTCTGGTTTAGATTCTCAAATGCCTAGTGACCTACAAGCAAAAGTTAAAAAACTTCAAGCAGATTTAGCATCAGGTAAAGTTCATTCTTTCACTGGACCAATTTATGACCAAAAAGGAAATTTAATGGTTGCAGAAGGGAAAACTGCAGATGATGGTATGCTAGCAGGTATGATGACTTATGTTAAAGGTGTCGAAGGAGATATACCTAAGTAAGCTTTTAAACTTATAAAAATTTAAAAGGCCAGTTTTTTAACTGGCCTTTTTTATATTTGATGTTTTTTTTTAATTTCATCAATTCTTAATTCCTCATAAATTTCGAAGGGCTGCACGATCCAAGGATTACCAGTAAGTTTTTTCGCACAAAAATCTGGCTCAAATGTTGATTTCTTTTTTTTAAACAACGTGGCAGTTTTAATATCTTCTATTTTATCTTTTATCGGTTCATATTTTTTTAACCAATCTATACTTTTATTGAAAGTTATTCCTGTATCAGATAAATCATCACATAAAAGTATTTTACCACCCATATTAGGTGCTATAGAACTCATTTCCCTTGAAAAAACAATATCACCCTGCTCATCTTCCACTCCTTTACCACTATAAGACTCAACTGCAAGATATGCACATTTTAAGGTTTGTATTCATTAATTAATTTAATGGTATAGAATTTTCATCCTTATTTTTCTGATATTGACTCGATAAAATTAAATATCTTTTTTTAATTTCGTCTAATATGTTTAAAACTTTTTCTTTTTCTGAAGTAGGTAAATTGTCAATAAGTAAATTTATGTTTTGACTTTTCCAATATAAATTTTCTTTATTATATTTTCCGTCACTAATATTAAAAACTTCCTTTAGTATATTCAGGTCATGAGGGATATTAAAATCATCATTTGTTGATGCGTATGGAAATAAATAATAAAAATTATCAAATCCAGAAAAAGTGATTGCACTTAAGCACATACTACAGGGTTCATGTGAACTTAAAAAAATGCAGTCTTTCTCATTGGGCCTTGTGTTTGCATCTAATTCATAAAATTTCTTTAGTGTATGCATCTCTCCATGCCACAACGGATTTTCTATTTCGTTATTTGTTTCAGCAATTACAACCGATAAATCATCCTTTTTAATTATTGCGGCCCCAAATATTTTATTACCTCTAGCAACACCCTTTTCAGTAAGAGGTAAGACTTTCTCTAAAAATATATTTAGTATCTTTTCTAAGGCTTTTTCATTCATATGCTTGAACCATCAAATAAAGAACACAATTGTTACTATAATTAAACTTAAAAGTAATAAGAAATAAATTATTTATACAACTTAAAAGTTAATAATTTATTAAAGCAAAAAATGTTAATTTGAACTTATGTTAAAATTTAAATCAGCAATAAGCCTATTAATTATCATAATTTTTTTTTCAGGGTGCCAAACTGTAAAGGAAAAAACAGATGCAATTGTTGAAAAAGAAAATGAAAAACTAAGTAAATTCTTAGGAAAATCTGCCAGTGAACTTCAAATGGAACTTGGAAAACCAGACGAAGATTTTAAAAATGCTAAAGGTAATTTTGAACTAGTTTATAATAGCAAAAAATACCTAGTTCCTTGTGAACGAAGGTTTGAGATTAATTCAGAAAACATAGTCGTTGGTTTTGTATCAAACGGATGTTTTTAAATTCGATGTTAGAAAAAAATCTGCTCATTGAGGTTTTTTAATTATACAAAACGAACTTGTATAAATTAATCAGTTTTTAAGATTTACTCATACCTGTGGGGACTTCTCCCCACAAGCAAGGTTTAAGACTTATTTAATTTCAATAAGCTTCTTTTTTTTATGTTCTGGAATTATTCTTTCACATGATATTGTTAAAAGACCATCTTTAAGCTCAGCACCATTAACTTTTACATCATCAGCTATAGTGAATGATCTTGCAAATTGTCTTTGAGAAATACCTTTATGAATAATTTCTCCATTAACATCACTGTCCTCAGACTTATTAACTTGTTTTGTTCTAACTGTTAATAAATTGTCCTCGAACTCAACCTCAACGTCTTTTTTGCTAAAGCCAGCCAATGCTACTTCAATTGCATAGTTGTCTTTACCTGTCTTGCGGATGTTGTAAGGTGGATAATTTGACTGCATTGTCAAATTCCCATTTCCCAACATATTTTCAAATTGGTCGAACATATCATCAAAACCAATTGAAAAAGGTCTAAGTGAGTTAAATATAGATAGATCCTTACTTGTCATAATATCCTCCTTTGTTAAGCAAGTTTATTTTTGTAAGCCCCATTAGGCGACTAACTAGGTTTATATGGTAATTAATTTGTTTTTTTCAAGATTTAAAATGTACTAAATTTTTTTAGAAATCTTTAATGCAAATGCATAGTCAATAGCAATTTCTTCTATTGCCCCATCTCTTCCAGATTTTCCACCATGACCAGCATTCATTTCGGTTTTTAAAAGAAGTAAATTATTATCTGTTTTATAGTCTCTAAGTTTTGCTGTGAACTTTGCAGGTTCATCAAATAAAACTCTATTATCACTTAAACTTGTTGTAATAAAAATATGTGGATAATCCATTTTTTTAATATTGTTGTAGGGCGCATATGAAAAAATATAATCGAAGTGTTCTTTATTCTCTTTTGCATTTCCAAATTCGTCAAATTCTCCCACAGTTAAAGGTAAAGAATGATCAAGATTTGTTGTTAAAGAATCTACAAAAGGAACAGCCATAATTATTCCTAAAAACAATTCAGGAGATTGATTGACTACAGCTCCCATTAATAATCCTCCAGCTGATCCACCCATTCCAATAATATTTCCTTTTGACGTATAATTCTTTTCAATCAAATACTTTGCGGCATAAATATAATCTTCAAAAGTATTTTTTTTGTTTGTTAATTTTCCCTCTTTCCACCACTTCATACCTTTTTCCATACCACCTCTAATGTGAGCTGTAGCCCAAATTATATCTCTATTTATAAGACTTAATCTTGTAGAAGAAAAACTTGGAGACATAGAATTTCCATAAGACCCATATCCATACAATAAAACATTTGCAGACCCATCAATTTTTGTTTTTTTGTGTCTAGTAATTGTTAATGGAACCATTCTTCCGTCATGAGATTTAAACTCAATTCTCTCAACAATATAGTCATCTTTATTATGACCAGATGGGATCTCTTGTTCTTTAACAAGTTCTTTAGATTTTGTTGCTAAATTATATTTAAATACTCTAGAAGGAGTTTTAGGTGAGGAGTATCCTAAATGAACTTCATCAGTGTTTCTATCTTTTTGAATTAAGCTTACTCCTGGAACATAAACAGTTTCATCAGAAAAAATTAATTCTTCTTCTATATTTGTAGAAATATTTTTGACAAATAATTTATCTAGTGCATCTGATGTTTCACCACGAATAATCCAATTTTTAAGGAATGTTAATCCACCTATTAAAACTTCATCTTTTGCTGGAATAAATGTTTTCCAATTTTGATTTTCTAAATTGTCACAAATATCAATTTTAAAGTCTTCAGCATTTTTATTTGTATGATTATAGAATTTACCATCCCATGAATTAACAGAATACAGAACACCTCTTTCTCTTTTGATAATAAGTTTTGGAGATGGATTTAATTCATCTGATTCAAAATAATATTGCTCTGAAGTATTATGGTCGGAAGTATTTATAAAAAAATATTTTTCATCTGAGCTTTTTCCAATTCCTACTGTAAAAGCGTCGCTTTTCTCCTCAAATATTAATTCATCTTTGCCCTCAAAATCACCTATTTTGTGCCTGTATATTGTTCTTGCTCTATGATTCTCATCAAGTTTAGAATAAAAAATATATTTATCATCCAAGCTAAATGTTATTCCCCCTGACGTTTCTGCGATTTCTTTTGAAATAAGTTTGTTTGTTTTTATATCTCTTAAATAAATTGTATAATATTCAGATCCTTTAAGATCTAAAGAGTATCCTAGATATTTATCATTGTTACTTACTTCTAAATCTCCAACCCCAAAATATTCAGTTTTAAGCTTTCCTTTTTCTTTATCTCCATTCCATATTTCCTCAATATTTTCTGAACCAATTTTTTTTCTAAGTTTTATGGAATAATTTCCTTTTGTTGTAGTTTTTGTCCAATACTCATAGGTGTGATCTTTATAGGGCAAAGATTCATCATCTAATTTAATTCTTGCTTTAATCTCGTCAAATAATTTTTTTTGGATACCTTTTGTATCTTTAAGATGATGTTCTGTATAAGCATTTTCATCTTCTAAATAATTTTTGACCTCAGTATCTAACTTGCTTTTATCTTTTAGGACTTCCAAAATATTATCTTGGTGAATCCAGCTGTAATTGTCTTCCCAATCAATATTGTGACAAGATTTTATCTCTAATTTTTTTTTAAGTTGTGGTATTTTCATTAATATACTTTCAATATATGAATATTTTTTTTGTCACAATAATAATTTTTCTTTTAATTTATTTTTTCCTTTCTTGGTTTATTAATTCAAAATCAAAAAAAATTAAAAATGTTTTTCGAAAATTGATAATTTTTGGCTCAATTGCTTTAGCGATTCTAGCCGTTTTTGTAGGTCGTTATATATTTTCACTTCCTTTTCTACTGGCAGTTCTGCCTTTAATTAAAACTAAGGCGGGAATAACTTTATTTCAGATTTTAAGACTCTGGAGTTTAGTAAGAGTTTTAAAAAATTCTGGAAGGTTTAATTTTAATTCTTCTGGTGAAAGTAAAAATTTACAATCTATGTCTAGAGATGAGGCATGTGAAATATTAAATTTAAATCCAAAAAAAAAATATACAAATGAACAAATTATGAATTCATATAAAAAAATCATGAAAAAAATTCATCCAGATAAAAATCCAGAACTCAATAGGTTGGCTGTAATTGTAAACCAGGCTAAGGATACTCTAATTAAAAATTCTATTTAAATTTAATTTCTAAAACTTTATTCATTACTTTTTCAACACTTATTGAATTTGGTGAGTAAACGAAACTATGATCTATATCATCAATACTAGCATTATCTGGAATTATTCTATGATAATTTTTACTGTAATCTGTATATGCTCTTGGAGAATTAATTAATAATACAATGGCAGGTTTTTGAGATTGAGAAGTAACATGGTGCATAAAAGAGTCATTGCCCACATAAGTATCACACAAAGCAAAATAAGGCAGAACCTCTCCAACGGATAGACCACTTAAATCCATACAATTTTTTTTATCAATATTGTTAATTATTTCCCTAGAAATCATTTTTTGATCTGGACCCGCTTGTATATAAAAATAAAAATCTCCCTTATTATTAAGTTGATTAATTAATTTTATAAAATTGTTTTCACCCCATCTTGTATCAGGTCCTGATGAACCTGCACCAATGACTATATTAAATTTATTTTTATCAAAAAATTTTTTTGTTTTTTCAATTTTTTCTTCGCTAATTTGAATTAATGTCTCAGTGTCACAATCTACAAGTTTTAAACTATCACAGGTAAATTTTTTTGCTGCTTCTACTAAATGCAATTTTTTCTTTTTAAATATGGGATAACAAAATATTTTTTTTATTCCTGCTAATTTTGCAGCCAAATACAATCTAGCACTTGGGTAAAAAATAAAAATACATTCTAAATTCAGTTTTCTAAGATTTGATGATATTTTTGGAATATCAGTGATGTTTTTATTTTTATCAAAGGTTATCACCTCTTTTATCAGCTGATCATCTTCTAAAACTTGATCAAGATTTTTTGCTAGAGAAATTAAGGTTATTGGTCCGTATAAACTAGCAATTTTATGGCAATATGCCAGATGTAAAAGATTTGCTCCCAAACCGATATAATTTAAAAAAACACCCGTCTTCATAAAACTATTTAAAAATTTTTTTTTTAATTTAATTTATATTTAATTATAAATTATGACTATGATAAAAGGAATTTATGCAGCTACATTATCAGTCTTAGACTCAGATTTAGGGTTAGATATTAAAAAAACGATAGCTCATGCTGAAAAAATAATTGATGAAGGTTGCCATGGTGTTGTTTTTTTTGGAAGCACAGGACAGTCACAATTAATTTCATTAAGTGAGAAGATCAATTTAATAAATAATTTATCATTTAGCAGTCATAAAGAAAATTTTATAATCGGAACTGGTTTAAATTCTTTATCCGACACAATTAGTTTAATGAAAATTTCTATGTCATTAGGATTTAGCAGATTTCTGATAATGCCACCAGCCTATTATAAATATGATGATCAAGATGTTTTTAATTTTTATTCAAAAATAATTAAAGTAATTTCTGATGCAAAAATAATACTGTATAATTTTGAAAAATTGTCTGGATATAAATTTAGTGAAGATTTAGTCTATAAATTGGTTGAAAGTTTTCCAAATCAAATAATTGGTGTAAAAGATAGCTCATATAATTTATTCGAAAAAATTAAAATAGAAAATTTTTCATTATTGCCTGGATCTGAATCAAAATTACTAAAAGGTTTAGATTTGGGTTGCTCAGGTATAATAACAGCAACTACGAATGCAACAGCAACATTAGCAAGGGAAGTTTATGAAAATTTTATAAATAAAAGGCAGCAAACTTTAAATGAAAAATTGTGTGAGGTTAGAGCTGCATTTGAGAAGTATAATCTAATTTCTGGTTTGCATACTTTTTTTAGTCAAAATGATCAAAATTATAAATATATTTTACCACCATTAAGAATTTTAAATGAGACAGAAAAAAATAATTTATTTAATAAATTAGATACTTTAGGTTTTAAAAATTGATATGCAGCTAGCTAGATTTTTAAATAATGTTTTTAAAAAAGATGGGTTTATATTAGTCGACGCTAATTCTAAAAGCTATATTATTGGAAATCCAAAAAGTGAAAACCCTATAAAAGTTAAAATTTTAAATAAAAATCTTCATTATAAATTGCTACTTCATCCTGATTTATATTTTGGTGAAGCTTATACTGATGGTGAAATAACTATTGAAAATGGAACACTAACTGATTTTTTGGATCTTTCTTTAATGAATTTTGGGAGGGGAAATCTAAATTTCTTTAGCTATTTAATTAATAGATTAAGAGGTTCTTATAGATATTTGACTAATTTTAATTTTATAAAAAAATCTAAAATGAATGTATCTCATCACTATGACATTTCAGATGATCTTTATGACTTATTTTTGGATCCTAAAAGACAATATTCATGTGCGTATTTTAAAAATGAAACAGATACATTAGAAACTGCTCAAAATAATAAAATTCAACATATAATAAAAAAACTTAATATAAAGCCAAATCAAAAAGTTTTAGATATTGGATGTGGATGGGGTTCTTTAGCAGTAGATATTGCAAAAACTGCAAACTGCGAAGTTACAGGAATAACTCTTTCAGAAAATCAATTTAATTATTGCAAGAAAAGGGCGAAAGAACTTAATTTAGAAAATCAATTGCACTTTAAGTTGATGGATTATAGAGAGCTTAATGAAAAATTTGACAGAATAGTAAGTGTTGGAATGTTCGAACATGTAGGAAGAAAATTTTATGGAAAATTTTTTTCACAAGTTAAAAAACTTTTAAAAGATGATGGAGTATCATTAATTCATACTATAGGATCAGTGAATCCACCAAGAGATCCTCATCCATGGATTACTAAATATATTTTTCCAGGAGGTTATACTCCTAGTTTAAGTGAAGTAACAACACCGATTGAAAAAGCAGGCTTAATTGTTGCAGATATTGAGGTTTTAAGACTTCATTACTCACATACACTAAGACATTGGAAAGAAAATTGCATTCGAAATAAAGATAAAATTATTGAAATGTTCGATGAAAGATTTTTTAGGATGTGGGAATTTTATCTTGCTGGTTGTGAGATGGCATTTAAATGGGGTGATCAAGTTGTATACCAATTTCAGTTAACAAAGAATTATTCTTCTACACCTGTTACAAGAGACTATATTTATCAATAAATAATTGGTAGAAACTAACTCTCTTAAAATGAAAAAAAAGAAAAAAAAATTAAAAAAAAGTATTTCTAAAAATCAAAGAAAAATCAAAAAAAGAGTTAAAAAAATATCTAATAAGTTAAATAAATTTAAGATTAAAAATAAATCTGTAAAAAAAATTAATAATCGAAGAAAACAAAAAAATAAAAAACAGAAAAAATCAAAAAAAACAAAACAATCAAAAAAAATTTCAAAAAAATCTAAATCTATTGTATCAAAGAAACCGGATTTTCTTTTAAAAGTAGTTAATTTTCAAAATTCTTTAAAGCCTGAATTTAATTTTAGATTAAATTTTGGTTTTGAAAAATATATCCAAGCATTTTTTGATAAAATAGCAGACACAATTTCACAGTATAAAATTCTAAAAAAAGATGAAGCAAGAAGGTTAAAATTAGAAAAACAAGAAAAAGAGCGATTAGAAAAGATTGAAGTTGCAAAAGAAAAGCAAAAAGAGGCTGAATTAAAAGTTAAATTAAAAGAACAAGCTTTAAAAGATGAAATTAGATTAGAAAAACAAAGAACAAAAGAAATAAAATTATTCTTAAGAAAAGAACAAGCTCTTTTAAGAATTGAACAAGCGGAAAAACAAAAGCAATTTTTACAACAATTAAAATTAGAAAAACAAATTGAAAAATTCAGAGTTAGAGAGGTTAAAGAATTAGAGAAATTGGAAAAAATTTCTTTAAGAGAAAAGAGAGAGGATTATGCTGGCTTACAACAAAGAATAGAAAAATTAAAAGAAAAATATCGAATTATAAGAGATCAAAAAATTAGAGAAAGAGTTGAGGCTTTAGGAGTTAAAATTCAGGGAGATGAAGATAGAGAAACACTTTTACAAAAAGAAAAAGAATATACTTTAGCTAGACAGAAAATTGAGTTTGCTCTCGAAAGTTTTTACAGAAGTGCTAGCAGTTTAGTATTTCAATTAAACAAAAGACACATCACAAGACATATGTCCATCTTTAGATGCATAGACAGAAGGTTTGAAACAGGAGAAATATTTGTTAAATGGGATGAAGCCTCAGATGATGAATGGCTTTTATTAATTTATATAAAAAATAATTCACCAGATGAAGGAATAGTTATTGAAGACAAAACCAATCCGGAAAAAAATATTTCTCATGAGTTTAAAAATAATGAAATATTTAAGGCCTCAGATACTATGGTTGATGCTCTTACGCATTTAATCGCAAGAAAAAGAGCTAAAAATATCAATTAAATTATCATACATAATTAAGTATCATTAAGAATGTTACTTTCTTCAATACTAATGATTATTTTATATCTAATATTAAAATATGTTCTTGCTTGGATAAGGTATTTTAATAGTCTCGATTCTAGATTAGGCCAATCTACATGGCGATGGAGTTATGATTATCCCGTGGTTGGTGAAAGGGATATTTCAGATCTAGATGATAAAACTTTTGTTAGACTGAGAAGAAAAAGAAATAGAGTTATAACTCTTATGTATTCAATTTTATTAATTATGTTTTTATTATCTATGTCTTTACTTAGTGAATTTTTAATATTTTTCCTAGCTTAGTTTTTAAGTTGTTTTCTATTTTTTAAATATAAAAAAAAGGCAATTATCTCATAAACATATTTAAAGATTGTAAAAATTATTGGTAGTTTAAAAAATTTATATAAAAATTTATATTTCGGAATTTTTTTCCAAACATAAAGAAATGCCTCTGCACCTTGAATAATTTTACCATTTTCCTTAACATGTAATCTTCTTAATAATTCTTTATCATTTCTAGATGTTTCTTTTTCAGCATCTGAGTTATTTGTTATATCTATCCAGTCAATATCTTTGATATTTTCTTTTTTATATAAGTTAATTTCTGATCTGCAGATTTTACAAGAGTTATTAAAAAATACTTTCATTTAACAATAATTAACTTTTAGTAATAAATTGTACATGCGTAAAATGATCAGTTGAAAATTATCAACAAACCACTATTTAAGATGAATGAGTAATTTCTTTAACAAATCTGATTTAACAAGACAAGATACAGATAAAATAGTATCTGAAACACTAAATAATTGTGATGATGGTGAACTTTATTTAGAAGAGTCTAAATCAGAGTCAATTTTGTTAGATGATAATAAAATAAAAAGCTCAAACTATAGTTCTGATTTAGGATTTGGCTTTAGAGCTATTTCAAACGAGGTTGTTGCATATTCATATTCAAACGAAATATCAAAAGATTCACTAAAAAATTCCTCAGAAAATCTTAAATCAACTCTTAAATCAATTAAAGGAACATATAATCATGAAATTACAAAATCTAATAAAAAATTTTATGAGGATATTAATCCAATTGAAGAAAAAACTTTAGACTCGAAATTAGAAGTTTTAAATAAAGTAAATGATTTTTTAAGGAAAAAAGATGGATCAGTAAAACAAGTGACTGCTAGTTTTGCTGGTGAGCAAAAATCGATTGAAATTATTCGATCAGGTGGAGAAGCGCTCACCGATGTACGTCCATTAATTAGATTTAATGTCTCTGTAATGTTGGAAAAAAATGGAAGAAAAGAAACAGGAGTATATGGAATTGGTGGCAGACAATCGTATGAAGATTATTTAAAAAATGATAATTGGAAAAATGTTTGTGAAGAGGCTTTTAGAATTGCATCAGTAAATTTAGAAAGTAAACCAGCACCTGCTGGTGAGATGAAAGTAGTCTTAGGACCTGGTTGGCCTGCTATATTAATTCATGAAGCAATTGGTCATGGTCTTGAAGGAGATTTTAATAGAAAAAAAACATCAGCATTTCATAATCTTATGGGAGAAAAAGTTGCAAGTGATGGAGTAACAATTGTTGATGATGGCACTATTGATAACAGAAGAGGTAGTTTAACTATTGACGATGAGGGAACGCCAACTGAACGAACAGTTTTAATTGAAAATGGCATTCTTAAAAATTTTATGCAAGACAGGCACAATGCAAGATTAATGAATACAAGATCTACCGGATCAGGAAGAAGAGAAAATTATAGACATATTGTTTTGCCAAGAATGAGAAATACAATGATGTTAAGTGGCAATCAAACTCAAGATGAAATGATCAAATCTGTTGATAAAGGAATTTTTGCAGTAAGTTTTGGAGGTGGCCAGGTAGATATTACATCTGGAAAATTTGTATTTAATTGTACTGAAGCCTACGAAATAAATAATGGTAAAATTGGATCTCCAATTAAAGGAGCAACACTTATTGGTGATGGACCGTCAATACTTAAAGAAGTATCGATGGTAGGAAATGATATGATGTTAGATCCAGGCATAGGAACTTGTGGAAAAGCAGGTCAAGGAGTTCCTGTGGGAGTCGCTCAACCTTCAATTTTGATTGATAAAATGACAGTTGGTGGAACAAAACTTTAAAGTATTATGGTTAAGGATCAAGAATTTCTAAAGTTTAAAGCTTCGTATTGTTTAGATTTGGCAAAAAAAATGGGAGCAACTGATGCAAGTGTTACAGTTGGTCACTCAATTTCAGAAACAGTTAATTTTAGAAATAAATCCCTAGAAGCCTCAGATAGATCAGATGGGTTGGCATTAAGTATAGAAACTTATTTAGGTAAAAAAAGATCATCAATCTCATCGTCAAATTTATTAGATGAAAATATTAAAACTTTAATTGAAAAGTGCTTTGAAACTACAAAAATTACACCAGAGGATGAATTTAATTCTTTGCCTGATAAAAATTTATTAGCCAAACAAATAAGTAGCCTTAATTTGTATGATGAAACAAGATTCGAAAACGATAAAAAAATAAAATATTTAAAAGATTTAGAGGAATCTGCTTCATCAGATAATCAAATCATAAATACAGAATCTAGCTTCACTGAAAATAAATCAAATTTTATTCTAGCTAATAGTGATGGTTTTTGTGACGGTTATAAGACATCTTCATTTACTACTTCTTGTGTAACAGTTGCAAAAGATGAAAATAGCATGGAAAGAGATTATGAATTTTCTAGCAAACGTCATTTGTCAGATATTAAGCAAGCAACAGATCTTGGAAATAAAGCCGCCGAGCAAACTATCAGAAAATTGAGCCCAAAAAAAATTGGAAGCGAGAAGATAAACATAATTTTTGATAAAAGAATTTCAAAAGGAATGTTAAGTGTTTTTGCAAGTGCAATATCTGCATCTGCAATTGCAAGAGGCACTTCGTTTTTAAAGGACAAAATTGATCAACAGGTTTTTGCAAATTCAATAAATGTAATTGATAAACCAGATATAATTAAAGGAATGGGTTCTCAAAGTTTTGATTCAGAGGGCGTAAATTCAAACACATTACAACTTATAGAGAATGGAATACTTAAAAATTACCTTGTCGACACTTACAATGGAAAAAAATTAAATTTACAATCAAATGGAAGAAGCGGTGGAACTACTAATTTGTATTTTGAAAAAGGAAATATTAGCTACGAAGATCTTCTAAAAAAAAATTCAAAAAGTCTTTATATCACTGAAACTATTGGTCACGGATCTAATCTTGTAACAGGAGATTATTCAGTAGGGGCGACTGGTTTTTTGGTTGAAGATGGAGAATTTAAATATCCTGTTAACGAAATAACAATTGCTGGCAATTTTAAGGATATGTTTAAAAATATAACTTTAGCTAATGATTTAGAATTAGAATATTCAGTCAATTCACCAACTATGATGATAGAAGGTATGACTGTAGCAGGCAAATGAGTAGTTATTGCGTCATTGGCTCCGGAATTTCTGGAGCGACAATAGCTAATCTTTTAAGCAAAAAAAATTCTGTACATATTTATGATAAAGCTCGAGGTCCAGGTGGCAGATCTTCCTTTAAAAGATTAAAAAAGTCAAAAGGATTTGACCACGGGGCTCAATATATTTCTCCAAAATCAATTCAATTTAAGAAATTTATTTCAAATTTATGTAAAAAAAAAATTCTAAAAAAATGGAGTGGCAAACATATTTTTTTTAACAAATTAAAAAAAGAAAATAAAAATCATATTAAAATAATTGGTTGCAAAGGTAATAATGATATCAGCAAACATTTGATAAAGAATATTAAATGTAACTTTCAAAGTGAGTTAGAGAATATTCAATTTATAAATAATAAATGGAAATTAGATTTTAAGAACAACCAAATAAAATATTATGATAAATTAATATTAACTTGTCCATTCCCACAATTAAAAAAATTATCAAAAAAATTTATAGAAGATCCATTTATTAAACAAAAAATTAAAATGGATGCAAATATTACAGTCATGATTGAAATTAAAAAAACTAATAAAAACATATCGAGTTATTTGTTTGATGACAAAATTTTAGGATGGGCTGCTAAAGAAAATAGTAAAAAAAGATTTAAAAGTAATAATGATTTATGGACTTTACAAAGCACAAATCTGTGGGCAAACAAAAAAATAAATAAAAATAGGGAAAATAAAGATAAAAATTCAAAGATTTTGATTGATCGTTTTTTTAAACTAACTGGAATTAAAAAAACAAAAATATTAACTTCATTAAATCATGGTTGGAAATATTCCTCAAATTCTAGAACTTTAAAAGTTAAAAGTTATTGGAATACTAAATTAAATTTAGGTGTGTGTGCAGATTGGTTTGTAGGTCCTAGAGTAGAGGCCGGATGGATAAGTGCAAATGATCTTTATAAAAAAATAAATAAATAATTTTATTCAAGATTTTTTAAACGATATTCCCAATTTCCCAGTCTCTTATATGTAACTTTGATAATAATCGAGGTTTTTTTATCAAGCCAAATATCAAAATTTAATTTTTTATCTTCAGGAAGAGATGTATCTTCAGATGTAAGTTTGAAATGATCTGTTTCGTATTGTTTGCCATTAATTGAAATATTTTCTTTACCAATAAAAGTAACTATTTGCTCTTTTATACTTCCAGAAATAGGACTTATTTGGCTTTCTGCTTGTAAAATTTTATGACTCCACCAATTTCCAATAATATTTTTTACAGAAGCTTCACCTGAATATGAAGATCCTTTAATATCAAACTTTTTATTATTTTTATCTAGTTTTAAGTTTACAAATTTTTCTTTTTTATTTTGAAGTGTCTTTGATTGAAAAGATATTAAATTATCATTTAAATAAATTTCTTCCCCATATCCCTCTACTTTAAATATTGTTGCAGATAGTAATTTTACCTCAAATTTGTATTGATTTTTTACTATCGTTTTTTCACCATCTCTTTTAAAAAAATAATTGTTATAGCCAATTACTTCATCATTCCTCAAGATCTCCATTTCTATTTTGTCGAATTTGTTATAATGACCAATATGAGCTAAAGAAATTGATGAGAAAAATACAATAAGTAAAGTAACTACAAACTTTTTCATTTGTTAGTTACAATATTAGAATTTTACATTAATAGATATAGCTTATTACAACTATGTTTTTAAAAATAAAAAAAATTCCAAAAGTAAAATGGAGCTCACAAAAACCATATAATTTTAAACCAAAGTTTTCTACATTTTTTTTCTTATGTTTTGGTTTATCTTTATTTGGATTAGGTGAGGGATTGTTAATTGTTTCATTTACCGGAGCCTCTCCTTGGAGTGTTTTAGCCCAAGGTATTTCCTTAAATGTTAATTTAAGTATTGGAACTATCACATTATTAATAAGTATTGCTGTTTTAATTTTATGGATACCACTTGGGCAAAAACCAGGGATGGGTACAATATTTAATGCTTTGATTATTGCGATTATGATTGATCTTTGTATCAAGTATGTTCCAACACCATCAAATTATATTCATCAATTATTATTAGCTGTAATTTCTGTTATCATGGTTGGAATAGGTGGAGGTATTTACTTAGTATCGAATTTAGGAGCCGGTCCTAGAGATGGTCTTATGATAGGATTACAAAAATTAACTAATTTTCCTATAGCTGTTGTAAGAGGAACTTTAGAAATTTCAGTTGTTAGTATTGGGTGGTATTTAGGAGGAACAGTAGGGGTTGGAACTTTATTGTTTGCATTTGGAATAGGTCCTTGTGTTGCTTTAGGACTTTATTTAGTTGATAAAACTTTTGATTAGGCTGCAGCTATAGCTTTTTCGCTTTTTTTTCTTTCGTGAGGGTCAAGAATTGCTTTTCTTAATCTGCATGAGTCTGGTGTTATCTCTAAAGCTTCATCTGTATTAAGCATACTTAATTGTTCTGCAATTGACATAGTTCTGACGGGTGTGAGTACAACATTTTCATCAGTACCTTGAGTTCTCATATTTGTTAACTTTTTACCTTTCATAACATTGATTATCATGTCACCTGGTTTAGGTGAAAGACCAACTATCATTCCAGGATAAACAGCATCATTATGAGTAACAAACATTTCTCCTCTTGCCTGTAAGTTAAAGATTGCAAATGCAACAGCTTTTCCTTGTTCCATTGAGATTAACGCACCATTTCTTCTACCTTCCATTTCTCCTTCAAAAGGACCATAGCTATGAAATATTCTATTTATCACTCCATTGCCTTTTGTAAGCGTAAGAAATCTACTTGTGTATCCCATTAGGCCTCTAGTAGGTGCATGAAAAATTAATCTTTTTTTGTTAGTTCCAGTATCTTTTAATTCTATTAGTTTACCTTTTCTTCTATTCATTGAATCAATTACTTTTGAAGAATGTTCTTCATCAAGGTCCATAGTAATTTCTTCAATTGGCTCAAGTTTATTTCCACTTTCATCAGTTTTGTATAATACTTTTGGAGGGCTTACCGTCATTTCAAAACCTTCTCTTCTCATTTGAGTTAAAAGAATTTCTAACATTAACTCACCTCTACCACTAACAACAAAAGAGTCTTTTCCTTCGTTTTCAGAAAATGTAATTCCAACATTATTTTGAGCTTCTTGAACTAGTCTATCTCTTATTTGGGTACTTGTAAGTTTTTTACCTTCAGTTCCAGCTAAAGGTGAAGTATTTACAGTAATTGTAATTGACATTGTAGGAGGATCTATCGGAGTAGCAGGGATAGGCTCATTGACCTCTAGGTCACATATGGTATCAGCAACGTTCGCTTTTTCTAACCCAGCAACAACTACAATATCCCCAGCTTCACCAACATCTATTGGAACTTTTTTAGTTCCTTCATATCTAAAAATTTTTGTTAATTTTCCTTCATCAACTTTTTCACCATTTAAATTAATTGCTTTTATAGATTGGTTAGCTTTTGCAGTTCCTTGTGTAATTCTTCCAACTAAACTTCTTCCTAAAAAACTATCTGCATAAAGTAGCGTTGACAACATTGCAAAAGGTTTAGTTTTATCAAGCTCAGCAGGTTTTACATGATCAATAATTAAATCTAACAAAGGATTTAAATTTTCTCTTGGACCATCAACTTCATGATCAGCCCAACCTGATCTTCCACTTGCATAAAGAACTGGAAAATCTAATTGTTCTTCATTTGCATCTAAGCTTACAAATAAATCGAATGTTTCATCTAAAACTTCATTAGCTCTTTGATCAGCTTTATCTAATTTGTTAATAACGACAATAGGTTTTAATCCTTGTTTAAGTGCTTTTGATAATACAAATTTTGTTTGAGGCATAACACCTTCTGCAGAATCAATTAACAACAACGCTCCATCTGCCATACTTAAAACTCTTTCAACTTCAGCCGCAAAATCTCTGTGACCCGGAGTATCGATTATATTTATTCTTGAATTGTTCCAATTTATTGAAGCAGGTTTTGCTAAAATTGTAATTCCTCTTTCTTTTTCGAGTTCACCAGAGTCCATTAATCTTTCATCAACAACTTCATTGTCTCTAAATGAACCACTTTGTTTCATTAAATTATCAATTAAAGTAGTTTTGCCATGATCAACATGGGCTATGATTGTGATGTTTCTGATATTATTGCTCATAAATTCTGGCTCTTATACATATTTAAAAGGATATTAAAACTCAAAAAAACTCATAACTGGCTTGAATAATTTTCAAAATTCAGGATTAATTTGTCCTTTTTTGCTTATCTTTTTTAAGCTTTCTTTTTTCTTTAAAGCTCAATTTAGGTTTTTTTTTAAGACTAGAGTCTTTAAATGATTTACCACTATACCTTTTTGACATGACTAAATTTCTCATAAAAAAAAGGCCATCTTGAGATGGCCTTTTTTAGAATTAATTTAAGTAAATGAGGGATTACATTCCCATTCCACCCATTCCTCCCATACCGCCCATACCACCAGGCATACCACCAGGCATTCCACCAGCAGCATCTTTTTCCTCTGGTTTGTCAGCAATCATTGCTTCTGTAGTTACTAATAATCCAGCAATTGAAGCAGCATCTTGTAAAGCAGTTCTTACAACTTTTACTGGGTCAATGATACCCTTTGCAAACATATCACAATACTCTTCGTTTTGAGCATCGTAACCGTTAGTTTTTTTCTTCTGCTCTAATAATTTACCAACTACTACTGAACCATCTACACCAGCATTTTTAGTAATTTGTCTAATTGGAGCTTCTAGTGCTTTTCTGACAAGATCTACACCTGCTTTTTGATCATCACCTTTTGCTTTAACTTTATCAAGCTCTTGAGCAGCATAAAGAAGAGCACATCCACCACCAGTTACAATACCTTCTTCAACGGCAGCTCTAGTAGCGTTTAAAGCGTCTTCAACTCTGTCTTTTCTTTCTTTAACTTCAACTTCAGTTGCACCACCTACTTTAATCACTGCAACTCCACCAGCTAACTTCGCAAGTCTTTCTTGAAGTTTTTCTCTGTCGTAATCAGAAGTAGTTTCCTCAACCTGTTGTTTGATAGATGCACATCTTGCTTCGATGTCAGATTTTTTACCACTACCATTAACGATAGTGCTGTTATCTTTATCAACTTTGATTTTCTTACAAGATCCAAGATCATCAAGTTTAACGTTTTCAAGTTTGATACCTAAGTCTTCAGATATAACCTGACCTCCTGTTAAAATAGCAATATCTTCAAGCATAGCTTTTCTTCTATCACCAAATCCTGGAGCTTTAACAGCTACAACTTTCAAACCACCTCTAAGTTTGTTTACTACTAAAGTTGCTAAAGCTTCGCCCTCAACATCTTCAGAAATAATCATTAATGGTCTACCAGCTTGAACCACAGCTTCTAAAAGAGGAACCATTGGTTGTAAATTGGTTAATTTTTTTTCATGTAATAAAATAAAAGGATTTTCTAATTCTGTAGTCATTTTATCACTGTTAGTAATAAAATACGGTGATAGATATCCTCTATCAAACTGCATACCTTCAACTACATCTAATTCTGTTTCAATACCTTTATTTTCTTCAACAGTAATAACTCCCTCGTTTCCAACTTTTTGCATTGCTTTAGCAATCATAGTTCCAATTTCTTTATCACCATTTGCAGAAATTGTTCCTACTTGAGCAATTTCATCACTGTCTTTTACTTTTTTTGCAGATGCAACTAAACTTTCTTTTACTGTTTCCACAGCAGCATCAATTCCTCTTTTTACATCCATAGGATTCATACCAGCTGTTACATACTTCACACCTTCTTTGACAATTGCTTGCGCAAGTATAGTTGCAGTAGTAGTTCCATCACCAGCTTCATCGTTAGTTTTGCTAGCAACTTCTTTAACCATTTGCGCACCCATATTTTCAAATTTATCTTCAAGGTCTATTTCTTTAGCTACAGACACACCATCTTTAGTAATTCTAGGTGCACCATAAGATTTATCCATTACGACATTTCTTCCTTTTGGTCCTAAAGTTACTTTAACAGTGTCAGCCAAGATATTTACACCTCTAATCATTGCTGCTCTTGCTTCAGCATCAAATTTAACAACTTTTGCCATTATTTTTCTCCTTTAAATTAAATTACTTACCTGAAATACCCATAATGTCAGACTCTTTCATTATGCTGTATTCTTTACCATTAATTTTGACTTCAGTTCCTGACCATTTGCCAAATAAAACTTTATCACCAACTTTAACATCCATTGGAATTATCTTTCCATCCTCTGTTTTTGCTCCACCACCTACAGCAACAACTTTGCCTTCTTGAGGTTTTTCTTGAGCCGTATCAGGGATAATTATTCCTCCAGCAGTTTTTTCACTGCCGTCTAATACTTCGATTAAAACTCTGTCATGTAACGGTTTAAATTTCATAAATTCTCCTCTATAAATCTTTATAAATATGAGCCTCATATAGATATTTCACCGCCTATTTCAAGATCAGAAAGACTTAAGGATATTAATAATGCTAGTAAATCCAGGTTTTTATGGTTTATACCTTAAAATATGACCAAAAATTTAGATTCAAATGGCTTACAATCAATTGCCGATAATTATGATCTTTTTTATATAGACTTATGGGGTGTTGTTCATAATGGGGTTAATCTTCATGAAAAAGCAATAGCTGTTTTAAATGAGCTTTTAAAAAAAAAGAAAATGTTTGTACTTTTAACAAATGCTCCAAGACCAAATAAAACTGTTCAAAATTTTTTAGAAAAGATGGGCATGGACAAAGTGCTCAGAGATCACGTATTTACCTCTGGAGAAGCAGCGTTGAATTATTTGAAAAAATCTTACTTATCTAAAAAGTTTTATCACATAGGTCCACCAAGAGATTTTGATT
>CACDWM010000010.1 GCA_902556505.1 uncultured Pelagibacteraceae bacterium
AGACATATCAATCTTTCTGCCAAGTATACTGTTTTATTTATCTCATATTTTTGGAATTTTTTGTAGGGTTTTTGTAAGTGACAAGGATGCCAAGCTCGCCTAATGCTATAATTTATTTTATTCAAATCGGATGATATTTTATCAATTATTTTTTTATAATTTTTCATTTTTATAAGTAACATTGTCTGCCAATAATTATTTGATGCGTAGTTTGGAAAATTGAGTATTTTTAAATTTTTATAATTATAAAATAATTTTTGATATTCATTGAAGTTATTTTTTTTTTGTTTTATGAATTTTTCAATATTTTCGAATTGTGCTAAACCTATTGCAGCATTAATATTTGACATTCTATAATTATACCCAATATCATTATGTATATATTTAAAAGAATCATCCATTGCTTGATTAATTAAGTATTTTGCTCTTTTATATAATTTTAAGTTAGATGT
Source organism: uncultured Pelagibacteraceae bacterium (assembly GCA_902556505.1). Taxonomy (GTDB): domain Bacteria; phylum Pseudomonadota; class Alphaproteobacteria; order Pelagibacterales; family Pelagibacteraceae; genus Pelagibacter. Next base: position 453 of record CACDWM010000010.1, read on the forward strand.
TAAAATCGCTCCACCACCCGCACTAGTGATTATTTTATTGCCATTAAAAGATAGGCAGCCAATATCACCAATAGTTCCTGTAAATTTATTTTTAATTTTACCTTTATTGTATTTTGAATACAAACTCTCTGAGGCATCCTCAATTATTTTTATATTCTTCTTTTTACATATTTTTATAATTGGCTCAATGTTTGCAGGCCCACCCCATACATGAACAACTATTATAGAATGTATAACTTTCTTCGAACTTTTATTTATGCATTTATTATTTTTTTGATAAGTATTTTCTTTTAAAAACCTAATTACTTTGTCAACATCTAAGTTACAATTATCGTCACAGTCCATGAATATCGGTGATGCTTGATTATAAATAATTGAATTAATTGTTGCTATAAAAGTAAAAGACGGAACAATTACTTCTTGATTATATTTAATAGATAAGCATTTAAGAGCAATATGAAGAGCAGATGTTCCACTTGAACATAGAAGGCTAAATTTGGAATTTAACTCTTTACTAATTTTTTTTTCAAATAATTTATGATATTTTCCAATTGCGATTTCATTTCTTTCAATACTTTTTTTAATGTATTTTAGCTCGTTTCCAACTATATTTGGTTCATTGGTACCGTACATACTTTAATTAAATATTGTATAAGTCTTGTTTAAATATTTTTTTGTTTTTTTTCATCCAAATAATTGTTTTCCGAATTCCTTCTTTAAATTTCGTTTTTGGATACCATTTTGTTAATTTTACCAATTTTCTATTATCACAGTTTAATCTGTCCACTTCACTTTTTTGTTTTCTTTTTCTTAGTTTTTCAAATTTAAGTTTTTTTTTAACTTTAAAATTACTTTGTATAAGGTTGTAAATTTCTTTTATAGAAATTTCGAAATTACACCCAACATTTGTTACAGTCCCAGTAGTTGAGTTAGTCTTAGAAATTTTTAAATATGCATCACATAAATCACTCACATATGTATAATCTCTTGTTGGATAAATATTTCCAATTTCTATGTTTTTTTCCTTACCTAAAAATTGAGATATAATTGATGGTATTATTGCTCTTGCAGATTGTCTTGGTCCGAATGTATTAAAGGGTCTAATTATTTTTATATTTGTACCAAAAGATTTGTTATAACTTAGAGCCAGGTGATCAGCTGCAATTTTTGATGCTGCGTATGGTGATTGGGCATTAAGAGTATGATTTTCATCTATAGGAATATACTTTGCAGATCCATAAGCTTCACTTGTGGAGGTTACGATTATTTGATTTACATTATTTTGTTTGCCAGCCTCCAATACGTTATAAGTACCTTCAACATTTGTTTTTAAATATGCAAGTGGAGAGATATATGAGTAAGGAATTCCTATCAGGGCTGCCAAATGAAAAATTGTATCTATTTTTTTGATGCTAGAATTAACTGAGTCATAATCTCTAACATCACCCAATATTACTTTTATATCTTTTTTATATTTAGAATATTCTAAGTTGCCCCAATTATTATTACTGTTATATCTGTCAAAAACAGTGACATTAAAATTTTTTTCTAATAGATATTCAGCTAAATGTGATCCAATAAAGCCACATCCACCAGTAATTAAAATATTTTTCATTTAATAAATATAATTATTTTATTTTAAATTTTATGTAAACATAAATAGAATGATAAAGTTGTTAAAAATATATTTATGAAACATAAAATCTTTGTTTTTGAGTATCATGAAACTGTGAATGAATGGATATTCAAAAAAATGAATTTAAATATAATTTTTTTACAAGAGATCAATTCTAATTCTAAATTTATTAGAAGGTTGGGTACATTAAAAATACTTATATCAATTTTTTATTTTCATCACTTTTTTGGTGTTAAATTGTTAGTTTCAACAATTATTAATTCACATTTAATAGAAAAGATTAAATTTTTTTTTCCCAAAATTAAAATTATTTCAGTTCAACCTTATTTAATGCTTAAACCAGAATTCAAAAGAATAAAAACTTTAACACATGATAAAATTTTATTTTATGGATCTAATCAATATGAAAATTATATTAAATATAATAATAAACTTTTAGAATTTGAATTTATTGGTTCATTAAATTATGCCGTACACAGAAAAAATAATTCTAGAAGTATCAATCCATCAATAAAAATTGGATATATTTCTCAATGGACTCCTGAAATGCTAAAAAATAAAGAAAAAGATAAAACACAGATAAAAAATTTATTAGATCTTGAGGAAAATTTAAAAAAATTTTTAACTAAATTTAATTATTCATATAATATTTTGATGCGATCAAATACAGAAGGTAAAGAGTATAAACATTTAACTCAATATTTTAATAAACAGTTCGTTTCTAAAAGAAATTTCTCGTTGGATAATTACAAAATACTTGATGAATGTGAGGTCATAATTTCTTGGAGCTCAACTCTTGCATATGAATACTTTGCAGATAATTTTAAAACGTTATTTTTTTCAAATAACAAAGACGATTTTTTAATTAATAGTGAGCTAAATAATATTTATGGAAATGATTATTATAATTTTGAGAAAAAAATGAATTTTATGATAAAATTAGACTCTAAGAGTTATAAAAATTTGACATTTAAATTTCAAAATACTATTGTTGACTTAAATAATATTTACAATACCGATAAAAAAATTATCAATATAATTAAAGAGAACTTAAGTTGAATTCATTTTATATTTGCTCAGAAACTGAAAAAAAAAATTTAATAAACTTTAAATTACATAAATTTGGTAAAGATAACTTATATGTGAATTTTTCCCCAAATATATATTTCAAAAATGATAAAAAAATTTTCTTTTATGGGGATTTTACTGGTATTTATGAAGATAATAAGCTTAAAAAAATTTCTTTCGAAAAGTTTTTTATAAAATTATCTAATGCAAGGGATATAAACAAATTTCTTGAATGTGTAGAGGGAAGATTCTTAATTTTCTATACTAGTAAAAATTTTAGTAAAATCTTTTTAGATAAATTTTCAAAATATGATGTTTTTTATTTTAAAAATTCTAAAAAATTCGAAGTATCAAATAATCTTAAATTAGTTATTTCAAATTTTAAAAACAAATTAAATTTAGATAATACTTCAATTTCACACATGTTAAATGTGCTTGGTACTAGACCACCAAAAAAATCTACAATATTTGAAAATATAAATAGGCTTGGAGTAAATGAGTGTTTAGATTTAAAAACTTCTAAATTGATTTATAGCGAATTTTATCCAAATTATAGTCAGGATTATGAGTATGAAAAAATAGATGAATATTATGAAATAATGGAAAATTATATAAAGAACTTTTCTAAAGATAATAGTGCAACAATTTTTATGTCATCTGGATTTGATAGCTCTTTTTTAGGATCATTGACTCAAAAAGTTTTAGGTAAAAAAAAAACAAATGGTGTGAATTTAAAATTAAAATATTCTGAGAGAAGTGGCGTCTACAATAAATTTGAAGTACAAAAAGTAAAAAAAATAGCAGATTTCTTAGGTATAAATGTTTACTTTGATGAAATTAATTTAAATAGAAAATTTCATAAGTATGCTGAAGAAACATCTGATGTTTCAAGCTCTAGAATGTTGCCAATGACATTGGCGTTAATAATGCACAATCAACTTTCAAAATTATCCTCAAAGAAATTAAATTCTGAAACTTTATTATCTGGTGAGGTTTCGGATGGTGCACATAATTTTGGATTCGCTCAATATGCAAATTTTTTTAAACATGAAGACAACGGCTTTAGAGAATATGTTGATAAGATGTATAATTATATTTATTCACCATCTTTCTTCCAAAAACTTTTAAATGGAAAATTTGAAAATGATGAAATATTTAGATTTTTGATTAATAGTAAAAAATTTTCAAATTTAAAAATAAAAAAACCTAAGAACGTTAATGATGCAAAAAATTTAATGTTTAATGCTTTGTTTTTAACCGACTCGAGATTTCCATTCGTTAATAATCAATCGAAAATTTTACAAAATAATTCTAAAAAAAAAATAGATAATTATTTTTATAAAAATTATTTTAATATTAAAAATTTTAAAAACTCAAAACAACTTTATTCTTGCTATTTACATTTGTATAATTCTTTCCATTGGCAAGCTGGAACAGTAGTGACAATGTATGAGTTACCTGAAATCTATAGTTTAAAAATGTCAATGCCATTTTGGAATATAAAAATTCAAGACTATTTATCTAAAATGCCAGAAAATTGGGGTAGAGGTTTAGAAACGCGAACTCTAAAGTATCCTCTAAAAGAAAATTTATTTAAAAAATTTAATATAACCAAAGTTTTAGAAATAGGCCCTCATTCATATCAGTATGATGTTAATAAATTCAGTAATGTATTTTTAGAAGTTCTTTTAAGTAGAAGTGCTAGGGAGTATATGATTAATACATTTAAATTATATAACCCTTCTGATTACTTATCACCTAATATTTTTAATATAAATTTTGTTAATAGGTTGATTAAAGAATTTAAAAATAAAAATTTTCTTGAACATAATTCTTCTTTAATTTATAGATTATTCGCTTTAAGCAATATGTTAAAAGGATTAAAATATTAAAGTGAAATTAGTAAATTTTATAAGTTCAGGCCAAATTAGAATGGCAAGAACTTATTTAAGATGGACAATAGATGATTTATCAAAAAAAACTGATATTCCTTGGGCAAGACTTCAGTACATCGAAAAATCAGATCAACTAGATGAGTCACTAAACGAAAAGTTAACCGTAATCAAAAAAGTTTTCGAAGATAATGGCATTTTTTTTCAAGAGGAAGATGATGAATTTGAAAAATCAATAAGGATTAAAAAGTAATTATAACTTGTTTTAAGTCACATATATTATATATGTTTATATATGAAGAGATTATTTTCAGCTCCAACAACAGTAAATTTTGAACTCACAGAAATATGTAATGTAAAATGTCGTCATTGCTATAATCCCTGGAGAGATGAGTCAATGGGTGTAAATTCAATAGATGAAAAAAAACTTGATAGAATTATAAGTCAGTTTAATGATGCAAAGGTATTTCATGTTATCCTTACAGGTGGAGAGCCTATGTCAAATTTTGACATATTATTAATTGCATTAAAAAAATTAAAAGAAAATAATATTAGTGTTAGTTGTAATAGTAATTTGATTTTATGTGATGATAAAAAAGCTAAAGCACTAAGAGAAGCTGGTCTTGACCATATTTTAACTAGCTTTCCCTCATTAGACCCAGTTGTAAATGACTATATTATGCAATCAAAAAATTCTTTGAATAAGATAATAGAGGGAATAAAAGCCTGTGTGAGAAATGATATAAGAGTTAGTGTAAACATGGTAATTACAAGATCTAATAAAAAACAAGTATATGACACTGGAAAGTTCGCAGCCGAGTTAGGTGCTACCAAGTTCTTTTTAACCAGAGCAGTTCCTCCAACATACTCTCAAAATGTAAAGCTGGATGAGAGTAATCCTTATTTTATTACTAAAGAAGAAACAAAAAAGACCCTTGATGATGCAATAAGAGTAAAAAACGAATTTGGAATTAGAATTGGATCATTAGTCAGTTACCCATTGTGTTTTCTGGAGGATTTGGAAAAATATAAAGATTTTGTTGGAAGAGGATGTCCATCTCAAAGTGGACATAGAATGAGTATAAACGCTAATGGTGATTTACACGTTTGTGTTCATGAAGAAGAGAATTATGGAAATATTTTAAAAAGTTCAATTCACGAAGTTTATCAAAATAACATGAGGAAATGGCACAATGGCCAGATGGTTTATAAAGGTTGTGAGGGTTGCGAATATATAGATATGTGCTCATCTGGATGCCAAATGGTCTCGGTTGGTTTTAATGGTGAAACTGCCTCAAAAGATCCTCTTTATGTAGGACCTAATAATGTAAAAAAACATTATAATCTACAAGATGACATTAAAATTGATGAAATTAAAAAAAATATTACTTCGCAAGGTGAGTTTAAAGTACTAAATACTTTAAGGTTTAGACAGGAAGATGGTTTTTATCTAATAAATATAAGATGGGGAAATTCAATAACAGTTAATAACGAAGTTGCTGAATTTATTTTAAAATACTACGAGAATGGCCATAAATTCACATTAAATGATTTTCCAAATAAAGATTATTTTTGGTTTTTAAATTTATACCTAAAGGGAATATTTGTATCAGATGAAATCACTCACAATGCAGATGTTTATATGCAAGGCGTAAGTGCAAATGTTGAGCATCTCCCAAATCTAGACTAAATATAAATAAAAATGTCAGGTAATTACAGAAAGCTCTTGAAAGAAGAAGCCAAAGCTTTTGATAAACAAATCAAAAAAAGAATTAAAATAGGTTTTGTTCCAGATTTGAGAAAAAATAAATTTTTAAAGAATTTTTATAATAATATTTGGAGAGAAAAGAAGTTTGTTAAAATACATTGGGGTCAAATAATTAATCAAATAATAAATTTGTCAAAAAAAAATGGGAAAAATGTCTTAGAGATTGGTTGTGGTTCTGGTTTTTTATGTTTGGAACTTGCAAGAAACAAACTTGATGTAACTGGAATCGATGTGTCTTCAAAGTCAATTAAATCAGCCAAAGAATATAAAAATAAATTAAATGAAAAATTAAATTTAAATTATATTGCTATGGATGCAAATGATGTTGTTAAAATTAAAAAAAGATACAGTTCAATAATTTTTTTTAGATCTTTACATCATTTTAAAGACTATAAAAAAATAATAAATTTGAGTTATAAAATTTTAGAAAAAAATGGACAATTAATAATATTTGAGCCATTTAGAAAAAATTTTTCAATTGAGGCAGCAACATATTCTTTTCTAATAAGAAATTTAGTTGATAATTTTTCAGGAAAAAAAAATAAAAAGAAATTTAGTATTCGCTCTATAGATAAAGAGGTTAATAGTATTTATTATGAATATAAATATGAAACAAAATCAAAAAAGAAAAAACAGTCTCCTTTTGACAATTCTATCGATGATATTAGTAAAGTAAAAAAAGCTCTAAAAAAATTTAAAAAAGTAAAAGTCACACCATTGGATACTATTTCTGATAAAATTTTAGGTGGTTTAAGAGGTAAAAGAAGACACGAAATTGCAACTCTTATAAAGTTATTTGATAGTTATCTAAATAAAATAAATATACTTAAAGCTACTAATTATATTATTGTTGCTAAGAAAAATTAAGCCTGAGAATTTTTTTTGAAACCTTTAAATCATTAAGATTATCAATTTCAATTGATCTATATTCTGGAAATTCAAAATAACCAATTTTACCAAACATTCTATTTTTGTATTTCATAAAACCTTTTTTCTTAAAAATATAAAATGCACCATTTTCACAAACATATCTTTTATTTTTCTGTCTCATAGGTCTGTTTTTAAAATCATAATTAATTGGAAAACAAATATTTTTTTTCTTGATCCAAAAAAATTTTTTAGTTGAATATGCAGAAAACATACAATCTAACTTACTATTCTTGAATTTTTTTAGTGAGTTAACTAAATCATATGGTTTTGTAAATTGAGAAGTAGTCTGCATTAGATAGATTAAATCATAATTCTGAAATTTATCTAAAACTTCATCAATTATTATTTCTGAGGGAGATTTAGCATAAGAACTTTTTTTTGATCGTTTAAAAAAATTTAAAGTTTTGTGAGTTATATATTTTTTTATAATTTTTTTGTAATATTCAGAGTCATAAGCAATTACAATGTCCTTAAATATTTTTGAATTTATTGCACACTCAGTTGTATTTACAATTAAAGGTTTTTTGTTAAATTTGAGTATATTTTTATTTTTAAGTCCCTTGCTATTTGATCTTATTGGAATTATGCATAGTATGTTTTTCATTTAACTGTATACTTATATTATGATTTATAAAAAACCAATAGTAGTTGCTGAAATAGGCTGTAATCACAAAGGAGATTTTAAGATAGCAAAAAAAATGGTTAAAGTTGCAGCTGATATTGGAGCCACATATGTAAAGTTTCAAAAAAGAGATAATAGGTATCTTTTGAAAGAAGATTATTATAAGCCCCATCCTAATCCCATTAATTCGTATGGTAAAAACTATGGAGAACACAGAGAATTCTTAGAATTTTCAATAAAACAACACGAAAAACTTTACGTAGAATGTAAAAAAAATAAAATTAAGTATGCCACATCAGTTTGGGAAAAAAAATCTGCCGAAAGTATAATCAATTCAAATATTAATTTAGACTATATTAAAGTACCTTCTGCTTGCAATTTAGATTTCGAACTTTTAGAAATTCTTTGTAAAAAATTCAAAAAAAAAATTCATTTATCTTTAGGAATGACCACTAAAAACGAAACAAAAAAAATTTTTAATTTTTTTAAAAAATTTAAAAGACATAGGGATCTTGTTTTTTATTCTTGTACATCTACATATCCATCTGAATTTAAAGATGTTTGTTTATTAGAAATATTAAGGTTAAAAAAAGAATTTAATAATAAAGTTGATAATATCTCTTTTTCAGGACATCATAAAGGCATAGCTGTTGATATTTCAGCTTATACTCTAGGCGCTGAATATATTGAGAGGCATTTTACTTTAGATCGCACATGGAAAGGTACTGATCATGCAGCCTCTTTGGAGCCAGATGGTTTGAGAAAATTAACAAGAGATCTTAATAAAGTCTACGAAGCATTAAAGTATAAAAGAAACATTCTTAATTCTGAGTTATATCAAAGAAAAAAGTTAAAAAGATTTGTTAATTTAAATAAATAGTTTTTTTATTTTAAGGTAGAATTTAAACTTTGATCTTTCTTTGCAAATGCCTCATAATCTCTTTCAAGAAAGAATAAATTATCTTTTAAATCTACCTCGTAAATATCTGTGTATGTTGTTAAAATAACACTCCTTACTTTATCTACTTCAGACTCTTTGCTTGAATGACAATTGAAACAATCTATTACTGCGATATCTCCAGGTTCTGCATCCAGTATAACTTTTCTTTTTTCTAATTCCTTTAAATTTTCAGGCAAATCTTCATCTTGTATTAGAAGATTTGGATCATAAATGTGTTTTATTAGACCATATTTATGCGTTTTTGGATAAAGTATTACCGATCCATGAGATTCATCCACTTTTGTAATTGGCATCCATAAAGTAACAGTTTTTTTTGATTTTATACTTCTGATATCTTGGTGTATCCCTCTTAAAAATTTTTTTTCATTTTCTGCTTTAATATCAATTCTTATATTGCACATATCAACACATACAGGTTTTTTGTAACCGAAAGATTTTAGCAATTCATTAAGGTATGGATGATGATTAAGTTTTTGGACACTAGTTAAAAATGGAATAGAATCATAAATAAATGTCCTTAGTTTTGAACCAGGAACCATAACTATTTTAGCTAATTTATCATAATCTTTACAGTCTTCTTTAAGGAGACCATTTTTTTTTGCAAAAAAATTCAAATAATCTATAAGCTCAGATTTTATTTCCAGTATTTGATCCTTAAATTTATTTCTTACTACTGCATAACCATTACTTAGGAAAAAATCTTTTGTATCTTCTTTAGAAACCATAATTTATTATTAAAATATTCGTTATTTATACAATATAATAATTTTAAATATATAAATTATTCATATATAAAATTAATAAAAATTCATGCAAAAAATTTGTTTAATCACGAGCGGACGAGCCGATTACGGCATTCTCTCAAACCTAATAAAAAAATTACAACTAAAAAAAAATATTAGATTGTATCTTATTGTCACAGGTTCACATTTACAGAAAAAAACTGGGAATACAATAAATGAAATTAAATTAGATCAAGTCAGAATTTATAAATTAATTAATTTTAAAAAATCATCTTATCAAGAAGATATTACAAATATTTTATCAAAATCTTCTCAATTATTGAAAAAAATTGATCCAAAAATTCTTATAATACTGGGTGATAGGTATGAAATATTTGCTTGCGCATTAGCAGCTTATATTGAAAAGATTCCAATAGCCCACATTCATGGAGGAGAAGTTACTACAGGATCGATGGATGATACTTTTAGAAATTGTATTACAAAAATGTCATACTTGCATTTTGCAGCTACCGAAAAATCAAAAAAAAGAATTTTGCAACTTGGAGAGAATCAGGATAAAGTTTTCAACATTGGTTCTCTTTCATTGGAAAATATAAAAAAATTGAAAACTCTAAGTAAAAAAATATTAGAGGAAAAATATAATATAAAATTAAAAAATAAAATTGCATTAATTAGTTTTCATCCAGATACACTTGAGAAAAAATTTTCTTTAAAAAATATTAAAAAAATACTAAGTTCATTTAAAAAATTTTCTGAGTATAGTTTTATCTTTACAGGCTCAAATCTTGACAAAGGAGGTGAAGAAATTACTGAATATTTTCAGTCATATTGTAAAAAAAATAATTTTTTTTTCATCAATTCTCTTGGTAGAAAAGATTACTTATCAATTCTTAAATTAGCCTTTGTGATAATTGGAAATTCATCAAGTGGGATAATAGAAGCACCAGCTTTTAAAACTTTTACTATTAATATTGGGAATAGACAAAATGGTCGTGAGCAAAGTAAAAGTATTTTTAATTGTAATTATGATCAAAAAAAATTCATAAGAATCCTTAAATATATACATAAATTGAAGAAGAAGGATAAATACTTTAAAAATTATCCTTATAAAGGACATAAAAATGCAATAAATAAAATAATAAATATAATTCAGAAACCTATCAGCGAAAGATATAATTACAAAATTTTTAACGATATATGAAACAACTATTTATTAACAAGAAGGCAACTATTAAAGATGCACTACTAAAAATCTCAAAAAGTGGACATAGATGTTTGTTAGTTACAGACAATTTAGAAAAAATGCTTGGAACAATCAGTGATGGAGATCTGAGAAGAGCTATTTTAAAAAATCAAAACTTGGGTCAAAAAATTGATAAAATTTATAAAAAAAATCCAAGATTTTTTTACAGTAAAAATTATAATTTAAAAAAAGTTAAAGAATTATTTATAAAACATAAATTAGATTTAATTCCAGTTTTAGATAAAACAAAAAAAGTAGAAAAAATTATTTTTTGGAATGATATTTTTAAAAAAAAAAAAAGCGAAAATGAGAAAAAAACAAATATTGTTATCATGTCAGGTGGAGAAGGAAAAAGACTTCTTCCATTTACTAAAGTTCTGCCAAAACCATTAATTCCTTTAAATGATAAACCAATAATATCACATATTATTGATAGTTTTGAGAATCAAGGATTTAAAAATATTAATGTAATTGTAAATTATAAAGCTGATTTGTTGAACACCTATATGTCTAACTATCAAAAAAAATCTAAAATAAAAATTTTTAAAGAAAAAAATCCATTAGGAACTGTTGGAGGGCTTTATTTATTAAAAAATAAAGTTAATGACAATTTTATTTTGACAAATTGTGATATTCTCACTGCAGATTTACAATATGAAGAAATACTTAATTTTCATAAAAAGTATAACTATGATTTGACACTTGTAGCTTCTTTAAGAAACTTTTCTATTCCATATGGTGTATGTGAAATAAATAAAAATACATCTTTAAGTAAAATTAAAGAAAAACCAAAATTTAATTTTCTTGTTAGTATAGGAATGTATGTGATGAACAAAAAAGTTTTGTCAAGTATTAAGAATAATTCCAAATTAGATATAACAAATTTAATTAAAAGATTAAAAAATAAAAAATATAAAATTGGAGTATTTCCAATTGATGATAAATCTTGGATAGATGTTGGAAACTGGAGTGATTATAATCAAGCTGTGATTAAAGATGAGCGATAGGAAAAAATTTTTAGGAATTATTACTGCAAGGTCTGGGAGTAAGGGGTTAAAAAATAAAAATTTACTTAAAATGAATAATTATCCTTTAATATATTGGCCAATTAAAACTTTTAGAAATTCAAAATATATAAATCACTTTATATTATCAACTGATTCAAAAAAAATTGCTAAAGTATCAAAAAAATACAATTGCTTGGTTCCATTTATTAGACCAAAAATATTATCTAGAGATAAATCTAGTTCCATAGACGTAATAATTCATGCAATAAATTTCTATAAAAAAAAAAATATAAATTTTGAATACGTTGCATTACTAGAACCAACTTCTCCACTAACAGATAGCAGAGATTTAGATAGAGCTATCTCAAGATTGTTAAAATTAAAAAAAAAAGCAGATTCTGTAGTCGGGATATCAAAAAATATCAATCACCACCCAGATTTTAATATAAAATTAAAGCAGAACAATTTTATCACCAACATTAGTAATAAAAAAAATTCAATTAGACAATCATTATCAAATTTATATTTTTTCGACGGAAGTCTGTATGTATCAAAGGTCAAATCTATTTTAAAAAAAAAAACATTTTATCATAAAAAAACTATTGGATATGAAATGCCAAAGTGGAAATCTTTTGAGATAGATGATTATATTGATTTTTTGTGTGTCTCAAAAATATTTAAATATAAAAATAAATTATGAAATTAAACAAAAGTCAAAAATTGTTAAGAAAGGCAAAAAAAATTATTCCTGGTGGAAATCAATTATTATCAAAAAGAAGTGAAATGTTTTTGCCAAATATTTGGCCAAATTATTATAAAAAAAGTGTTGGTTGTAAAATATGGGATTTGGAAAATAAATCATATTATGATTTTGCAGGAATGGGAGTTACTGCTTGTTCTTTAGGTTATTCAAATAGAACTATTAATAAAGCTTTAATAAAGACTTTTAAAAATGGTTCTTTAACTACTTTAAATTCATATGAAGAGTATGAACTTGCTAAAATTTTTCTCAATATTCACAAGTGGGCTGATATGGCAAAATTTTGCAAATCTGGAGGTGAAGCTTGTATGGTTGCAATTAGAATAGCAAGAGCATATTCAATTAATGAGAATATTGCTTTTTGTGGATATCATGGATGGCATGATTGGTATTTATCAGCGAATTTACAGAATAAAAAATCTTTGGATAAACAATTACTAACTGGTTTATCGACGTCTGGAGTTTCTAAATCATTTTTAGGTTCAATTTTTCCTTTTTTATATAATGATATTAAAAGTCTAGAAAAAATTATTAAAAAAAATAAAATTGGAATAATTATTATGGAGCCAATGAGATCTTCACCTCCTAAAGATAATTTTTTAAAGAAAGTAAGACTTTTAGCCAATAGATATAAATGTGTATTGATTTTTGATGAAATTACCTCTGGTTTTCATGATTATTATGGTGGAATTCATTTAAAATATAAAGTCAATCCAGATATGGCAATATTTGGCAAATCGATTGGAAACGGTTATCCAATTTCCTCAATTATTGGAAAAAAAAAAATTATGAATAAAGCACAGGATACATTTATAAGCTCTACAATGTGGACTGATAGAGCAGGCTTTGTTGCATCAATTGAAACATTAAAATTTATGAAAAAAAATAATGTTCAAAAAAAATTAGTTAAAATCGGAAAAAATATTAAATCTATTTGGAAAATGGAGGCGAAAAATGTTGGTTTAAAAATAAGTATTTCTGGTCAGGACTCCATGCCATATTTGAGTTTTGACTATAAAAACAATTTAGAAATTTCAACATTTTTTACTCAGGAAATGTTAAAAAAAGGTTTTTTAGCTGGCAACTTGGCATCAATATCAATTTCTCACAATTTACATATAGTTAAAAAGTATCATTTTGCATTAAGAACAGTTTTTAAAAAAATAATTTTAATACTAAGGTCTAACAAAAAATTTCCATTAAAAGGACCAATTAAACACGCGACATTTAGAAGACTTACATGATAAATAACTATAAAAATCATAAAAAACATTTATTAGTTTTTGTAACTAATCTTTTAAACTTATATTTTAAAGACAACAAAAAAATCAATAAAGATAAAATTTATAAATCTTTTAACCAAGCTTATGATAGACTTATTTATTGCTTTTCAAAGATTCAAAATGAATATTATTTTGATAAAAGAAAAAAAGGGTTAAATTTAAATCATTTAAACTCAGATCAAATGGCTACTTTCTTGTACTTTTTTTCTAATACTTGTTATAAGAATAATTTAGAGCAAAGAATATGTGATAAAATTTATTATCTTAATAAAATGTTAAATTCTATTGATATATTTTATGAGGTAAAAATGCCTGATATATTTTTATTAATTCATCCAGTTGGTACTGTTTTAGGAAGAGCAGATTATTCTAATTATTTGATAATTTATCAAGGTGTAAATGTTGGATCAAATAAAAATATTTATCCAACTTTATCTAAGTATGTAACCCTAAGACCATCATCATCAATTTTAGGAAATTCTAAAATGGGGGAAAATTCTGAGCTAGCCACTGGTTCAATTCTTATTGATAACAATTTAAGTAAAAACAAAATTTATTTTGGTAATCCTAAAGAAAATTTTACTAAATTAAAAAAAAATCTTAATGAGGTGTGGATAAAATGAAATATTTAGAAAAGAAAAAAATTTTTGTTTTTGGAGGATCAGGCTTAATTGGAAAATCAATTGTAAAAACATTTTTATCTAATAATGCCAATGTAGTTAATCTAGACATAAAAAAACTTAATATAAAACAAAATAAATACAAATTTTTTAATTTCGATATCACAAACCTCAAAAATTTAGAAACAGAATTAAATATATTAATTAAGAAGTTTGGTATTCCTGATGTAATTGTTAATGCAAGCTATCCAAGAACGAAAGATTGGCCTTTGAACAATTTTAAAAAAATAAAATTAAATTCATTGCAAAAAAATGTAGATATTTTTCTAATTAGTTCTGCATGGATTAGTAAATTCTTTGCTGACAAAATGTCATCAAAAAAAAGAGGTTCTATAATACTTCTTGGCTCAATTTATTCCAAACTAGGGCAAAATCTAGATAATTATAAAGGTACAAATATGAGCGAGAATTATTCATACTCTATTATTAAAGGAGGATTGGACAATGCGACAAGACAGTTAGCATCATATTATGGAAGGTTTAATGTTAGGATAAACAATTTATGTCCTGGTGGATTAAAATCACACGTTGCTGGTCTTTCAAGTAAACAGAATTTAAAATTTATAGAAAAATTTAAAAATAAAACACCGCTCAAAAGATTAGGAAACTCAAAAGAAGTTGCGAATGTTGCGTTATTTTTAGCCTCAAATTTATCAAGTTATATAACAGGTCAAAGCATTTATGTGGATGGTGGGTATACAATTATTTAATGTTTGTAGTCAAAAATTTAAGTGAATTCAATTTAATAAAAAATAAAAATGAAAAAATTTATATAGAAGACTTTGCTTTATATTTGCAGCTAAAAAAAAAAACTAATGTAAGATATTTTTACTCCTCATTAGCTAAAATTCAAAATAATTTCAAAGAAGATTTTTTTTCTCAATGGTTTAAATCTAATCATTCAAAGCTAAAGGAAAATAATAATATAGAATTCATACAATGTTTTTCAAGAACTTTTTTATATGAGGCTGTTGAATATTTAAAATTGAAGATTTCTTTAGACACCATCTTAAATAAGGAAAAAAAAATTTATTTTTTTGAAGATAATACTAATTTTATAAATAACTTAAAATTAATTATTTCTTTTAATTTAAAACTTAAAAAAAAAATAAAATTTTTAAAAATAATAGATGACAAAAATAATGAAATTAATAGAAAACAAATACTAAGAGGAGCAATATCAAAATTAAATTATAAGTTTTATCTCTCTTTACCTTTAGTAATATTTCAAAAAATTTTTTTTACAAATAAAATTAAAAATAAAATATTATATATTAAAGATTGGAGCTCAATTGAATATTTTTTAAAATCTAAGCAATTGTTGATCTCAAATATAATAAATATTTATAAATCTTTTTATATTTTTAAAATACCTTTTAAAAATAATAGCCATACTGTTTACAATGAAAAAATACGAAATTTTAAATTAAATAAAACTATAATTAAGAAAATTTTTAAAAATAATAAATTAGATTATGATGATAATGTTTTCAAATTACTTAGTTTTCTATTAAAAAAAATTATAAAAAGAGAAGATAAATCTATAAAAGAATATATAGATATTTATTGTAATTTTATAAATTTTTATAACCCTAAAGCTATAATTATTCCTGATGGTTCAGCATTTCATAATTTACTACTATTTTATTTAGCAAAAAAAAATAATTCTAAAGTAATTTTGAGTGTTGATGGATATCAATGTGTCAAAGATTATCATGGCTTACTTTATGATCATTCTATCAAAGATACACTGTTTGATTATATTTTATGCCCTGGAGAAAACTATAAAAAATTAATGATTAATCATGAAATTAATAAATTTAAACTGATTACTGTAACGCCACCAATTATTAAAAATTTAAAAAAAAATAAAATTCAAACAAATAAGAAATTTGATGCGATTATTGTTGGATATATTCCTTATTCAAGAAATATAAATTGTAATTATGGGAGTTATATTTTGACGGAAATTGAAATAATAAAAGCTTTAAAATCAATAGGTAAAAAAAATATTGTGATAAAAGTAAAAGATGGAAGTAAAAGAATGCAATCATTACAGAAAAGAAAAATTAGTATTTACAAAAAAATATTTGAGCAAATTTATAAAGAAAAATTTAAAATTAATTTAAGATTTGAAACAGGTAATTTTTCAGAAATAATCAAGAATTCAAATCTTGTTGTAGGCTCATTTTCGACCGCTTTTTTTGAAAGTTTATATGAAAAAAAACCTTATTATATATATGAACCAAAAAGAAATGGTTTAACTGATGAAGAATTAAATTCAAACACAATTTGCGGAAAGAAATTTATATCAAGAGATTATCAAAGTTTAAAAAAAAACTTGCTAACTAAAAGATTTTTTTTAGCTAAAAAAAATTTTTTCAATGGGAATGATATTGATGAATTAGATTCCTTTTTTAAAAAATTGACATGATAAAAAATTCAAAAATTTACTTTATATCTAATATTACCTCTGCAATTATAGCTATATTTACTTTGCCTATTTTTACAAGGTTTTTGAGTCCTGAGGATTTTGGAATTTTAGCACTTTTTCTTATTTTTGGATCAATAACTTCTCAAATAATTTCCCTTAGTTTAGGTGAAGCCACAAGAAAATTTTACTTTGATGACATTGATTTTAAAATTTTAAATTTTTCCAACTTAACTGTAATTTTAATTATATTCGTTTTATTTGGAATTTTAATTTTTATTTTCTCGGAATATATTTCAATTTACTTATTTAACGACAGACTTTCGTCTAAATTAATATTTATTTCGTATTTATCTGGTTGTTTAATTTTTTTATTCTCTTATCAGAATATTTTGTTTGTTATAAGTGAAAGACCTAAACAATATTTACTTGTAAATTTATTTTTTAACATTTTAAATCCTTTAGTTGCAATTCTAATTTTAATTAATTCTAATTTAACCTATGAATCTAGGATTATATCTATAATTTTGATATCAATTATATCAACAATCATTGGTTTTTTTTTAAACTTAAAATTTTATAAAATACAACTTTCTAAAAATTATATTAAAAAATCAATAATATTTTCTGGTCCCCTTACCCCAAACAAAGTTGTTAGTCAATTAAATGAGACAGCAGATAAATATATTTCTAACTATTTTTTAGGTCTAAGTGCTTTAGGAATATTATCTATTTCAATTAGGATTGCTGATATAAGCAAATTATTTATTAATTCTTTTTTACAAGCTTGGACGCCATATTTTTTAAAGAATGCAAAAAATACTTTAATTAATAAAAAAAAAATACTTTCAGGTTTTTATATTATAATTTCTGTAATATTTATTAGCACTTATTCATTAGCTTTATTTTCTGAGGAAATAATTAAATTTTTAACTGTAGAGGAATATTATTTTACAATAAAATATGTTCCGATAATATGTTTTTCTATTTTTATAATACATATTTTTACAAGTCTCTCGTTTAATCAAATAATTTCTACTGAGCAAACAGGTTCACTATTAAAAGTATCTTTTTTAGCATTTTTAATAAATATTTTTTTAAACATATTATTAATACCTAAGTTTCAAATTTATGGGGCTATAATAGCAACAATGATATCTGGTTTTATTAGTGGAATTTACTCATTTTATCTCGGACAAAGATTTTTTCCAATTTCCATAAATTATTCCAGTTTAATTAAAATTATTTTATTGTATGTGATTTTTAATATACCAATTTTCATATTGGTCAATATACAGATCAATTTATTTGCTAAAATTTTATTAAAAATTATAATAGTTCTATTTTTAATTTATTGTCTAAAAAAAACAAAAATTCTGAGAAATAACTTTATTAGAGAAATCATTTTGTTAAAAAATAAAATATTTTAAATGAATAAATACTTAAATAAATTATTATCAAGAATTTATTCAATTTTAACAATTTATAAAAATAAAAATCTAGGACACAAAATAAAACATGCAGAGAAAGAAAAAAAATTTGAGTTAATTTATAGATCTAATTTTTGGAAATCTAAAATATCTGGGTCAAGATCAGGAAGAGGCTCTGATAGCGATACAACTAATAATATAAGAGAGAATTTATCTAATTTTCTAAAGGAAAAAAAAATAACTTCAATTCTTGATATTCCTTGTGGTGATTTTTATTGGATGTCACAAATGAATCTTGAAAATATACACTATCATGGTGCAGATATTGTTGAAGAAATTATTAATGTTAATAATAAAAATTTTAAATCAAAAAATATTTTCTTTAGTAAATTGAATGTTAAGAATGATAATTTACCTTATGCAGATTTTTTACTTTGTAGAGATTGCCTGGTTCATCTTGATGAGGATGAAATATTTCTAGCTTTGAAAAATATAAAAAAATCTAAACCTAAATTCTTTGCAAGCACTTGTTTTTTAGATTATTCAAATACAACAAGCGACTTAGATGATAACTGGAAGCCAATTAATTTAACAAAAAGCCCATTTAATTTAAGATCTCCTGAATTTATATTGGATGATAGCAACACTGATCAACTTAATAAAAAATTATTTATTTGGAAAAATATATAATAATGAGGAAAATAGGTTTTTTTTTATATAGTGAAAAAGTAGCAGGCGTTGAAAACTATCTTGTTAATTTAATTAATTCTTGGCCAGGAAATGGTGATACTATTTTTATATTTATAAATAAAAATTTTAAGAGCATCAAAAAATTAAAAAAAAAATTGAGGAGAAAGGTTATTTTTTTTATTTACGATGATTTTCTTAAATATAGTTTTTCAAATAATAGTTTTTTTAAAAAAATAATTTATAAAATTAAATCTGTATTATTTGCTATATCTAAAAAAGATTTTTTATTTGATATATTTAATAATTTAAAATTAGATAATTTTTTGATTGTTAATGGTGGATATCCTGGCGCAATATACAATTTATTAGTCGCTAAAAGTTGGAAAAAATTTAAATTTAAAAAAACATGGATGGTCATTCATAATTATCCAAAAAAATATAATTATTTAAATTTCATAAATCAAACAATAATTGATTATATAATTTC
>CACDWM010000011.1 GCA_902556505.1 uncultured Pelagibacteraceae bacterium
ATTTTTGCTCATTTTCCAGTAGAGCCAAAACCACCTTCTCCTCTAATTGTTTCTGGTAGATCATCAGTTTCCTCAAGATCCATTTTAATTACAGGAGTTAAAATCATTTGTGCTATTCTATCCTTATTATTTATCAAGAAATCATTTTTCCCGTGATTAAAAAGGATTACTTTTATTTCTCCCCTGTAATCACTATCAATAGTTCCAGGTGTATTTAAAACACTTATACTGTTTTTTGCAGCTAAACCAGATCTTGGCCTTATTTGGATTTCGAAATCAGTTGAAAATGCAACAGCAAGCCCTGTTGGAACTAAACATGATGAGTTTGGTTTAAGATTGATGGGTTCTTTTACTAATGCCATTAAATCCATGCCAGATGCACCTTCTGTTTTGTAAGCAGGTAATTCAACCGCAGGGTCTAACTTTTTGATAAGAACTTTTGCCATTAATTTAATTGATCAATTATTCTATCAACTATTTCATCAGAAATTCCAGATTTTTTTTTATATGAAAGTTTTTCTTTTTTAACGTCTTTGTTTTTATAATGAATTGTCACTTCATTATAATCAGAATTAAATCCTATATCTTTATTTGATACATCATTAGAAATTATCCAGTCACAATTTTTCTTGTTTAATTTTTCCTCTGCATTTTTTTCGATCTGATTAGTTTCTGCTGCAAATCCTATTACAAGTTCAGGTCTCATAGAGTTATGGTTAGACACATAATGAAGTATGTCTACATTCTTTTCTAAATTTAAGTTTAAGTTCTCTTGTTTTTTAATTTTATTTTCATACTTTTTGTTAATCTTAAAATCAGCTACCGCAGCAGAAAAAATTGCTACATCAACAGGTAAATTTTCTTGAGTAGCAACTAACATTTCATCTGCTGTTTCAACTTTTACAAGATTAATATCTTTAGTTATTTCAAGATTAGTTGGACCTGATATTAATGTTGTATCAAAACCTTTTTTGGATAATGATTTTGCTAATTCATATCCTTGTTTGCCACTTGATTTATTTGTAATAAAACGAACTGGATCTATGTACTCATTAGTTGGACCTGCTGTAACTAATGCTTTGAATTTTTTATTATTTTTTTGAGTTAAGAAATATTTATCAACTTCCTCAGCAATTACTGATGGGTCTGACATTTTACCCTCTCCATATTCACCACATGCCATATCACCAACACCTGGACCTATTAGTTTATATCCATACCCTTTTAATTTTTTTATATTTGTTTTAGTAGTTGGATGCTCCCACATTCTTACATTCATTGCTGGTGCTAAAATAATGTCTTTATCTGATGCCAAAACAACAGTGGATGCTAAATCATCAGTTGTTCCTTGAGCCAGTTTCGAAATTGTATTCGCCGTTGCAGGTGCAATTACAATTATATCTGCCCATCTTGACAGTGAAATATGATCCATTTCAGCCTCATTTTCTATACTAAATAAATCACTATAAACTTTACCCTGAGAAAGTGATGTTATTGAAAGCGGAGTTACAAACTCTTTTGCACTTGTTGTAAGAATTGTCTTTATTTCTGCACCATTTTTTTTAAAAAGCCTAATTGTTTCAAGACTTTTATAAGCAGATATTCCTCCACAGATAATAAATAGTATTTTTTTATTTAACAAATTTTTCATCTGCAGAATTAAAATACTATAAGGCCAAAAATTACAAGAAGTAATAAACCAATAATAGATTGATTTCTAAATGCTATCATTTCTGATTTCTTATCATTCAGGGCGGTGTAAGAATTTGAATTTTGTGGAATTTGACCACTAGCTAAAAACGTTAATGCTTGATTAGCTTTATCCATAATCTCAGGAAATTCTGGTAAACGTTTAATAACTTCAGATGTATTTTTTAAAGTTTCATTCAGATTATTGATTGGATCTTTTGTTTCTTTAAGCCAATTCTCTAGTACAGGCTTTGAAGTTGTCCAAATATTTGTGTTTGGATTTAACTTTCTTGCTACACCCTCAACAACAACCATAGTTTTTTGCAACATTAATAATTGAGGTTGAGTTTGCATATTAAACTTTTCTGTTACATCAAACAATTGTTTTAGTAATTTACCTCCTGAAATATCTTTTACTTCTTGACCAAATATAGGCTCACCAATTGA
Organism: uncultured Pelagibacteraceae bacterium; assembly: GCA_902556505.1. Taxonomy (GTDB): domain Bacteria; phylum Pseudomonadota; class Alphaproteobacteria; order Pelagibacterales; family Pelagibacteraceae; genus Pelagibacter. The sequence goes on from CACDWM010000011.1 coordinate 2,137, forward strand.
TCTCAAAGCTTGAGCTAGATCATCGATTGGTACTTCTTTTGGAACTAATCCGGCCACTAAATGAACTTCAGCTACTTTACGATAATCTCTTTGAATAAATCCAAATAAAATTTCTGCTAAAAACCTTTTACTAAGTTTGTCTAACCTTCCCATAATCCCAAAATCTATAGGTACAATTTGGCCACTATTATCAACAAAAATATTTCCTTGATGCATATCTGCATGAAAAAAACCATCTCTAACAGCATGTCTTAAAAAATGTTGGATAATATCTTCAGCTATTTTATTAGTATCTAAATTTCTTTTCTTTAGCTCATCAGCTTCTCTTATTGAAATTCCATCTATCCAATCCAAAGTCATTACATTTTCACTAGTAAAATTCCAATAAATTTCAGGAACTTTAAATCCAGCATCATTTTTAGTGTTTTCAGCATATTCATTAGCCGCAGCAGCTTCGAATCTTAAATCCATTTCAAGATTAGTTATTTCTTTAAGTAAAAAAACAACTTCAACAAGTTTTAATCTTTTTGTTTTTTTTACAAATGACTCAATAATAAATGCAAATAACATCATTGCATCTATTTCTTCATTGAATATTTTTTTTATATTTGGTCTTAAAATTTTTATTGCTACATCTTTAATTGTTCCATTGTCATTTATTTTTGCTTTATGAACTTGTGCAATTGATGCAGCAGCAACTGGTTCACTTAAATCAATTATTGAATTAAATGCATCAACTCCAAGATCTTCATTAATAATTTCTTTTGCTTCATGAATTGAAAAAGGGGGTAATCGATCTTGAAGTTTTTCTAGCTTTAAAGATAATTCTTCCCCGATTATATCTGGTCTAGTAGCAAGAAATTGACCAAGTTTGATGAAAGTTGTGCCCATAGATTCTAATGACCTAGATAGTCTTTCACCATCATCCTCAATTAAATTATTTTGTTCCTTTTTTTCAAATGAAATAGACAAAATTTGGAATAATATTGTTACAGCTAAAGGAGGTTTTTTAAATTTTGATGCAATTTTTAAAATATCTGATTTTGCAATTTTTCTTCCTAATTTAAATAAAGTAATAAGTTTTTTAATCATTAAATTTTCCAACCACTATGAATTGAAACAATACCACCAGAAAGATTTCTATAAGAACATTTATGAAAATTATTTTTTTCCATCAACTCTATTAATTCATCTTGATTAATAAATTGTTCAATACTTTTAATTAAATATTCGTAAGGTTCTTTTTCTCCAACTACAAACTGACCAATAATAGGAATGAGTTTTGAATAATTTTTATATACAAAATCAAGATTTGAATTTTGAATCTTAGAAAATTCCAGACATAGATAGCGTCCACCAGGTTTTAAAACTCTATAAGCTTCTGAAAGTGCTTTGTTCAAATTTTTTGTATTTCTTAGCCCAAAGCTAATAGTGTAATAATCAAATGAATTGTCTGTTATTGGTAATTTTTCTGCTGGAGAAATAACCCATTTTACATTTTTGTAATTAGATAATTTTTGCTTTCCTTGACTAACCATTCCTTTATTAGGATCTATACAAGTAATTTCAGCCTCTTTATTTGTGCTATCTAAAAATAACTTTCCAACATCCCCCGTCCCACACGCAACATCTATTAATTTTCTATTAACTCTCGGATTCATCATATTGATTAAACTTTTTTTCCAATATCTATGTATACCCATAGACATAAAGTCATTCATCAAGTCATATTTGTTGTAGACCTGATTAAACACATTTTCTACAAGTCCTTTTTTATTTTGAAGATTTTGTTGCATAAAAAAATATATATTGAATATAGTATCAAATGCCAGAATTACCAGAAGTAGAAATTGTTAGACAATCCCTTCATAAAAAGATCAAAAAAAAAAGCATAAAAAAAGTAATAATCAGAAACAGGAATTTAAGGTTTAAAATACCAAGTGATTTTGAAAGTTTTCTTAAAAATAAAAAAATAATTGAAGTTAGTAGATTTTCTAAATATTTGATTATTCATTTTCAAAATGAAGATTATTGTTTAATACATTTAGGAATGTCAGGAACAATTCATATTCTTGATAAGAAAAAGCCTCTAAAATTTACGAATACTAGTTTTTATCATTCACCTTTTTTACCTAAAAAACACAATCATGCAGTGTTTGTATTTGATAGCTTGAAAGTAATTTATAATGATCCAAGACGTTTTGGATTCTTTGAAATAATTAAAAATTATCAAGATCTAAAGAGAAGATTTAAATCAATGGGACCCGAACCATTTAGTGACAAATTTAACTTAAATTATGTAGTTAATTATTTTAAGAAAAAAAATAAGGATATAAAAAGTTTCTTACTTGATCAGAGATTTGTTTCTGGAATAGGTAATATTTATGCAAGTGAAATTCTTTTCGCTAGTAAAATAAATCCATTTAAAAAGGCAAAAAGACTTAACAAAAATGAATGTTTAAATATTATTTTAAATTCTAAGAAAATACTTCAACAGGCAATTAATAAGGGAGGTTCAAGTATAAGAGATTTTAAAGATATTTCAGGTAACAAAGGTAACTTTCAAAAAGAGTTTAAAGTTTATCAGCAAGACGGTACCGGTTGTAAGCGTAAGCATTGCAATGGTATTATAAAAAAAAAAATAACATCAAATAGATCAACTTTTTTTTGTATTTCTTGTCAAAAATAGTTAAATATTTAGTTGACCACTTTAAATTCTCAAGCTATACCCCTGCGCAGATGGCAAACACAAAATCAGCAATTAAGAGAATTAGAAGAATTTCTAAACAAACAGCGGTAAATAAAGCTAGAAAGAGCAGGTTTAGAAATGCTCTTAAGAAAATGAACCTTCTAATTGATGGTAAAAAGAAAGATGAAGCTCTTAAATTTCTACCAAAGTTAAACTCTGAGTTGATGAAAATTGCAAAAACAGGAATAATAAAAAAACAAAATGCTTCTAGAAATGTTTCTAGAATAACAAAAAAAATCGCTGCAATCTAAACGTTAGTTTAAATTTTCAAACAACTCCTGATATCCACATTATATATTTAAGTTTTGTATTAAGTTACTATATTTAGATTTAGTAAATATTTGGATTATCGTCATTCAATCTATATTTGATTTAATTTTAATTCGATCAATTAATTGATTCAATCTATATTCGATTCAATTTAAAATTTTAAATTTAAGTTTAATTTAGAATTATTTTTTAAAATATAAATCACAATCATAGATTTTATTTTTTTTTATATTTCTTTATTAACTTGTTGCAAATTTTTTTAAATAGTTCTAACTGAGATTTCCCCTTAAGTTATGAATAAATTAACAAATACAAAAAATATTAATAATTTTTCCTCTGAAAGTTTCGAATGGAAGCAAGTACAGAATGAAATGAAAAATAAACTAGGCTTAGAAGTTTATGAAAGCTGGTTAAAAAAGATTTCTTTTGTTGAGGAATTCAATAATTACTTATTATTGTCAGTTCCAACAAGATTTATCAGAGATTGGATTACATCAAGGTATTTAGACCAAATATTACAGATAATTAAGGTATATAAAAAAGACATTATTAGAATTGAGTTCAAAATAGTTGAAAAAGCTCAAGATATCACTTTAAAGGAAAATAATATTAAAGAGAATAATACTAATGAAAATGTTTCATTTATAAAAGACTCTTACCTTCAGTATAATCGAATTGATCCAAATAAAAGATTTGATAATTTTATTACAGGTTCAAGTAACAAATTAGCTTACGAAGCTTCTTTAAAAGTTTCAGAAAATATATCTCATTATAATCCACTTTATATTTATGGTGGAGTTGGGATGGGAAAAACTCACTTATTAAATTCAATAGGTTTAGAGCTTAAAAAAAATAATAAAGTAATGTTTATTTCAGCCGAACGTTTCATGTATCAGTTTGTAAAATCAATTAAATCAAACGACATGGTTAAGTTTAAAGAATATTTTAGAAATACAGATATTTTATTAATTGATGATATCCAGTTTATAAGTGGAAAAGAGGCTATGCAGGAGGAGTTTTTTCATACATTTAATGCATTACTTGATAAGGGATCTCAAATAATTGTATCAGCTGATCGATCACCAAACAAATTATCAAGGATTCAAGAAAGAATTAAATCAAGATTTTCTGGTGGGTTAGTTGTTGATATTCAAAAGCCAGACCTTGACCTAAGAAAAAAAATAGTTGAAAAAAAAACTGAAGAATTGAATGCTTTGTATAGTGATCAATTACAAGTTTCTAGAGAAATTCAAGATTTTATAAGTAATGAGATAACTGGAAGCGTAAGGGAACTAGTTGGAGCAATAAACCGGGTTGTCTCATTTTCAAGAATTTACAACAAAGCCCCAAATCTTGCTGAAACTAAAGTAGTATTAAAGGATTTATTAAATTTAGCAGAAAATAAGGTTACAATAGATCTAATTCAGACAATTGTTTGTAAGTTCTTCAAAATAAGCAAAAATGAAATGCTATCATCAAGAAGATCAAGATATTTAGTAAGACCTAGACAAACGGCAATTTATTTAACTAAAATTTTGACTTCTAAATCATTACCTGAAATTGGAAGAGAATTTTCTAACCGAGACCATACAACAATAATTCATTCAGTAAAAACAATTGAAAAGATAAAAGAAAAAGATCCTGAGATGGTTGATAATATAAATAAATTAAAAAACCAGATTTTATATAATAATAAAGAAAATGAAATTTAACGTTAATCAACAAGACCTTCAGCAAGCATTAAATTATTGCCAAGGAGTTATTGAAAAAAGAAGTACATTACCAATACTTTCTAATATCTTGTTAGATGTAAGCAATTCAAAACTTACTATCACTGCGACTGATCTAGATTTAATATTTATACATCAATTAAATAATGTAGAAATTCTAGAGGAGGGCAAAACAACCACAACTTCCTCAATCATGTATGATATTATAAGAAAGTTTAACTCAGGAAAAAAAATAAATCTTTCTCTAACAGATATAAGTAAATTACAAGTAGAGTCTGAAAAATCTATTTTTAATTTGAATTGCATAAGTGCAACAGAGTTTCCGCTGACAGATGAAAATTTTAATCAAAATGAATTTATAATTAAATCAAAACAATTACTGAAATTATTAAATAAGTGTAAATTTTCAGTTTCTAACGACGAAACAAGGCATTACCTAAGTGGTATTTATTTTCATCAAACAGAAGTAGAGGATAAAAATTATTTAACAGCAGTTGCAACAGATAGTCATAGAATGTCTATTTCAAAAATTAGATTAGAGGAAAAAATTAATTTTGATCCAATAATTTTACCTAAAAAAACAATTTTTCAACTTTGCTCTTTATTAGATAGCTATGATGGAGATGTAAAAGTTTCAAATGTGAAATCAAAAATAAAATTTGAATTAAATAATAGTATTTTAATTTCGAAACTTATTGATGGAAAATTTCCTAATTACATTCAAGTTATACCTAAAAATAATCAAAAAAAATTAGAAATAGACTTAAAATTATTTTTAAATTCAGTTGATAGAGTAGCATCTGTTTCATTAGATAAAAAAGATGGTGTGAAATTCAATTTATCTAAAGACACTTTAGATCTGTCAGTAAATAATACCAACAGTGGTGATGGTAAAGAAACTTTAACTGTTAAATTTGATCATGATTTAGAGATAAGTTTTAACTCTAGATATTTGATAGATGTTGCTTCACAACTAGATGGAGATAGAGTTGAAATTTTCTTTAATGATACTGGTTCACCAGCATTGATAAAAGATCCAGGTGATTTCGATAGTATTTTTGTTGTTATGCCTATGAAGGGCTAATTAATTAAATCTAACTCTGAATAAATATTTTTTTCAAGAATTTGAATAAAATTTTCCTTTGTTAACCCAGAAGGAATTGGTTTTAGAATAGAGATTGTAATTTTTTTATTAGATTTCTTTTTACCTTTTTTAGGCCATACATATCCAGAGTTAATTGCAACTGGCTGACAAGCAACATTTAGCTCTTCATAAATTCTCGAAGCACCTTTTTTAAAAGGTGGTCTTTCATCTGGAAGAACTCTGGTTCCTTGAGGAAAAATAATTAAAGGTCTATTAGAAGTAGCCATCATTTTTGAAATATCATCAAAAAAACCCAAGTTATCTTTTGTAACTTTGTTTCTTTTTATTGAAATTGATCCAATTTTTTTTAAGTACCAACCAAAAATTGGAATTAACAATAATTCTTTTTTTAGAATAAATACAGGTGAGTTAAAGATTGTTTGTAAATAAAAAGTTTCAAACATTGATTGATGAGATGCTGCTATAAAAAACTTTTCATTATTAATAATATTTTCTCTTCCTTTGATTGAAATTTTTACTGAAAGAACAAACCTTAAACAAAAACTGGCCCAATGGCCCATTAATTTACCCCCAATTAAAACAACCTGTTTAGGCAAAAAAAATGATGGTAAAAAAATTATCGAAATAAAGATGATGCCAGTGAAAAACAATATTGAAAATAAAAAGTTTCTTATCATTTTTGTCAAAAGCTAAATTATATCTTTATGCTTTTGTCTTTTTCTTATTACTTTAATTTTTGATCCCTTTATTAATAATTCTATTGGTTTAGGTCTTAAATTATAATTTGAGCTTAGTGACATTCCATAAGCTCCCACATCACATATCGCTATTAAATCTTTCTCATTCAACACTTGAAATTTTTTTAATGTAACAAATTTATCTGTACTTTCACAAATAGGACCTACAAATTCATATGGTTTTTTAGACGTTTTGTTAGATTTTGTAACAGGTAAGGTTTTATGAAACGCACCATATAAAGCAGGTCTCATCAAATCGTTCATTGCTGCATCTAAAATTATAAATTTTTTACTTCCGCTATCTTTTATATAGATTATTTTTGACACTAGTGTGCCGGTATCGCCAATAATTGATCTACCTGGCTCAAATATAATTTTAACTTTATGTTTTCTTAAAAATTTAAGAATAGCTATGTTGTATTTTTTATAATTAAGTTTTTTATTTTTTTCAGTGTAAGTAATGCCCATACCTCCACCTAAATCTATAAATTCAAATTTATGATTTGTTTTATTGAGAATTTGACTGACCGCTTTAAGCATTTTTTCATAAGGTCTATGGTCTAAAATTTGACTGCCTATATGAACGCTTAGACATTTTAAATCAATATTTTTTGAATTCTTGCAATAATTTATAATTTCATAGAATGTATTTTTATTTACACCAAATTTATTTTCTTTTTTCCCGGTTGATATTTGGCTTAAAGTTTTTGCATCTGTATTAGGGTTTAGTCTAACACCAATTTTAATTCTTTTATTTTTTGATTTTGCTATTCGATTTATTTCTTTAATTTCACTTAAAGACTCTGCGTTAATAAGCAATATTTTTTTATCAATAGCAAAGCTGATTTCACTTGTTGTTTTACCAACACCAGAAAATACTATTTTGCTTGGATTAATTCCTGCTTTTAGTGCCATCATAAGTTCTCCTACTGAAACAACATCAGCACCTAATCCAAATTTTTTAATTTCTTTAATTATATTAACATTTGTGTTGGATTTAACTGCAAAGCAGATAAGTGGTGAAAAAGATCTAAAGCTTTTTTTAAAATTATTAATATTTTCTTTTAATTTAGAATAAGAATAAGAATAAAATGGAGTTCCAAATTTACTTGCAATTTTTTGGAGACTAATTTTTTCTATTGTTAATCTTCTATTTATGTATTTCATTAAGTTAAGTTAATTAAAACTTCATTTATTTCTGCTTTTTTATCTGGATCTACGTATTTAGGATCACCCTTCTTTCCACAAGAAATAACAACACAAAATAACAATATAATTATGGTAAATTTTTTTATCATTTTTCTTTTTTATATTTCATTATCATTTTTTTAATATTATCAAAAGAAGTTCCACCATAAGATTTTTTCGAATTAATCGAATTTTTTAAGTTAAATACTTTCAATACATCTTCTTTAAGTTTAGGTTCAATTTTTTTTAACTCATCTAAAGTTAATTCATTTAACTTCTTTTTTCTTTTTTCAGCAAAATTAACTACAGCAGCAGTTTTTTGATATGCTTTTCTAAATGACATTGAGTGATTTTTCACAAGATAGTCAGCTAAATCAGTTGCTGTAATGTATCCAGAATTAGCAAGTTCTAACATTTTACTCTTATTTGGATTACAATTTTTTAGTATTTCATCAAAAATTTTTAAACAATTATTTAGATTGTCGTTAGATTTGAAAACTATCTCTTTATCATCTTGTAAATCTTTAAAATAAGACAATGGTAAACCTTTTAAGATTGTAAGCATCGAGAATAAATTTCCATAAACGTTTCCTGATTTTCCACGCAAATATTCTAAAAGATCAGGATTCTTTTTTTGTGGCATTATCGATGATCCAGTAACAACTTTATCAGATAAATTGATCAAGTTAAAACCATCAGAATTCCAAATAATTAACTCTTCAGCAATTCTAGAAATATGCATAGCACATACTGATGAAGCGTATAAAAAATCTAAAACAAAATCTCTATCTGAAACTGTATCAATAGAATTATTTGTAGGTATTTTAAAACCAAGTTTTTTAGTTGTATAATTTCTATCTATATTAAATGATGTTCCTGCTAAAGCTGCAACACCTAAGGGATTTTCATTTAAATTGTTTAAATTATTAGAAAATCTCTTTTTGTCTCTATTAAACATTTCTACATAAGACATTAAATAATGTGCAAAAGAGATAGCCTGAGCGTTTTTAAGATGGGTAAATCCAGGCATAATAGTCTCAACGTTTTTTTCAGCTAACTTAATTGTGCTCTTAATAACTTTATTAATGTTATTATTTATTTCGTTGGTTGAATTTTTCATCCAAATTTTAAAATCAGTAATTACTTGATCATTTCTTGATCTTGCAGTGTGAACGTAGCCAGCTTCTTCACCTATAATTTGAAAAAGTCTCTTTTCGATATTCATATGAATATCTTCATATTTTTTATTAAACTCAAATTTATTGTTTGTTATTTCCTTATCAATTTTTGTTAGTCCATAAACAATTTTATTTTTTATTTTAAATGAAATTATTTTTTGTTTAAAAAGCATCTCAACATGGGCAATGGATCCTTGAATATCTTCTTTATAAAGTCTTTTATCAATATCTATTGAATTACCGACTTTTTGAAACAAACTTGATGCATTTTTTTTTATCCGTGTATTCCAGATTGCTTGGTTGTTTTTATTTTTTGCCATGATATTTAATTATACCTATTTAACATGAGATTTTTAATAATATTTATTTTTTTGATAACAAATGTTGTAGCTGAAGAACTACCTGGTATTAAAAATATTGTAATCCATAAAATACCAAAAACTCATGATAATGTTATTTTTTTAGACAAAAATGATCAAAAAATTAATATCAATGAATATACCGGGAACTTATTGATATTAAATTTTTGGGCGACTTGGTGTGAACCTTGTAAAGAAGAAATGCCATCTTTAGATAAAATCCAAACCAACCCAGAATTGGATAATATAAAAATTTTCGCAATTAATATTGGGAAAGAAAATTTAGACAAAGTTAATAAATTTTTTGTAGATCTTAACATTAAAAATTTTGAACCTTATTTTGATCCACCTACTACATTAGCAAAAATGTTTTCTTTAAGAGGTGTCCCTACAACAATTCTAATTAATAAAAAGGGCAAAGAATTTGCTAGAGTAATAGGTTCAATTGATTTTGAAGATAAAAATTTTATTAATTGGATAAAAAATTATAACTAATTTTTAAAAAAATAAGCAAAGCCAACTAAAGCAATAATAGCAATAAACTGTAAAATAACTCTCAACTGCATTAATTTATTTGAATATTTTTTACTTGTCTCTCCTCCCTTAAAAAGAGTCCCAATACCTAAGATTAAAACTATCCCTACAGCTATCAAAAGGGCTATTGACAAAACTTTTACTAATATTCCTGAAATCATTTTTTTATTTTAGATTGTGTTTTGACATAAAAAACATAATTTATCTACTATGACATTTTGCCTAGATTCCATAATTATTAAACCAGAAAATGGTGTTGAAATTAAAAATGCAATTATTTTGCTTCATGGTTATGGAGGTGATGGAAAGGATATTAGCATGTTGTCTTTAAACTGGAAAAGACATATGCCTAATACTGTCTTTATTTGTCCAAATGGTCATGAGCCATGTGCTATAAATCCCTCTGGTTATCAATGGTTTGATTTAACAAAAGAGGATTCTGATTACATATTAGAGCAATTAATTAAGGCTGAAGAAGTTTTAAAAAAATTTATTAATGAAATAAAACAAGAGTTCAATTTATCAAATAATCAAATCTGTTTGTCTGGATTTAGTCAGGGATGTATGATGTCTTTAAATGTTGGTCTTACACTTGAAGAAAAATTTTCATGTATAGTTGGTTTTTCTGGAAAGATAATAAATCAAAAAGATTTAAAAAATAGAATCAAAAATAATACTGAAACATTACTTATACATGGAGAGGCTGATCAAATTGTCCCATCAACACATTTATTAGAAGCAAAAGATTTTTTAATCAGAAACAATGTTAAAGTTGATACATTATTAATAAAAAATTGTGATCATCATATTCCTATTGAAGCATCAAGTACAGCTTTAAATTTTATTTTAAAAAAAATTTAACGTCTCTTATTATTGATAAAATTGTTTATCTAAGTTAAAATTACTTTATGAACAATTTTATTGAACAAGATGTTTCATTAGAAAAGTGTCCTGCGCTAGTACTCAATGCGGACTATAGACCTTTGAGTTACTACCCTTTGTCTTTATGGTCATGGCAGGATACTGTTAAATCAGTTTTTCTTGATCGAGTTATTATTGTTAGTAATTACGATAGAACTATAAGAAGCCCATCATTTAATATGAAATTACCAAGTGTCATTGCATTAAAGGATTATATTGTTCCTCAAAGCAAGCCAAGTTTTACTAGATTTAATGTGTTTTTAAGAGATAAATTTTCCTGCCAATATTGTGGAAGCAATGAAGAGTTAACTTTTGATCATTTATTACCTAGATCAAAAGGAGGCGAAACTAATTGGGATAATGTTGTAACAGCTTGTTCTGCATGCAATGTGAAAAAGGGTGGAAAACTATTAAAACATTCAGGCATGAAGTTGCATCAGTATCCTTATCGACCATCAACAGAGGATTTACACAAAAATGGTAAAAATTTCCCACCAAATTTTTTACATAAAAGCTGGATGGATTACTTATATTGGGATGTAGAGTTAGAAACTTAAATTTTCTCAGATATATTTATTGCAATTTTTGATCCAGTTTTAATAATTTTATCTAATACAGAGTATGGACCTTCTTTTGTAGCACCCTTTTCATAGGCAATATCTTTATGACTTAACTCATCTTCTCTGAATTTAATTATTTTTTTTTTAAGTTTTGGTTCGCTATTATCAAGTTGTTTTATTTGGTTTAAATAATGCTCATCTATCACTTCTTCAACAGAAGCAGTGCAAAGCATAGCCGCTTTCTTGCCAAGTAAAGTTGAACCAAAACCTAATCCAATACCTAATAAATCCCATAAGGGTAAAAATTTTGTAGGTTTTATATTTCTTTTTTTAATTTCTTCTTCAAAAAAATCAGAATGTTCTTTTTCATGAACTTTCATTTCTTCTATTGTTTTTTTTAAAGCCTCATCTTTAACTAATGTGTTTAGAGCAAGCAACTGTCCTTCATAAATTTTAACAGCACCACGCTCCCCAGCATGATCAACTCTTATAAATTCTTCTATTTTCTTTTTATTTATTTTTGTCATAACTTAAATAAGTTTTTGTTGTAAAATAAACTATTAATATTGATATTATAATATTATAATTCGTAAGCGATAATCCTAAAATTTTAAATGTAACATCTTTGCAGCTTACATTCTTTTCTTGTAACTGTCTTAATATGTCTTCTTTTGATAGTAAATTGGCGCCATTTTTTAGATCGCAAACTAATGATTCTTCAATAAAACCTTGCTCAATACCTAAATGATATAAAGATAAAATAGTAGCTGCTAAAAAAATTAAAATAAGAGAAAGAATGAAATATTTTTCAAGATGAATAAACTGATAATTTAATACAATAATTATTAATGCTAATAGGTATGGAATTCTTTCCAGTAAACATAAGTTACAAGGTTGATGACCCAAAACATATTCAATAAAAAATGCTGAAGATAAAGCAATAGTACTAATTAAAAAAATTAACTTTAATGTAATTGTTTTGTTAATCTCAACCATTAAATTTTAAAAATAAATAAATAATAATAAATATTATAACTATAATAATTCCAATTATGGTGAACCATTTTGATCCATGTTTTTCCATGTACTCTGTAAATAGTTCTCCAAATTTGTAAGACAAATAGGCAATTATAAAAAACCTCAGACTTCGTGAAATTAAGCTAATAATTATAAAAAGAGGAAGATTAAAACTAATTAAACCACTTGAAATTGTAAAGGCTTTATAAGGTAATGGAGTAAAGCCAGCTAAAAAAAGAATACTTAGCCATGCGAGGAATCCACTACCTTGAGACATGTTTAATTTTAAATTTTCAACTTTATTTTGATATCCATAAAATTCAATTACATACATTGCTAAATCAAAAAATAAATAACCTATCAAATATCCAAAGATTCCTCCAAGAACTGAAAATATTGATGCTATTAAAAAAATTTTTAAATATTCCTTTTTTTTAGCAATAACCATTGGGATTATCATTACATCTGGGGGTATAGGAAAAAAAGAACTTTCTATAAAAGATACAAGCCCTAAATAAAAATTTGAATATTTATGTGCAGCTAATTCTAAACATTTTTTATAGAGAGTTTGAAACATTTTTTGGTTTTAATATAAATTTAGTTCTTATACTATTTAAATATAATTTAATTGAATACCTAGGGCGAATGGCGGAACTGGTAGACGCGCACGACTCAAAATCGTGTTTCGCAAGAAGTGAGAGTTCGATTCTCTCTTCGCCCACCAAGTAACTATGAATTTAAATAATTTAAATAATTTGATCGAATTATTTGTCAATCAAGCAAATAAACAAAATAAAAAAGATATTTTTTTAGAATGGCTAAACCCAAGTAATAAAAAAACATACACCTGGGAACAAACTGAAAAGAATATTTTAAAATTATCAAAAGTTATTAAAGAAAATATAAATGAAGGTGATAGGTGTCTTTTGGTTTCGGAGAATAGACCAGAGTGGTTTGTTTCTGATTTAGCTATTATGGTAGCTGGCGGAATTACAGTTCCAGCATATACAACTTATACTGAAGGTGATTATAAGTACTTGATAGAAGATTGTGAGCCTAGCTTAGTTGTTGTTTCAAATAATGAAATGTTGAAAAAACTAAATAATTCAATTAATGAAAAAGACTTTATCAAAAAAGTTATTACTTTGGATGAAAAAACCAAGGTAACAAATAATTTAAATATAATTAACAAAGAAAAATATTTAGATTTTAATTTAATTATAAATAATAATTTATTAGCAGAAGATAAAATTGAAAATAATAAATTAAAAAGAAATTCTCCAGCATGTATCATTTATACTTCCGGAACTGGAGGTAATCCAAAAGGAGTAATTTTAAGTCATGGTGGAATTTTAAATAATCTCGTAGGAGCATGTGAAATTATGAAACCATTGTTTAATTCAAGACCAGTATTTTTAACTTGGCTTCCTCTTTCACACTCTTATGAGCATTGTGTTCAATTTGCACAGATAGCTGTAGGAGCAAAAGTATTCTATGCGGAAAAAATAGAAAAACTTTTAGAAAATATATCTGAGGCAAAACCCACAATTATGACAGCAGTTCCAAGGTTCTACCAAAACCTTTACAACAAAATAAACATGAATTTAAAAAAGCAGACAGGTTTTAAAGCAAAATTGATTGAAGCGACTCTTCGTTTGGGAAAAAAAAAATTATTAAATCAAAAAATGACATTTTCTGAAAAATTACTCAATTTTATAGTTGATAAATTAGTAAGAAAAAAAATAAAAAAACAGTTCGGTGGAAACTTGAAAGCTTTCGTTTCAGGTGGTGGGGCACTAGACAAAGAAATAGGAGAATTCTTGAATTCTGTAGGGCTACCTACCCTTCAGGGTTATGGTTTAACAGAAACATCACCGGTGGTAAGTTGTAATCCAATACATAAAATTAAAGTGGAAACTGTAGGACCTCCATTTCAAGGTAATGAAGTCAAAATTGCTGAGGATGGAGAAATTTTAGTCAAAGGTGAAAATGTAATGTTGGGATATTGGAACAAAAAAGAAGAAACCGAAAAAGTAATTATAAATGGATGGTTACATACAGGTGATATTGGAGAAATAGATCCAAATGATGGTTATTTAAAAATTACTGATAGAAAAAAAGATATCATAGTAAGTGCTGGCGGAGATAACATTTCACCTGCTAAAATTGAAAATATGATTACGAATGAACCAGAGATAGATCAATGTATGGTTTATGGTGATAAAAAAAATTACTTAGTTGCTTTAATTGTTCCTAATAAAGATTTTTTAAATGAAAAAGAAAAAATAAATAAAGTAATTGAAAAAATAAATATAAAACTAACTTTATTAGAAAAGATAAAAAAAATTCAATTAATAGATGAAAATTTTTCTATTGAAAATGGTTTAATGACACCAACAATGAAAGTAAAAAGAAAAAAAGTTACAGAAAAATATAAAAATCAGCTAGAAAATCTTTATTAAAATATTTAATTTAAGTTGTTTATTAACCGCATAAACATTAACTAAATTAATAAAAAAAAGTTTTATAAAAATAAAAAGTTAAAAAAAATTTTTATAAAATTTAACTTCTAATTAATGAATTGACATAACTTATAGAAAAAAATAAAAATATGTTAACAACGAATCAATTTGATTCGTTTAACTAAAAAAGGGAGCTAAAGATGCCTAAGAAAAGAAAAAAAGCGGCAAAGAAAACTAAGAAAAAAGCTAAGAAAAAAGCTAAGAAAAAAGCAAAAAAAAGAAGAAGAAAATAGTAACTTAGTATTCTTTACAAAAAACGCTTCTCATTACAGTAGTGTGTGAGAGGCGTTTTTTTTTACTCGTCAATTGGTTCGTCGTTATCAGAAATTGGCTCGTCTACAGGTAGTTCGCTAGTTGGCGTTTTTGCAGCTGTTACTGGTTGAGGCTGCCCACCTAAATTTCTTTTAAGTGCTTTATCCAATTTTTTTTGAGTATCTTCTAATGATACATTCAAAACAATCTGAAATTCAGACAAAATTCTTTCATAAGCTTTTTCAAATAATTGTCTTTCACTATAAGACTGATCAACCATAAGGTCATCACCCTTGTTTAAATCTCTGACAACCTCAGCTAATTCATATATTTTTCCAGAAGATATTTTTGCTTCATATTCTTGCGCTCTTCGACTCCACATTGATCTTTTAATTTTTGGTTTACTTTTTAAAATTGAAATACACTTGTTAACTTGATTAATAGTTGCTAACGGCCTCAAGTGAGACTGCTTGTTTACAGGAACCATTCCGTTAGCTTTATCTTTTTCAAATTTAATAACATACGTTTCAACATCAATTCCACCAATATTGATCTTTTTAAATTCAGTAATTTGCCCTACCCCATGCTTTGGATAAACAACATGATCTTTAATTTTGTATTCTCTTTTTTCAGTTTCTTGTTTTTTAACTTTTTTTATTTCGGGCTTAACTTCATTTGTTTTTGAAATTCTTAAATTATCTACTTTCGGTTCAGCTGACGTTTCTTTAGTTTTAACAGCTTTTTTTGTTTTAGTTAATTTAGGTGTAACTTTTTTAACAACTTTTTTGATTTTTTTTGAAATTATTTTTTTAGCTTTTTTAGCTTTTACAACCTTCTTTTTAGAAACTTTTTTTTTCACTTTTTTGTCTGTTTTGCCTTTAAAGATTTTCTTTAAAATATTTTTCGTACTTATTTTGCTCATTTTTAAATTTCTCGTGATCCGCTGGTGGATCTTTTTTCTTACTTATGTTTGGCCAGATTTCAGAATATTTTTTATTGATCTCTAACCATTTTTCACTTCCAGGTTCGGTGTCTGCTTTTATGGCATCGACAGGACATTCTGGCTCGCAAACGCCACAATCTATACACTCATCGGGTTTAATTACAAGCATATTTTTACCTTCGTAAAAGCAATCAACTGGGCAGACATCAACACAGTCTGTTAGTTTGCACTTAATACAATTGTCGTTAACGATATATGTCATTCTAAATTTTGTTTAATTTTTTCTTTAATATCGCCCATAGTTTTATTGTCAATGTAAAGTAAACCCGCAAGTCGTCTCATTAAATTAGTTTCATATATATCGGCATCTTTGTTTGAATAGATTATAGACCACAAAGCCTCAATAATTTTAATTTTGTCTTTTTCGGGTAACCCCTTTGCTTCTCGAGTAAAATCTAAAATTTGATTTGAGTTTTCTTCAATTATTTTTGCCTCTTCAATTGTTTTAGAGACATTTTCATTTTCT
>CACDWM010000012.1 GCA_902556505.1 uncultured Pelagibacteraceae bacterium
TCTTGGAAGAGCAAATAAATTTTTTTTAAATTTTTCAAGAAAATTAATATGTTATTCAAAGAATTTAATTAATTTACCATCTGGAATTAATCACAAATTAACTACCGTCAAACCTTTGATACGAAAAGAATATTACGAAACTAGTGCGTATCAAAAAACTGATAATCTATTCACAATTATTATTATAGGAGGTAGTCAGGGTGCAAAAATCTTTGATGAGCTTTTAAAAAAATCTTTTGTGAATATAGCAAAATATGTTTCTATAAAAATTATTCATCAAACAAGTGAGAAAAATATTAATTTATTAAAAAATTTTTATTCTCAAAATAATATTGAAAGTAGAGTTTTCAGTTTTGATCACAATCTTAATGAAGTTTTAAAACAAGGAGATTTATGCATAACAAGAGCAGGTGCCTCAAGTTTAGCTGAACTATCCATATTGAACATTCCATTTGTAGCAATACCACTTCCATCATCAAAAGATAATCATCAGTATGAAAATGCTAAATACTACGAGGAACAGGATTGCTGTTGGATAATTGATCAAAAGAGTTTCGATGACCAAAAATTTGAGAAATTTTTACTGGAATTGATAAATAAAAGTCAGGATTACATTACAAAAAAAAACAATTTACAGAAATTAAATTATCAAAATACATGGAATAATGTTAATCAAAAATTATTAAAAATTATTAATGAAAATTAAATTAGCAAAAACAGAACTGATACATTTCGTTGGAATAGGTGGAATAGGTATGAGTGGCTTAGCACTCATAATGAAAGGTAAAGGTTTTAAAGTTCAAGGAAGCGATATAGCAAATAATAAAAATATTGAAAGATTAAGAAAAGAAAAAATAAAAGTTTTCATTGGGCATAAGAAACAAAATATAGAAAAGGGGACTATCCTAGTTATATCTTCAGCTATTAAAAAAAATAATCCTGAGCTTACTGCGGCAAAAATAAAACAATTACCTATTTATAAAAGAGGAGAAATGCTCGCCAATATTGTTTCTTTAACAAAAAATATTGTGGTAGTTGGATCACATGGTAAAACCACAACAACATCTTTGATAGCATCTATATTTCAAGAGACAAAAATTGATCCTACAATAATCAACGGTGGAGTAATAAATTCTATTAATAATTCTGCAAGGCTTGGAAAAAGTGATTGGTCTATATTAGAGGCAGACGAGTCAGATGGAAGTTTTGTTTTTATACCACCAACATATTCAATCATCACTAATATAGATCGAGAGCATATGGATTATTATGGCAATATGGATAAATTAAATAAATATTTTGAAAATTTTGTAAATAAGGTTCCTTCATTTGGAAAATCATTTATTTGTTTAGATGACAAAAATAACAAAAATTTAATTAAAAATATCAAAAATAAAAACTTCTATACATATGGCCTGGATACCAAATCAAATTTTTGTATTAAAAATGTCAAACAATTAAAAGAGTATTCTGAGTTTGACCTAAATATAAAATTACCTAATAAAAAAAATCAATTAATTAAAAAATTTAAAATTCCTTTATTAGGAACTCATAATATTAAAAATTCTGTAGCTGCAGCTGCATTAGCTTTAACTGTTGGATTACCATTAAATAATATAAAAAAAGGACTTAAAAATTTTAAAGGTGTTCAAAGAAGATTTAATAAAATTTTCAATTTTAACAATGTAGATTTTTATGATGATTATGCTCATCATCCTACAGAAATCAAAGAAGTTCTGGATGGTGTAAAAAATGTTTATAAAGATTATGAAAAAATATGTATTTTTCAACCACATAGAATATCAAGATTGAAAGATTTAAAAAAAGAATTTACCTACGCTTTTAAAAATGCAGATAAAGTTATCTTGTTTCCAATTTATACTGCTGGAGAAAAATTAAATCTTGGATTTAGTTATATAAATTTTGCGAAAGAAATAATTAAAAACTCAAGAGTTCAGCTATTTTTAGTAGATGATAGATTTCAATTAGCAAAATTTATTAAAGCAAACATATACGGAAAAAAAATTGTTATAGGAATGGGCGCAGGGACTATTTCGAGTTGGATGCGAGAATTACCTGAATTGTTATCATGAAAATTGATTTAAAAAAGCTGATTCCAGAATTTAATAATAATTTAAAATTAGATTACGATCTAAAAAAAAAAAATTGGTTTAATATAGGAGGCAAAACCAAAGCTTTTTATAAAGCAGGTGATTTAAAAGAATTAATTAAGTTTCTAAAAAAAATTCAAGATAAAGAAAAAATATTTATATTAGGAGCTGGTTCTAATGTACTTATATCCGACAACAAATTTGATGGAGTTGTAATAAAACTTACTCAAAATTTTAATAATATTTCTTTACATTCTAAAGAAATCATAGTCGCTGGTAGTGCTGTTACAGATAAATCGTTATCTGAATTTGCAATGGAAAATAGTTTGGGTGGTTTTGAGTTTCTCTCATGTATACCTGGCACAATAGGTGGTGGCATTAAAATGAATGCAGGTTGTTTTCAAAGGGAGTTCAAAGATATTCTTATTTCTATTCAAGCAGTAAATAAATCAGGTCAAGTAATTACTATACCTTCAAAAGATATAAATTTTAAATATAGAGACAGTGGATTATCTGAAGATCTTATTTTTTTAAGTGCATCATTTAAAGGTTTTAAGAAAGATAAAAATATAATAGAGAATGAGATGATGCTACTTAAAGAAAAAAAAGAGCAAGCACAACCAAAAAATATTAAGACAAGTGGTAGTACATTTAAAAATCCTATAGATCAATCTAATAAAAAAGTTTGGCAATTAATTAAAGAGTCTGTGCCTATAGAAAAATCATTTGGAGACGCATCAATTTCTCAAAAACACTGTAATTTTTTTGTTAATAAAGGTAATGCTAAGTTTGAGGACATGAAAAAATTGATAAATTTTGTGTCTGAAAGTGTTTTTAAGAAAACAGGAGTTAAACTAGAAACAGAAATTAAAATTTTAGAATAAATTGAAAAAAAAAATACTCATACTATCTGGAGGTATATCTAAAGAAAGATTAATTAGTCTTGATACTGGGCAACAGGTTGCGAAAGAATTAAAAAAAAATGATTATAAAATAAAAATATCTGAACCAAATGAAAATTTGGAAAAAACTATAAAAAATTTCAAACCAAATGTTATTTTTAATGCACTACATGGTCAATTTGGTGAAGATGGTTATATTCAAAGTATATTAGAGAGATTTAAAATTCCATACACTCATTCTGGAGTAATTGCATCATCTTTAGCTATGGATAAGGAAATTTCAAAAAAAATATTTATTAAAAATAAAATAAAAACTCCAACATCTGGTTCTATTATTTTTGATAAATAATCAATTTCACCTCTTTTATCCATTCCAACTTCTAAAATTCCAAATTCATCATTTTGTTTTAAATTAAAAAGACTTAAAGGAACCCCAAATTTATTGTTATAAGATTTTGGAGAAATACTTACTTTTGAAATTTTACTTAATACATTACCCAATAATTCTTTAAGTGTAGTTTTGCCACAACTGCCTGTGATAGCTATAATATTTGTATCAATACTTTTTCTAAAAGTTTTTGAAATATCTGTTAAAAATTTTAAAGTATTTTTTACTTTAATCTGTCGACTTTTATTAAATTTATTTTGAATTTTATTTACTACAGCTAACGATGCTTTTCTATTGAATGATTGCGCAACGTATTTATTACCATCATTTTTTTTTCCTCTAATGGCAAAAAAAATATCGTTTTTATTAACTTCACGAGAATTAATTCTTGCCATTTTTAAAGATGTAGATGAAGACAATTTTTTAATTTTTGATGCCTCTTTAACTATATTTAATTTTAGATTATCTGATAAATTATCATTTTTATTCTTAATAGCATTTAGAATTACTTTCCTGTCTGAAAAGAAAATTTTCTTATTTCCAATATCTTGGGTTTTCTCATGGCCTTTTCCAGCAACTAATAAAATCTCTCCTGAATTCAAATTATGAATAGCTTGAGTTATTGCTATTGCTCTATTAGATATTTCGGTAATCCTCTTTTTTTTAATTCCCTTTTTTATATCTCTTCTTATTTTTTGAGGATTTTCAAATCTAGGATTATCATTTGTAAGAATTATGCTATCTGCAAAATCACTAGCAATTTTCCCCATTTTTGATCTTTTATTTTGATCCCTATTTCCACCACAACCGAATAGAACTGTAATTTTTTTATTAGGAAATTGTTCTCTTAAATTTAGAAGACACGTTTTTAGAGCATCGGGTGTATGAGCATAATCAAGAATTACTTTTGATTGATTTTTAATTTTACCAATTTTTTCAAACCTTCCCTCAACTGGTTTTAATTTTGGAATCGTATTTAAAATTTTATCTAAACTAATACCACTATATTTTGCTGCAATTATTGCCATCAAAACATTTTTTAATTGTATTTTTCCAATTAAATTTAAATTTATATCCCATATTGCGTTATATAATTTAATTCTAAGAAATTGACCCTCTCCTTTAAAATTATGAGATATAAGCTCTAGATTATTTTTCTTATCATTTAGTGTATGCAATTTTAATTTCTTATTAATTGCAATTTTTTTTATGTTTTTAAACTCAGGTATTAATTGATCTGTAATTACATTTCCTCTTTTTGTGATTAGGTTTTCAAATAAATAAAGTTTTGCATTTAAATAGTTTTTTAAATTTTTATGATAATCTAGATGATCCTGGGATAGATTAGTAAATATACCTGAAATAAACTTTAAACCATCTAACCTATTTTGCTTTAAACCATGGCTTGAGGCTTCCATAATTACATTTTCTATTTTTTGATTTTTTAACTTGCTTAATATTTTAGCCAATTTAATTGGGTCTATTGTGGTATTAGATAAATTCAAATTAATTCTTTTTGATTTAACACCTAATGTGCCAATTGAAGCACCTTTTTTATTATTTAATTTTAATATTTGATAATAAAAATCTGCAACTGATGATTTTCCATTTGTACCAGTAACTGCAATTAAATTTTTTGGTTTTTTATTATAAATTTTAAAAGCAGTTTCAGCTAATAATTTTCTTACATTATTTGTATGAATATACAAAATTCCATTTTGGAATTGATTTGTTCTTCTTTCGGTTACAATAATTTTAGACCCTTTTTTAATTGCTTTAGGAATAAATTTATTACCATCAACACTATTTCCTTTGATTGCAAAAAAAATATTATTTTTTTTAATATTCTTCGTGTCAAATGAAATTCCTGAAAAAGAAAAATTTTTATAATTTTTATTTATGTTATGAAAGTAGTTTCCAAGAAGCATAATTAATTAAACTCTATATATTTTGTGGCTAAAATAGGCCCAATTTTATCTATGACTTTTCCAGTTACCTCTACCGAAGTCCAGCCAGCAGTATTATAAAGTGTGCCCTTCCACCCTCCTTTTCGATGTCTATATTTATAATAATAATCTTTAGATTTTTTTGGAGTATCTAGCATTACAACAAAAACAAATTGTGGATTTGATGTGGGAAAAATGGAGGCAAAAGTATTTATTTTTGCCTCAGAATATGCTCCTCCCTTAGGTTGATCGGCCGTTCCTGTTTTTCCACCAATTTCATAATTTTGAACATCTGCAAATTTAGCTGTCCCTTCCTCAGTATTTACAATTTTTCTTAAAGCGTTAACAACTTGTTCTGAAATACCTCTGTTTAATATTCTTTTATTTTTTTTATTAAAATTATTTTCTTTATAAATTAATGTTGGCTTAATTTCATAACCACCATTTGATAAAATAGAATAACCTTTTGCCAATTGAAGAATTGTAGTTGCTATGCCATGTCCAAAAGAAGCTGTAGCCAATCTGCATTTTCCAAAATCATAATTTTTTTGAGGAGCAACTTCCTCAATATCAAAATCAATATCACTTAACACGCCAACTTTTTCTAAAAATAATTTAAATTTTTCTGAGCCAACTTTTTGGGCAATTTTTACTGATCCTATATTTCCTGATCTAACTAAAATTTGCTCTGCAGTTAAATCTGATGGTATTTCATTGTCGTACTCACCTATTCTATATTTGTCACATTTAATTGATTTGGGTAAATCTAAAAATTCAGTCTCTGGTTTAATTACCTTTTCATTTAAGGCACTAGCAAAAGTAAATGCTTTAAATACAGAGCCAAGTTCATATGTTCCTTTAGTTACCCTGTTAATATAATTTACATCTGTAATATTTTGTCTTTCATTTGGATTAAAATCTGGCAAAGAAACTAATGATAAAATATTGCCATTGTTAACATCCATTAAAATGGCTGCACTGCCTTTGCTTTTAAAAATTTCCTGATATTTAATTAACTCTTTTCTTATTAAAAATTGAATATCTTTATCTAAGGTAAGTTTAATTGACTCTGTTGATTTTCTAAGTTCATCATTTAACGATTTTTCTAATCCAGAAATACCATTGTTGTCGTCATCTATCTGACCTAACACATGACTAAAAAGATTTTTTTGTGGATACATTCTTAAAACTCTTTCTTCTGGGACTAAAGATTTGTCCCCTAATTTCATTATTTTTTCATAATTTTCCTCTGAAATTTTCTTCTCTAAATAAAAAAATTTCTTAGTTTTTATTTTTTTTTTAATTTCATCAAAATTTTTATCAGGAAAAATAATATTTAAACTTAGAAGTAATTTTTTTTCATTGATTATATCTGAAGTTTTTAAACCAATATCGATCGATTTAACTGTCTTAGCTAAATAATTTCCATTAATATCTATGATGTCTGCTCGATAAAGCCTATTTTTGGATCCAGGAAGATTATTGATGTTTTCAAATTTACTCTTTCGTGAACCTAAGTGAATTAGGTGTATTGTGTAAATTAAATATATAATAAAAAAAACAAAAAAAATAAAAGCTACACGATTAAATTGAATATTTAATCCATTCTCTTTTTTCTTAAATATAAAATCACTTTTGTAGTCTTCTATGGTTAATTTCGATTTATTATCAGCCATTACTCTTTAATAATTTTAAAATTTTGGATTTTATTTAAATCATCTGAAATATTGTAGATTCTTATTTCGTTTATATTTTTTTGAATTAACTCATCCTCAAAATACTGTGATTGATATTCAAGTAATCTTTCTGCAGAACTTAAATAATCATGCTCCAAGGATACATTTTCCAATTCAGAATTTAAAACTCTAATATTCTCTTTTGCTGTAAATATTTCATCTTCAATTTGTTTAGTCGTATTTTTTATTATTGCAGTTGATAGGACTAATAAAAAAATCACTAGAGCCAAAGCAAACTTTTTCACAGTTTGTCTCCATAATTTTCAATTTCTATATAATTTCTGAATTGCTCCTCTATATCGGTTTCAAAATCATAAAAATCAGTTTTTTTTATTGCATATCTAAATTTAGCAGATCTAGATGGTGGATTTTCGCTTACCTCTTCATCTGAAGGAGTTATTGGTTTTTTGTGAATTAAATTAAATAATGTATCTGCTTGTTTTACAACAGGACTATATCGTGAAATACTTTTATTTTCAGAGAGACTTTTAAAAAAATATTTTACTATTTTATCCTCTAAAGAATGAAATGTAACTACTCCTAAAATCCCTCCTTTTTTTAAAACTTTAGCAGCATTAATAAGTCCAAAAATTAGCTCACTTATTTCTTTATTTACAAATATTCTAAGAGCCTGAAATACCTTGGTTGCATTATGAACTTTAAAATTTTTTCTTTTTTTTGATTTATCAATAATTTCAACTAAAATTTTTGTATCAATTTCATTTTTTAATCTCTCTTTTATAATATTTCGTGCAATGTATTTTGCTTCTTTTTCATCTCCAAAAAATTTGAAAATCTTTTCTAACTCTTTTTCATCAAGTTTATTAATTACATCTTCTGCTGAATAATTATTTAAACCCAGCTGCATATTTAATTTGCCATCCGATTCAAACGATAATCCTTTTTGTGGGTCTTTAATTTGAGTATAAGAATAACCAAGATCAAAAATTACTCCTCTTATGTTTTCGTTTTTGAGTTTTAAATTACTTAACTGACTAAATTTAATATTTTTAAATATTAATCTATCTTCAAAATTTTCTTTTAATTGATTGGCAATTTTTTCACTCTCTATATCTCTATCTAGAGCTATTACGTTTGTATTCTTAAAATCTAAAATTTTTTTGGAATAACCACCTTGACCAAAAGTACAATCAATAAATGTGCCACCATGTTGAGGGGAAATAACGCTAATAATTTCTTTTAGCAGTACCGGATAATGCTTTTGCATATTCCGTACTATGGTGGCGTCCATTTATTTCTTGGAAGACCATTAATTTTTTTGTCTTCTTAAGAATGCTGGTATCTCAAGATCATCATCTTCCTCATCCTCAGAAGATAAAAGTTCATCTGAACTTGAGATTTCTGTTTCTGAGCTAAATAAATCTGGTGCATCAGAATCTACACCGAATTCTTTCAAATCGTTAGATGCTTGTTCCTCAAAAACGGTCTCTGGAGTTTCTTCATGATTAGTTTCCATGGCCTCTTGTGTAAAAGATTTTTCCATTTCATTAACTGAATTATCTTCAACTATACTTTCACTTTCCATGCTAGTATTTTGAACAAACTCCTCTTTCATCATTTGATTGTGAGAACTTTCAGTTTGCTGTTCTTGGATAATCTCATTTTCAAGCTTTAAAGCATTGGCACCATGTGTAATTGGATTTGATGCTGTAGTGTTTGAAAAATTAAAAGATTGTGAGGATCCTATATTTGAAAAATCAGAATAACCAGGATTACGATTTTGAATTCGATGAACCATGTTTACAACTGATTTTGATTCTGGTTGTTGACCATCTAATGAGGTTGCAACAATTGAAACTCTCATTTTTCCATCAAGTTCTGTATCAGTAATTGCACCAATAATTAATTCTGCTTCAGGATCAACTTCGGCTCTAACTTTATTTACAGCCTCATCAACTTCAAAAAGTTTAAGATCTTTGCCGCCAGTAATGTTTACTAATAAACCTTTTGCACCTTTTAAAGTATAGTCATCTATTAACGGATTACTAATTGCCATTTCTGCTGCTTTAAGAGCTCTACCTTCTCCTTCAGCTTCACCTGTTCCCATCATAGCTTTGCCCATCGCTGCCATAACAGTTTCAACATCGGCAAAATCTAGGTTAATTAAACCAGGTCTTACCATCAAATCAGTTATACTTTGAACACCATGCATCAAAACATTATTTGAAAGGTTAAAGGATTCTTCAAAAGTAGTCTGTTCATTAGCTATTTTAAATAGGTTTTGGTTAGGTATAACAATTATTGTATCAACGTGTTTTCTTAGCTCTTCCAAACCTTGTTGTGCTCTTCTCATTCTAGAGGGGCCTTCATATAAAAATGGAAGAGTCACAACACCTACAGTTAATATATTTAATTCTTTAGCAGCTCTTGCGATGACATGAGCAGCACCAGTGCCCGTTCCACCACCCATACCAGCTGCAATAAAAACCATGTTTGCGCCTTGAAGTGTGTTTACAATTTCATTTAAAGATTCATCAGCTGCAGCTTGTCCAATATCAAGTTTTGCTCCTGCTCCTAGACCTTTTGTTAAATTTAAACCGATTTGAATTCTTGTTTTTGCTTTACTTAATTTTAAATCTTGAGCATCAGTATTAACAGCAATAAATTCTACTCCTTGAAGATTGTTTTCAATCATTTCATTAATTGCATTTCCGCCTGCTCCACCAACTCCTAATACTAGTAATCGTGGTTGTAACTCTTTAATTTCTGGTGCTTTAAAGTTAATTGTCATCTTATTTCCCCTCGTTGTTGTTTAAGTGTTTTTCCCATTTAAGACTTGCTCGATTTATATTTGCTTTTTTTCTTGCTGATGTCTTAAATTTTTCAAATGCTGTCGGTTCCCATATTTGGAATGTTTGACCTTGACCAACAAATAACATGCTGTTTTTTATTTTTGCATGTTTTAATAATTTTGATGAAAGTGAAATTCTACCCTCACTATCAAATTGTAAATTATTACTTTCTGCTAATATTGATGTGGCAAAGTAATCTCTTTTTTCTTCAAAAGGATTTAATGAGTCAATTGCTGAAGAAATTTTTTCAATTCTATCTTGAGAGCATGCTTCTATTGAAGAGTTATTAAAAGATGGATAACAAATAACACCGTTGTAACCTAAATTTGACAAATATGACCTAAAACTAGCAGGCACTGACACTCTCCCCTTTTTGTCCAATTTGTTCTCGTAAGTAGATAAAAACATATAATTTTAAATTTATAAATTCCATAATTGGGAATATATGGGAATATATGGGTATTTAAAATGATAGTCAAACTCTGAATTTAGTTAAATTCTTCTTATAGATTAAGGTTTTTGGAATATAAAATTTATTAAAGACCTATTTTAAAAGCTGATTTGCTTTCTAAGAAAAAGTGAAAAAAAATAACATATGTGGCTCAATATTGAATCAAAATAAGAATATTTTTAAATGATAAATCTTATGATGTGAATAAGTTTGCCAGATAAACTATAAGCCGGGTTCTGTCATTTAAACTTATCATTTGTCTAGGCTTAAGATCACTCTTAAGCTCAAGCAACTAACCCTGATGACTAGCCAAGGACGGCTTTTAGTCTTTCAACAATGTCATCTCTACTTAGTCTTGCTCCCAGTGGGGTTTTCCAGCGTTCATTGTTACCAATAGAACCGGTGTGCTCTTACCACACCTTTTCACCCTTGCCATGTTATGGCGGTTTATTTTCTGTGGCACTGTCCCTAGGGTTTCCCCCGCCAGGTATTACCTGGCACTGTGTCCTTGTAGAGCCCGGACTTTCCTCTTTAAAAATTAAAGCGATAAGTCGCTTATCTGGCGATTTGAATTTATAATTTAATTATAAAATTTCAAGCACTTTTAAGTGAATTTTTTAGCTAAATTTTCACTTATCAAAAGACATTCTTTATCAATTTTCCCGTTTACTATCTGTTGTCTAAATCTTCTTTGAAAAGCTTTTGCTATCAAGTTAAAGAATTTTTTTTTTTTTAAATTTTCTGAATTATTAAACACATAACCAATTTTTGATAAATTTTTAAAAAAATATTTTTCTAGTTTAGAATCAATTGATTTAAGTCTATTTTTTTCTAAAATTATATCTGGAATTGAATGCCATATAACTATTTTCTTTTTTGCCAATAAACGCCATGGGAATTTTTCCCCAGGATCTTGTTTTCTAGTTGGAGCAATATCTGAATGGCCTAAAATATTTTTTGGTTTTATTTTATATTTAAGCATTAAATGTCTAGTTAGTTTATAAATTGATTTAATTTGATTTTTAGAAAAATTTTTATAATTATTTTGATGACCTGGATTACTAATTTCAATTCCAATTGAACTTTTGTTCAAAAATTTAAATCTTTTCCAATATGACTTTCCAGCATGCCATGCCACATACAGATCAGGTACTAAAACAATTATTTCACCATTTCTTTTAATCAGGTAATGGCTGCTTACTCTAGATTGAGTATTTGTTAATCTATTTATTGCTTCAGACTCGCTTCTCATTCCAGTATAATGAAAAATTAAAAATTTAATTTGATGATTATGCCTTTTTTGAAGATCAAAATTAGGAGAGTAATTAAAATTTTTTTTTATCATCTATATAATTTTCTGTATGATTATTTGTGGCCATAATTATGTCATTTTTAGCACTAAATCTGGATTTACATTAAACATATAAATACTATATATTGGTTAATAATGATGAAAATTTTAAAACTTATTTTTATAATTTTATTTCTCTCTACAAATGCCATGGCTGGATCCGATGGTGAGCTAAATTTATCAAAAAAATCAAAAACTGTAAAAGATTGTTTTGAACCACTAAATAGAGCTACATTCTCATTAAACCAAGGTTTGGATAAAGCTATTATTAAACCAATTGCAAAAAGTTATAGAAGTTTGCCCCCATCAATAAAAAAAGGTGCTGGGAATGTTGTTGAAAACTTATCTAATTTAATAACTATTCCAAATAATTTACTTCAAGGAGATGTTAAAATAGCAGTGATAAATACTGGAAGACTTGTAATAAACAGCACTGTGGGATTATTAGGTATAATTGATGTAGCAGATAATCTTGGATTTCCAAAATATGAAAAAGAGGATTATGGGCAGACACTTGGAAAGTGGGGTGTTGGACCTGGTTGTTATATTGTACTGCCAGTTTTGGGACCATCAACTATAAGAGACACGGCGGGTTCCTTTATGAATATAGTTGGAGGAGACCCATGGTATAACGCATCGGTTGGTGCAAATAACGAATTTCTTAATGAGAATGTTTTTTTAGCATCAAAAGTATTAAGTGGTGTTGAGTTTAGAGCAAACAATATTGAATCCCTTGAGAATCTTGAGAAAAACTCAATGGATTTTTATGCTTCATTGAAAAGTTTATATTTACAAGACAGACAATTAAAAATTGAGAATATAAAAAGAGGAAATATCCAAATTATCTATAATGACGAAGGTGATTGGGAAGAAATAGATACCAAATAAAAGTCTTTTTTAGTATGAAAAAAAAAATTTTTTTTTTATTTATAACATTAATTTTAATCTTAAAATCTAACTACGCTTTAACTATTGAAGCAGATGTTTTCATTCAATCCACAGTAAATAGAGCTGCAAATACATTAGGAGGCAACTTAACAAAAGAGGAAAGAATCAAAGAATTAAAAGATATAGCAAAAGAAACGGTGGATATTGAAGGAATTAGTTTATACTCTTTAGGAGCGTATAGAAATAAAATTTCCGATGATCAGTTAATTAGATATAAAAAAGTTTTTGAAAATTATTTTTTAAAAAGTTTCTCAAGTAGACTTGCCGAATATACTAACCCTGAGATTGATGTTTACTCAAAAAAAAAAATAAACGAAAGTTATACAATTGTATATAGTAAATTACTTGAAACGGAAAAAAGACCAGAGGTTAAAATAGACTGGAGAGTATATACTAAAAATCCTAATAATTTATTAATCAGAGATTTAATTATCGAGGGACTTAGTTTAGCAAGAACTCAGAAAGAAGAATTTTCCTCAATCATCAACTCAAATGATGGAAATGTAGAGGTTTTGATAAAAAATTTAACTGAATTTTCAAATCAATAAACATGGTGGGCCCGCCAGGACTCGAACCTGGGACCAATACATTATGAGTGTACTGCTCTAACCAACTGAGCTACAGGCCCAAAAAGTAAATTAGTTATATCATTTTTTTTCAGTTATCAATCAAAGATATTTAAAAAAATGGTGGGCCGTGTTGGTTACGCTCCAACTACCCCTGCAATGTCAATGCAGTACTCTACTATTGAGCTAACGGCCCTATTAATTTAATGATATAATAATAATTATTAAATTTTCATCAATAAACTTATGAAAAGAATATTTTATATTTTTAATAGAGTAATAATCTTCATAATTATTGTTCTATTTTTTGATATTTTTTTAATGTTCTTGCTTCCAATTGAAATCAAAAACAAAATATATGATAGAAAAAGTAATAAAATAAAATCCTATTATTATCATCATGATTTAAGAGCTAATGCTAGGTGGATTGAAAATTGGGGATATCAAAATGCTGAGATATTTACCAATAACTTGGGTTTTAAAGATAAGAGAATTCAGGATGTAGAATTTAGAAAACACAATATATTATTTATAGGAGATTCATTTACAGAGGGAGTTGGCGTAGAATATCAAAACACTTTTGTAGGAAAAATTGATGAAAAGATCGTTTCGGTTTCAAATGATCATAGAGTTTTAAATGCTGGGGTTGTATCTTATTCACCTACAGTGATTTTAAGTAAATTAAATTATTTAATAAATAAAAAAAATTATCCTATTACAAAAGTTTTTGTAGTGCTTTGCAATGGTGATATTCATGATGATTTGTATAGGTATAATGGAATTGATGACAAATTTGTGGTAAGTCATAACGATTTTTTAAATATTAAAATA
Organism: uncultured Pelagibacteraceae bacterium; assembly: GCA_902556505.1. Classification (GTDB taxonomy): domain Bacteria; phylum Pseudomonadota; class Alphaproteobacteria; order Pelagibacterales; family Pelagibacteraceae; genus Pelagibacter. The sequence continues at coordinate 14,044 of CACDWM010000012.1, forward strand.
CTAGTTGATATAAATAATTTTATAAAATCAAATACAATAACTTATCAATTTATTAAAAGAGTAACACCTTTAAGTAATTTATTCGAAAGTTTAAAGACTGATACACCAGATTTCGAAAATTATGATTTGAAAAAAGTTTTAACAATACTTAACAACAAACCAGACCAAAAACATGTGGTTGATAAAAAAGAATTTGATAAATGGGGAAAATTAGGTCTAGAAAAATCTAAAAATTATATTCAACAAATTAATAAACTTTTAAGCAAAAAAAATATTGATTTTACTTTGGTATACTTGGAAGAACCAATTTTTATGTTGAATTCTATAAAATCTGACTTTTATAAAAATTTCTGGGGTAATGTTGCATTAAGTAATAATTTTGATTTTATATTTATTTCAGACTTTCATAAACATGAAAAAAATAAATTTAAAATATATAAAGATTTATTCTTTATTGGAGATAATCATTTTAATGACAAAGGTAACGAGGTGGTCGCAAAAGAAATAATAAGAAAATCTAATTATTTAAAGAATGTGATTAATTAACTTTCTAAGAAGCTTTTCAATTGTTTTGATCTACTTGGGTGCTTAAGTTTCCTTAAAGCTTTTGCTTCAATTTGTCTGATTCTCTCTCTGGTAACAGAAAATTGCAGACCAACTTCCTCTAATGTATGATCTGTATTCATTCCTACTCCAAAACGCATTCTCAATACCCTTTCTTCTCTTGGAGTTAGTGTGGATAATATTTTTGTAGTTGCCTCTCCAAGGTTAGATTTAATTGCTTGTTCAAGAGGGGCTAAAGCTTTTGTGTCTTCTATAAAATCTCCCAAACTACTATCTTCTTCATCACCCACCGGTTTTTCAAGCGATACAGGTTCTTTTGAAATCTTTAAAACTTTTCTAACTTTATCTAAAGGCATTCTTAATTTCTTTGCAAGTTCCTCAGGTGTGGCCTCTCTTCCAAATTCGCTTAAAATTAGTCTTTGAGTTCTTACAATTTTATTAATTGTTTCAATCATGTGAACTGGGATACGAATGGTACGCGCTTGATCAGCAATAGATCTAGTAATTGCTTGTCTTATCCACCAAGTTGCATAAGTTGAAAACTTATAACCTCTTCTATATTCAAACTTATCTACAGCTTTCATTAATCCTATATTGCCTTCTTGGATCAAATCTAAAAATTGTAAGCCTCTATTTGTGTATTTTTTTGCAATAGAAATAACCAATCTTAAATTTGCCTCAACCATTTCTTTCTTGGCTATTCTAGACTCTTTCTCACCTTTCTGGATTCTACTTACAAGTTTCTTAAAATCTGTTACCGATATTCCAAGTTTATGACTTATTTCAATTAATCTTTCTCTTATATTTTTAAACTCTTCTTTGTTTTTAATAAAAAACTGTTTCCAAATTGAATTTGTATCTAAAAATTTTTTAAGATTCGGGTTGATTTCATTTCCTAAATAAAACTTAATAAACTCATTACGTGGAATTTGGTGATCCATAGCCAGCCTTAGAAGATTCCCTTCCAAAGATATAATTTTTTTATTTTCTATATAATGTTTTTGTACTAATTCTTCTAAAACTGAAGGTGAAAGTTGCAATGACTTAATGTTTTCTAAAATATCATTTACAATTTTTTCATAACCTTTTTCCTTTGCATTTGAAAAATTTTGCGAATTTAAGACACACTCTAATTTTTCTTTTTGATATTTAATCAATTTTATGTAGTCTTTAGTCAATGTATTAACTGTTTTTAAAACTTTTGGTTTAATTTCAGTTTCCATTGCTGCTAATGTTGGATTAAAGTCATCATCTTCATCAGTAGCTCCATCTTCTTTATCAGTATCACCTGCATTTTTTTGTTTAGCACTAGGGCCTGTAGTTTCATCCTCCATATAGTTTGTATCAATATCAATAATTTCTCTTACAAGAATTTCATCTTTTTGTAACTTTTCATTCCACTCAAAAAATTGTTGTGCTGTTAATGGGCTTTGTGAAAGTGCTATTAACATAACATCTTTTCCAGCCTCAATTCTTTTTGCAATAGCTATTTCACCTTCTCTAGAAAGAAGTTCTACACCTCCCATCTCACGCAGGTACATTCTGATAGGATCGTCACTTTTTTCAATTGTTTTGCCTTCTTCTTTATTTGAATTTTCTTTTTTTCTTAGAACTTTAAAGTCTGATTTCTTTTCTACTAAAGTGACATTTTCATCTAAAATATGAATGAAAGCTTGAGATAAATTATCCTCAGATAAATTTCTTTTACCTAACGATTTGCTCAATTCTTCGTAAGTTATGAATCCCCTATGAGTTCCACGACCCATTAATCTAGCAAATGATTTAGTAATTATTCTTTCCACAGCAATATAATGTAAGTTGAGATGTCTTATATAATCTCAATTAAATAAAAATCCATTATTAATTTTGGCTGATTAATTGAGATTCTGCTTTTTTTTAAGCTCTTTTAGCTGATTAAATGTGGTCTCGCTCATATCCACTGAAAACTTCGATTCTAATTCTTGAATTCTGAACTCAAGATCGTGACTCATTAAATCTCTAGAGATGTCCTCTAATAATTCAATTATTTTTTGATCATCATTAGACTGATTTTTTAGAATATGTTTGATTGGAGCAAATTTATTCATTTTTTCTGTTAATTGAACATCTAAATTAAGATCTTGAATTGTGATTTGTGAGCCAGATTTCAATTTTTCAACAATCATTTCAAATATTTTTTTATTAAACTCAGAAAATAATTTAATATTTTCTATCAAATGAATATTAGCTTGCAACAAATCTAAGTTATTAATAACCAAATATAATAAAGAATACTCTTTTAATTCAACTCCAGTCAAAGACTGACTTTCTTGAAAATATTTTTTTGTACTTTCTAAAGATTTTGTTTTCTTTAAATAAAATTTTTTATTATTTTGATTGGAATGTGGTGTTAACTCAGCAATTTTTTCTAAAAAATATTCCAAAACATATTTTTTTATAAAATCATCTTTTATTGAATTTGCAATACCTCTTAGTTTTTTCTCAAAAATAGCCATCGATGATGGATTATTTTTAGTTTGTTTTTTATAATGACTAAAAATAAATTGATGAATTGATAATTTGCTCTGCTTTGTAAAATCTACAAAATTGGCCTTACCATTTTTATTTACATAACTATCTGGATCTTCTTTGTCTGGCAGAAATAAAAATGAAATTTGTTTTTCAGGTTTTAGTTCCTTTATTGAGTTCTCTGCTGCTCTAACAGCAGCTTTATATCCACTTTCGTCACCATCAAAACATATTATGATATCATCAAAAAATTGATTTAAGGTTAAAATTTGTTTGTCGGTTAAAGATGTACCAAGATTTGCCACCACGTTATCAATTCTATTTTTGCTCAGACCTACAACATCCATGTATCCTTCAACTAAATAAATATGATCAATTTTATTTGAAAGTTTTCTTGCTAAATCTAAATTATATAAATTTGATCCCTTTTTAAAAAAATTTGTTTCAGGTGAATTTATATATTTAGCTAAGTAATCTAAATTTTCTATAATTCTCCCTCCTAAAGCAATGGGTTGACCTGAAATATTATTGATTGGAAATATTAATCGACCTCTGAATCTTTCGACATATGTTTTTTTTTTCTCGTCTAAATAGAATAAACCAGTCTCTACTAAAGTTTGTTCACTATAATCTTGTTTTAATTTTTCGAAAAAATTTGGATTTTTTTCTATGTATCCTATTTTAAATTTTTTTACCTCATCTTTACTTAGTGATCTATTTTTTAAATAGTCTCTAGCAATCGAACAATCTTCATTTTTTAAAAGTTCATTGTGATAAAAATCTACATAATTACTAAAAATAGATTTATACTCATTCCATTTTTTCTCTCTTTCTTCATCTTGTTTTGAAAACATATATGGCTGCATCCCTGCTAATTGAGCCAAGTATTTAACTGCCTCTCCAAATTTTAAATTTTGAGTTCTAATTACAAAATCAAAGATATTGCCATGTTCAGAAGTTGCAAAACAATGATAAAATTCTTTTTCGTCATTAACAGTAAAGGAAGGTGTTTTTTCATTTTTAAATGGTGATAAACCTACAAATTCTTTACCTCTTTTTTTTAAAGAAACAGTTTTTGATACTACTGTTGAAACTTTCAACCTATTTTTAATTTCATCAAGATACTCTTTTGGATATTTCATTATTTACTCAACAATTCTTTGATCAATGATCCTGCTTTAGAAAGATCAATTTCGTCTGCATAAGTTTTTTTAAGTTCACCCATAACTTTTCCCATATCTTTTAATGAATTTGCTCCAATTTTCGAAATAACATCTGCACAAATTTTCTTGGTTTCTTCTTCGCTAAGCTGTTTGGGCAAAAAACTTGTTAAAATATCATATTCATTTTGCTCAACCTCTAAAAGATCTGTTCTATTATTTTTTTTATAAATATCGATTGATTCGGCTCGTTGTTTAACCATTTTTTTTAAAAGTTTCTTAATGTCCTCATCATCAGTTTCTTTTTTATTAGGCCCTGATCTGTTAAGAATATCCAAA
>CACDWM010000013.1 GCA_902556505.1 uncultured Pelagibacteraceae bacterium
TCTCAAATCAATACAGGCATTTTAGTTCTCGAAAATAAAAAAGTATTCAGAGGAATTGGAATTGGATACCAAGGAGAAGCCACAGGCGAAGTTTGCTTTAATACATCCTTAACAGGCTACCAAGAAATCATCTCTGATCCATCATATGCAGGTCAAATTATTAACTTTACCTTTCCCCATATTGGAAATGTTGGAACCAATAAAGAAGATCACGAATCTGATAAAATATGGGCAAGAGGAGTGATAATTAATTCTGAAATAACTTCACCCTCAAATTACAGATCATTCATACATTTAGATACTTGGCTAAAGAAAAATAAAATTGTTGGAATTACTGGCTTAGATACCAGAAGCCTAACAAACTTTATAAGAGACAAAGGCGCCCCAAAAGGTACTATTAGTTATTCAAAAAAAGGAAAGTTTAATATTAATAAATTGACCAACTCTACAATAAAATGGAGTGGATTAAAAAATCTTGATCTTGCAGAAGTAGTTTCAACCCAGAAAAATTATATTTGGAAAGGTCTTAAAACCTGGAAAAAAGAACTTGGATATAAAAAAAATAATAATAACTCATTTCATGTTGTTGCAATTGATTATGGAATTAAAAAAAACATCTTAAGATATTTCTCTGACTTTAATTGCAAGGTAACTGTTGTTTCTTGTAAAACTAATGCACAAAAAATTTTAGCTCTAAAACCAAATGGAATATTTTTGTCAAATGGTCCTGGTGATCCAGCTGCAACAGGGAAATATGCTATAGAAATTATTAAAGATCTAATTAAAAAAAATTTACCAATATTTGGTATTTGTTTGGGTCATCAAATTTTAGCATTGGCTTTAGGTGGTAAAACAAAGAAAATGAAACTTGGTCATAGAGGAGCAAATCACCCTGTTAAAAATTTAATTCATGATAATGTTGAAATAACGAGTCAAAACCATGGATTTGAAGTAGTTAAAGAAACATTACCAAAAAATATTGAGGTCACACATAAATCTTTATTTGATAATAGTATTGAAGGTATCAAACTAAAAAATAAACCAGTCTTTTCAGTTCAATATCATCCAGAATCTAATCCAGGACCTCAAGATAGTGTTTATTTGTTTCAAGAATTTATTAACAACATGAAAAAAAATGCCAAAAAGAAAAGATATTAAAAAAATATTAGTTGTAGGAGCTGGTCCAATAATTATAGGACAAGCATGTGAATTTGATTATTCAGGGACACAAGCATGTAAAGCTCTTAAAGATGAGGGTTATAAAGTAGTCTTAATAAATTCAAATCCTGCAACAATTATGACTGATCCAGATGTTGCGGATAAAACTTATATTGAACCAATTACACTAGATGTACTAGAAAAAATTCTAAAGAAAGAAAAACCCGATGCAATTCTTCCAACAATGGGAGGGCAAACTGCGCTTAACCTTGCAATGGAAGCAGAGAAAAAAGGAATTCTAAAAAAATACAAAATTGAGTTGATAGGAGCAAATTCTAAAGCAATTTCTAATGCTGAGGACAGAAAAAAATTTAGAAAAAATATGATAGATATTGGTTTAGATTTACCAAAATCTGAAATCGTAAATAATAATAATCAAGCATCAAAAGTATTAAAAAAAATCGGATTACCGGCAATAATAAGACCAGCATTTACGCTTGGTGGACTTGGTGGAGGAATAGCTAAAACTAAAAAAGATTATTTTAAGATTGTTAAAAATGGATTGCATGAGTCTCCAGTAAGCCAAGTTCTTGTAGAGGAATGTTTGGAAGGCTGGAAAGAATTTGAAATGGAAGTTGTAAGAGATAAAAAAGATAATTGTATAATCATTTGCTCAATTGAAAATATAGATCCAATGGGAATTCATACAGGTGACTCAGTAACAATTGCACCAGCTCTTACACTTACAGATAAAGAATATCAAGTAATGAGAAATGCATCTATTGCATGTTTGAGAAAAATTGGAGTTGAAACTGGTGGATCAAATGTTCAGTTTGCTATCAACCCTAAAAACGGTCGAATGGTTGTAATTGAAATGAACCCAAGAGTATCAAGATCATCAGCACTTGCATCAAAAGCAACTGGATTTCCTATTGCTAAAGTAGCTGCAAAATTAGCAGTTGGCTATACTCTAGATGAATTAAAAAATGAAATAACTAAAGTTACTCCCGCATCATTTGAACCAAGCATAGATTATGTGGTGACTAAAATTCCAAGATTTACATTTGAAAAATTTTCTACTTCTCCTGCGACTTTAGGAACATCTATGAAATCAGTAGGTGAAGCAATGGCAATAGGAAGAAACTTTAAAGAATCTCTGCAAAAGGCTCTAGTGTCTCTGGAAACAGGTTATTCAGGTTTAGACAGAATTTTTGATTTAAATAAAAAACAAATTGAAAAGAAGCTTAAAGAAACTATTCCAAATAAAATATTGCTTGTAGCTGAAGCAATTAGAAAAAAAATAGACTTAAAGAAAATATACAATTTATCAAAAATTGATCCTTGGTTTTTAGAGCAAATTAAAGAAATAGTTGATTGCGAAACACAAATCAAAAATAAAGGACTTCCAAAAGATTTTGCAGAATTTAATAGAATAAAATCAATAGGATTTTCAGATAAAAAACTTTCAGAATTAACTAAAACTTCTGAAAACGTTATTAGAAGAAAAAGATCAGCGCTTAAAATACTTCCAGTTTATAAAAAAGTAGATACTTGTGCAGCTGAATTCAAATCTTTTACTCCATATATGTACTCAACTTATCAAAGAAATTTTTCAATTAACTCTGAATGTGAAGCTGATCCATCAAATAAGAAAAAAATAATTATTCTTGGAGGAGGACCAAATAGAATTGGTCAAGGAATTGAGTTTGATTATTGCTGTTGTCAGGCAAGTTTTTCATTAAAAGACGCAGGTTTTGAAACTATCATGGTTAATTGTAACCCTGAAACAGTATCAACAGACTATGATACGAGTGATCGATTATACTTTGAACCTTTAAAAGAAGAGTACGTATTTAATATAATTAAAAAAGAACAAGAAAAAGGAAACCTAATAGGAGTGATAGCTCAGTTTGGTGGACAAACTCCAATTAAACTTGCTAAATTTTTACATGACAACAAACTTCCAATTTTAGGAACACAATATACTTCTATCGATTTAGCGGAGGATAGAGACCGATTTAGAAGTTTATTAAACAAATTAAAACTTAAGCAGGCGGAGAGTGGAATTGCAAAAACATTTAATCAGGCAATAAAAATTGCTGATAAAATAGGATTACCATTAATGGTAAGACCTTCGTATGTTTTAGGTGGAAGAGCAATGGAAATTGTTCATGAAAAAAATCAACTTAAAAAATTTGTTGAAGAGGCTTTTAAAGCTGCAGAAGAAAATCCAATTTTGATTGATAAATTTATCGATCATGCAATGGAAGTAGATGTGGATGCCATATCAGATGGAAAACAGGTTCACGTTGCGGGAATTATGCAACATATCGAAGAAGCTGGAATTCATTCAGGAGACTCGGCGTGTAGCCTACCCCCTATATCAATTAAACCGTACCTTCTTAAAGAAATTGAAAATCAAACTAAAAAATTAGCGATAGCTTTGAATGTAAAAGGTTTCATGAACATTCAGTTTGCAATAAAAAAAGATGAAATTTATGTAATTGAAGTTAATCCAAGAGCTAGTCGGACAGTTCCTTTTGTATCAAAAGCAAAAGGTCTTCCTCTAGCTAAAATTGCATCAAGAGTAATGGCTGGTCAAAAGTTATCTAAGTTTAATTTAAAAGACAAATCTAAAGGTATGTATGCAGTTAAAGAAGCTGTATTTCCATTTAATAAATTTCCAAATAGTGACTTATTGTTAGGGCCTGAAATGAAATCAACTGGGGAGGTTATGGGATTTGATAAGAATTTTGGAATGGCTTTTGCCAAAAGTCAGATTGCAGCAGCTAACTCATTACCAAAACAAGGATTAGCTTTTATATCTCTCAAAGATAGTCACAAAGATGAAGGAATAGATTTAGCTAAAGAACTTCTTAAACTTAAGTTTAAATTATGTGCTACTAGAGGAACTGCTGAATATATTCGAAAACATGGTATGAAATGTAAAATAATCAATAAAGTTAGCAGTGGCACTCCACATATAGTAGATGTTTTAGACTCTAAAAAGATTGCATTGGTGATAAATACTGGAGGTGGAAACACTGAATATCGATTAAGTGATGCTATTGCATTAAGAAGAGCAACACTTAAAAATAAAGTTCCATATTGTACAAATATGTCTACTGCTCAAGCATGTTTAGAGGCAATTAGATCACTAAAAACAAAAAAATTAGAAGTGACTTCTCTTCAGGACGTTTAAGAATTTACTTTCCAATCAGTTTCAAATGTAACATAATTTACTTGAATACATCGTCTTTCTTTAACGATCTTTTTCTTCTCCATACCATGCCATGTATTTGGTCCGCTAGTAAAAAGATAACCATAATTATGTTTGTAAGGAAGTGTCTTAACCTTTTCTAATTTTTCATTGTAAAAATCAGTTCCTAAATCTTCAGATTCATTTGTTTTATTAACAAATATTAAACCTGACATAAGTTTTTCTTTTATATCGCAATGAGGCTTTAACCAAAAACCCTCTCGGTCACATATAACTTCAACCCTAACATATGAATTTGATAAATCTTTATTTATCATTTTAGAAATTGTTTCATATGTTTCTTTAGACTGAAGTTCATTTATAAATTTTACTAAATTTGGAAATTGAGATGAGTTTTCTTTATTAATAAAACATCTAAACTTTATTGCTTTTCCTCCTGAAGCTATACCTTTTCTAAATTCTGCAGCTCCACCATCTATTGCTCTTGTTCCATCATAGTTAAGATTATGTTTACTGACATCAGGTATGTCAGCTTTAACTATTTCATCAATTGCCTCTTCGGACAAAGCATCGCTATACTCCCAATGATTAAATGGAAAATTATGTTCTTTTGAATTGTTTTTAATTGAATTTAAAAATGACATTAGGGTTATATTTTTTCTTTAATAATTTTTGCTACTCTATTCGTTTCATCTAATTTTTGATAGTTCCAATTTTCAATTTCTTCACCTAAGTTTCTAGTAATATTTAATTCTCTGAATAAATTTCTAAAATTCTGAAATCTAATGTCTTTTCTTTTTGGTAAAATATTTGCGACATAAATTGGTTTTCCAGTTAAAGCAGCTTCAGATATCATTGAGCTGGAGTCACATGTAACAATTATATTTTCTGAAATTGCTAGAGCTGAAAGATAGGCTTTTTTATCAACATTCATAATCACAGTGTGATTTTCTCCAAAAAACTCTTTTGCATAGTGTATGGTGTTTAATGGCGTTCTCATTGAAGGTATCACCACAAGTTGAAAATCATGTTTTTTCAATAGTTTGTAAAAAATTGAGAAGATATGCTTCATATTTTTTGTTGAGTAATCGTAATATTTTGTAGGACCACCCATTATCAAACACCAAACTTTTCTATTATCCTGTTTGATATATGAATTTAAATAACTTCTATTTTCTTCAATTTCATTTTCTGTTAAATAGTGAATTGCACCTTTTGTTTTAATTACATTTGCACCACTTATCCCATCATGTTCGGGAGCAACAATAAAATCAAAATGATTAAAATCCACCTTTGGATCTTGAATATGAATATTTAAAACTTTTTTTTTTGAAATACTTTTTAAGTGGATTGAAGGAATAACACTTTTTCTTCCACATGAAATAATTACATCAAAATCAGACTCGTTTATTTTTTTATAAACGTTTTGTGATATTGGAGTTAATTTTGGAGGAACAATTTTCCAAAAATTATTTAGTTCAACCTTATGGTGTGTAAAATCCATATCTAAAGCTTTAGCCAAACCTTCTACCTGGCTTATCATGCCATGCATACCTTGAGTTAATAAAATACCTTTTAATTTAGTCATTAATCACTATATAGCTTTCATATGAGTCAAAATCCAACTAAACACACAAAAGTGTTAATAATTGGATCAGGTCCAGCTGGATACACTGCAGCAGTTTATGCTGCTCGTGCAATGTTAAATCCTATTTTAGTTTATGGATCTGAGCCAGGAGGACAATTAACAACAACAACTGATGTTGAAAATTATCCAGGATTTTCTGAAGTTATTCAGGGGCCATGGTTAATGGATCAAATGAAAGAACAAGCAAAAGCAGTTGGAACTGAAATGATTGAAGACCATATTGGATCTGTAAATTTAAAATGTTCACCATTTGAAGCAATTGGTGATAGTGGTCAGAAATATACTGCTGATAGCATTATTATTTCTACTGGAGCTCAAGCAAGATGGTTAAATATAAAATCAGAACAGGAATTTAGAGGATTTGGAGTTTCTGCTTGTGCAACTTGTGACGGTTTCTTTTTTAAAAATAAAGAAGTTGCTGTGGTTGGAGGAGGTAATGCAGCGGTTGAAGAAGCAATGTTCCTTACAAAGTTTGCATCTAAAGTAAAATTAATCCATAGAAGAGATAGTTTAAGAGCTGAAAAAATGCTTCAAAAAAAATTAATGGAAAATAAAAAAATAGAAATAATTTGGGACTCTGTAGTTGAAGATGTGTTAGGTGATAAAGATCCTAAAAATGTTAAAGGAATAAAGATTAAAAATGTTAAAACAAATAAAATTCAAGAATTGAAACTTGATGGCGTATTCATTGCTATTGGTCATGATCCAGCTACTCAACTTTTTAAAGATCAATTAAAAATGGATAATGAGGGATATTTAATTACCAAACCTGACTCAACAGAAACAAATGTTCCTGGTGTTTATGCAGCTGGAGATGTAAAAGACAAAACATTTAGACAAGCTGTAACCGCTGCAGGTATGGGATGTATGGCAGCATTAGAAGCTGAAAAATTCCTATCTCACTAATTCAGCAATCTCATTTGATTCAAATATACTTTGATTAATATTTTCATTTGCCAACTTTACCATTGCTTTGGCGACTATTTCTGCCCTAATTGGTCTCATTTTTCTTAAAGGTCCAACCAATATTGGAGTTAACAATTTAAATAATATTATACCAAATTTTTCACCTAATCTTTTTTCTTTTCTATTTCCCAATAAGAAAGATGGTCTCATGATCCCAATTTTATCAAAATTTTGATTTTTAATTTCTTGTTCAACTAATCCTTTGAATTTTAAATAATCACCTGAACTTTTTGGATCTGCATAACCAGATGAAACGAAAAAAAATGATTTAATTGAATTTGATTTAGCAATTTGGGCAATTTGTATTGGAATATTCAGTTCAATTCTTTCATATTCATTTTTATTAGGTGAATTTTTTCTTGTTGTACCAATACAAAAAAAACAGTCTTCACCTTTAATATCATTTCTATACTTTTCTAAATCATTAAAATCAGTTTCAATAATTTCAATTTTTGGATTAATAAGTTCTATTTTTGAACGAACAAAAATCTTTATTTTTGAATAATTTGAATTCAGGGTAAGTTCATTAACAAGATGCCCGCCAACTAAACCTGACGAACCAAACACTAGGGCTGTTTTCATTAACTTAAGGATTTACAAAAACTAGATATTTTATCCATTGCTTTCTTAAGATTATCCATTGATGTTGCATAAGAAATTCTGAAAAAACCTTCTAAACCAAATGCAGAACCCTGGACTACAGCAATTCCACTATTCTCTAATAATGATTGAACAAAATCAGTATCAGATTTAATTTCATTTCCATTTGGATCTTTTTTACCCATTAAACCTTTGCAACTTGGAAAAACATAGAACGCTCCATCTGGATTCAGACATTCAATTCCATCTATCGCATTTAAAGCATTAACAACAAAATCTCTTCTTTCCTGAAAAGAATTAGCTCTTTCCTTAATAAAGTCTTGTGTTCCGCTAAGTGCCTCAACTGCAGCGGCTTGGCTAATAGAAGAAGGATTAGTTGTTGATTGTGATTGAATTTTCGCAATAGCTTTAACGATATCTTTTGGACCAGCTGCATACCCTATTCTCCAGCCTGTCATTGAATAAGCTTTGCTTACACCATTCATTGTAAGCACTCTATCTTTTAAACTTTCAATTTGAGCAATTGTAAAAAATTTAAAACCCTCATAAGTCACATGCTCATAAATATCATCGCTTAAAATATACACATGACTATGTTTTTCCAAAATATCTGCAATTGCTTTTATATCTTGCTCTGAATAACATGCTCCAGTTGGATTTGAAGGAGAATTAAGAATAATCCATTTTGTTTTTGGAGTAATAAATTTTTCAAGATCAATTGGATTTATTTTAAAACCTTGTTTTTCATCACATTCCATTATCACTGGTTTTCCTCCAGCTAACAAAACCATATCGGGATAAGAAACCCAATAAGGAGCAGGAACTATAACTTCATCACCTTGGTTTAATGTGGCCATCATTGCATTATAAATTACATGCTTTCCACCAGCACCAACTGTAATTTGATCAGTTGTATAATCTAAATTATTTTCTTTTTTAAATTTTTCTACAATCGCTTTTTTCAATGCTGGGGTCCCATCTACTGCGGTGTATTTTGTATCACCATCGTTAATAGCTTTTATAGCTGCTTGCTTAATGTTATCTGGAGTATCAAAATCTGGTTCCCCTGCACCTAATCCAATAACATCTTTTCCAGCAGCTTTTAATTCTCTTGCTTTTTGAGTAACAGCAATAGTAGGTGATGGTTTAATCTTCTTTAAACTGTCTGATATTATGCTCATTGAAATATAAATAAATTCTACTACCTTGTTTAATATATGGAAAATACTTATCAAGATTTAATTACAGATATTCAGAGTAAAAATCCTAAAATAGGTGGAAAACTAGAGGGTGGAAAAAAATTCAAAATTAAATCTGATTTTAAACCTGCTGGTGATCAGCCTGAAGCGATAAAAAAATTAGTAAATGGTGCTAACAAAGATCAATTTAATCAAGTTTTGCTTGGTGTAACGGGATCTGGAAAAACTTTTACAATGGCTAAAGTAATTGAAGCTACTAACAGACCTGCCCTAATTTTAGCTCCAAACAAAACTCTTGCTGCTCAACTTTATGGGGAAATGAAAACCTTTTTTCCAGACAATGCTGTTGAATATTTCGTTTCATACTATGACTATTATACTCCAGAGGCTTATGTGCCGAGATCAGACACATATATAGAGAAAGAAGCCTCTATAAATGAACAAATTGATAGAATGAGGCACTCAGCAACTAGATCTCTTTTAGAAAGAGATGATGTTTTAATTGTAGCAAGTGTTTCGTGTATCTACGGATTAGGTTCAGTTGAAGCGTATAGTAAAATGACACTAACTCTTCAAAAAAATTATGACTACAATAGAGAAGAAATAATCAAATCTTTAGTTGCTCTACAATATAAAAGAAATGATCAAAATTTTTATAGAGGAACATTTAGAGCAAGAGGAGAATATTTAGAAATATTTCCTTCTCATTTAGAAGATAGAGCTTGGAGACTTTGTCTATTTGGGGATAAATTAGAACAGATAGAAGAGTTTGATCCGTTAACTGGTGATAAAGTAAGAGAATTAAGTTTAGTAAAAGTTTATGCAAATAGTCACTACATCACTCCTAAGCCTACAATCGAACAAGCAGTAATTAATATAAAAAAAGAATTAGAAGTAACTTTAAAGAAACACCGTACTGAAAATAAATTATTAGAAGCTCAGAGATTAGAAGAAAGAACTAAATTTGATCTTGAAATGATTGAAGCAACAGGTTCTTGTGCTGGTATTGAAAACTATTCAAGGTTTTTGTCAGGAAGAAAACCAGGAGAGCCTCCTCCCACTCTTTTTGAATACTTTCCAGATAACACATTAATATTTGTAGATGAGTGTCACGTTACAGTACCTCAGCTTAATGGAATGTATAAAGGTGATAGATCAAGAAAAAGTACTTTAGCAGAATACGGATTCAGACTTCCTTCATGTATGGATAATAGACCATTAAAATTTGAAGAATGGGATTTAATGAGAACTCAAACTGTATTTGTTTCCGCAACTCCTGGACCATGGGAATTGGAACAAACAAAAGGTCAGTTTATAGATCAGGTAATTAGACCAACAGGATTAATTGATCCTCCTGTAGAAATAAGACCTGCAAAAAATCAAGTGGATGATTTAATGCATGAATGCAAAAGAGTTATAGAAAATAATCATAGAGTATTAGTAACAACACTCACTAAAAAAATGGCTGAAGATTTAACCGAATATCTTCATGAAAACGGTATAAAGGTAAGGTATCTTCACTCAGATATTGACACATTAGAAAGAATTGAAATCATGAGAGATTTAAGAATGGGCGTATTTGATGTTTTAGTTGGAATTAACCTTTTAAGAGAAGGATTAGATATTCCAGAGTGTGCATTAGTTGGAATTTTAGATGCTGATAAAGAAGGATTTCTTAGATCTGAAACATCTTTAATTCAAACAATAGGAAGAGCAGCAAGAAACGTTGAAGGTAAAGTAGTTTTATACGCTGACAAAGAAACAAAGAGTATAAAAAAAGCAATTGCTGAAACAGATAGAAGAAGAAAAATTCAGTTAGCTTACAATAAGAAGCACAAAATAGATGCAAAGTCGGTAAAAAAAGATATCAGTGATATTCTAGAAAGTGTTTACGAAAAAGACTACGTCAAAATAAGCGAGGGCTCAAATATTGGTGGAAATCTTAAAAAACATCTCAAAGGCTTAGATAAAAAAATGAAAGAGGCAGCATCTAATTTAGAATTTGAAGAGGCTGCTAAAATAAGAGATGAAATAAGAAAATTGGAAAGCACAGAATTAGAAATTACATTAAATCCAAAAATAAGGCAGTATGATGTAAAAAATAAGCTTTATCCAAAAGGCAGATCAACCATGGGTATGCCAGGCACTAAAGTAACAAAAAAACGGGATAAAAAATGGAA
This sequence comes from uncultured Pelagibacteraceae bacterium, assembly GCA_902556505.1. GTDB lineage: Bacteria > Pseudomonadota > Alphaproteobacteria > Pelagibacterales > Pelagibacteraceae > Pelagibacter. Next base: position 10,972 of record CACDWM010000013.1, read on the forward strand.
GCACGGAAGATAATTATTACTGGAGGAGCAACCCGAATGGGTGCTGCAATAGCAAGGCATTTATCTGGTGCAAATAAGGAAATCTTAATTCATTATAACAAATCAAGATTTAAAGCGGAAAAATTAAAAAAAGAATTATCTAAGAAAGGAACAAAAGTTTACATAGTCAAAGGTGATTTAAGCAAAGAAACTGATATAAAAAAAATAATTAAATTTGCAAAATCAAAACTAAAATTTTTTGATTGTCTTATTAATAATGCCTCTCTATTTGAAAATGATAAATTAGAAAATTTTTCATTAGATAGTTGGAGCAAACATTTAAGGACTAATTTAAGAGCACCTGCACTATTAACAAAAGAATTTGCTAAAAATGTTAAAGGCAAAAATAATAATATTATAAATATTATTGATCAAAGAGTCTTCAAATTAACTCCTTACTTTTTTTCATACACTCTAAGCAAAACTGGTTTGTATACTTTAACAAAAACTAGCGCTATGAGTTTAGCTCCTAATATAAGAGTCAATGCAATTGCTCCTGGACCCACTATAAAAAATCAAAGACAATCTGAAAAACATTTCAAAAAGCAATATTTAGCAACACCTCTAAAAAGACAAGTTGATGTGGAACAAATATGTAATGCTGTTGACTTTTTTATTAAAAATATATCTATTACTGGTCAAGTTTTAGCTATTGATAGTGGTCAAAATCTTAACTGGCAAACACCAGATGTAATGGGTAAAGAATGAAAAAAAATAATTTAAAAATTGTCAAAATAGATAAAAATAAAAGCCTATTTAATTATGAGAAAAAAATCCTAATTAATGAATTAATCTTAGATTTAAAACTTGGTTATTACGATTTTGAAAAAGAAAAATCACAGAAAGTTAAATTTAGTCTTGAAATAGACTATGAAGATAAAAAACCTTCAAGTGATAAAGACATAAAATCCATTGTTAATTATGGAACTATAGTCAAATTAATTACAAAACTTGTAAAAAAGAAACATTACAATTTCTTAGAAACTTTAGCAGAAGCTGTTTTTGACGAACTATTTAAAGACAAAAGGATTGCTAAAATAATGTTGAAAATTGAAAAATTAGAAATCTTAAAACAATGTTCATCTGTTGGTATTCAAATTACCAAAAAGAGAAGCCATGATAAGCTCTGAAATAGGAAAAGAAGTAATTAAAAAAGAGCTACCTCTAGTACCAAAACTTCCAGGCGTATACAGGATGCTTAATGAAAAAAATGAAATTCTTTATGTAGGTAAAGCCAAAAATTTACCAAATAGGTTAAAGAGCTATGTTGCAGAAAAAAATCACATAATTAGAACTGAAAGAATGTTATCTCAAACAAGAAAATTAGAGATAACAACAACATCTAATGAAAGCGAAGCTTTGCTACTAGAAGCAAATTTAATTAAAAAACATAAACCAAAGTTTAATATCTTATTACGTGATGATAAGTCATTTCCATTTATATTTATTGGTAATAAAGATAAATGGCCACAAATAAAGAGACATAGAGGAAAAAAAACAAAAGAAGGTTTTTACTTTGGACCCTTTGCCTCTGCTGGTTCAGCTAATTGGACAATCAAAATGATTCAAAAAATTTTTCATTTAAGAGTTTGTGATGACAATGTTTTCAAAAATAGAGAAAGACCGTGTATTTTATATCAAATTAAAAGATGTTCTGGACCTTGTGTGGGATACGTTGAAAAAGAAGATTACAATCAAACAGTAGAGGATGCTATTGAATTTGTTTCAGGCAAATCTAGGAAAATTCAAAAAAATCTTTCTAACCAAATGGAAAAGGCAAGTGAGGATCTTGATTTTGAAAAAGCTGTAATTTTAAGAGATAGAATCAAAGCATTAAACATAATTCAATCTTCACAGAGAATTAATGAAGCAAACTTAGTTGAGGCAGATGTTATAGCTGGATATAAAGAATCTGGAAAAACTTGTATTCAAGTATTTTTTTATAGATCAAAACAAAATTGGGGAAATCAACCTTTTTTCCCAAAACACGATCCAGATGAAAAGTTTAGTGAAATCCTTAATTCATTTGTTTCTCAATTTTATGAAAATAAAAGTGTTCCTTCATCGATTATCCTTTCAGAAGAAATAAAGGAAAGGGCATTAATTGAAAAAACACTGACCCAAAAAGAAGGTAAACAGATAAATATTACAGTCGCGAAAAAAGGATCAAAACTAAAAGTAATTAATCAAGCAATTAAAAATGCAAAGGATAGTCTAAATAGAAAACTTTATGAAAGTCAGAATAATAAAGAATTATTCGATGCAGTAGCTAAAAAATTTAATTTAGAAACTAATATAAATTTAATTGAAGTTTATGATAATAGTCATATTCAAGGTACATATAGTGTTGGTGCTTTAATAGCATATGGTGATGAAGGATTTATTAAAAAAAGATATAGAAAATTTAATATTAAGCATAAAAAAAATGAGCAAGACGACTATGGAATGATGAGAGAGGTATTAAATAGAAGGTTCAAAAGAGCAGTTCAAGAAAAAGACAACTACCTTGCTTTTCCTGATTTGGTTCTAGTAGATGGAGGAAAAGGTCAGTATTCAGTTGCTCGAGAGAGCCTTAATGAATTAGGACTTCACGATATTCCAATTATTGCAATAGCAAAAGGTAAATTTAGAAATAGTGGAAATGAAACTTTTTTTCACAATGGCAAAGAATACAAATTCACTAGAAACGACCCTACCCTATTTTTTCTTCAAAGAATAAGAGATGAATCGCATAGATTTGCAATTAGTGCTCATAGAGCAAAGAGAAAAAAAGGTATTAGTAAATCTCTGTTAGACCAAATAGAGGGAATTGGAGCAATAAGAAAAAGAGCTTTATTAAACCATTTTGGTTCTGCAAGATCAGTTGAGTCAGCTAGTTTAGATGAAATAAAATCTGTAGAAGGTGTTGAGGAAAAAGTAGCAAAAAAGATATATAACTTTTTTCACGAATAATTATGTTAAAAAAAATTCCAAACATATTAACGATAGGGCGAATAATAATTGTTCCCTTTTTTGTTTTAGCTTTTTATCTTCCAGGATTTTATGGTGATCTTACTGCTTTAATATTATTTATTGTTGCATCATTTACAGACTTTTTAGATGGTATGTTGGCTAGAATGTTTGGAGTAGAGTCAAAACTGGGTGAATTATTAGATCCTATAGCTGATAAAATAATTGTAGCTACAGCATTAATACTTCTTGTTATGGATGGAACGATCAGAAATTATGAAGTAATTGCAGCAATAATAATTCTTACAAGAGAAATTTTAATTTCAGGTTTGAGAGAATTTTTAGCAAAGGGAAAAATAAAACTTCCCGTTTCAAATCTTGCAAAACTTAAAACAGTATTACAAATGGTATCGATAGCTCTTTTATTGTCTGGAGATACAGGAAATAAAATAATTAATTTCCAAGATTATAATGCTCAGACCATAGGTATAATTCTTTTGTGGTTATCTGCTGCTTTAACACTTTTTACTGCATATGACTATATGCGAAAAGGTATTGATCACGCTATGTCGGAAGACAGTAAAGACTAGGCTGCTTTTTTCTTCCTAACTAATGCCTGATAACTTTCATTCAAATCAATAATAGTATCACAAACTTTAAATTGATTTTCAGCAATACAAGATACTGGTGTTACCTCTGCTGCTGTTCCTGTTAAAAAACATCCAACAAAATTAGGTAATTCAGTAGGACTAATTTTTCTTTCATGCACTTTTATATTTTTTGATTTAGCAATTCCAATTACGGTTCTTCTTGTGATACCATCTAAAAAAGAATCTGGTATTGGGGTATGAATTTCTCCATTTTTGTCTTTGAAAAAAATATTTGCTCCAGTTGCTTCAGCAATATTTCCCTCATGATCAAGCATTAAAGAATCTGTATATCCTTGCTTTTCTGCCTCATGTTTTGAGAGTGTACAAATCATGTAAAGACCTGACGCCTTTGTATCCCACGGTATAGTATTGGGCGCTGGTCTTCTCCAATTCGAAATATTTAATCTTATTCCTTCTACTTTAAGTTTAGGGTCAAAATACGATCCCCATTCCCATGTTGCAATCGCAACATGTATTTTTGTTTGTTGCGCAGAAATAGCCATCATCTCACTACCTCTCCAAGCAACAGGTCTTACATAACCATTTTCTACTTTTTGGGTTGCAATAATTTTATTTGATGCATTATTGATTTCTTCTTCTGTATATGGAATTTCAAAACCCATTCTTCTAGCAGAATGAAAAAATCTAGCTGTGTGCTCTTCCAATTTAAAAATTGAACCATCATAAACTCTCTCACCTTCAAATACACAACTAGCATAATGCATACCATGGCTTAAAACATGCAGTTTAACGTCAGCCCAATCAACTAATTCGTTGTTGTACCATATTTTTCCAGATCTCTTGTCGTAAGGTATCATGTGTGAAAATTTTTTAATTTATAACTGAAAAATATCTTTGTATCTTTAATATGTCAATATAACTTACCTATTATGAAAGAACTTTTATATTTAAAAGATGACCAGCTTAAAGATCTTATTGAAAAACTATTTGTAAGCTATAGAGAAACCTTTTCTGACTCTAAAAAAATATTAGACAGATATTCAATTGGTTTAGCACACCATAAAGTAATTCATTTACTGTCAATGTATGAAGGTATCTCAATTTCAGAGCTGCTTAAGAGATTAAAAGTCACAAAACAAAGCTTAAATCGTGTTCTTAAAGATTTAATTAAACTTGAAATCATCATTTTTAAAAAAGATGATTTAGACACAAGAGTAAAGCATGTTTTTCTTAACGATAAAGGTAAAAAAATTTTTAATGAAATTTTCAATTTACAAAAAAAGAGAATTTATAATGCTTTGCTAAATTCAAGTTCTGAAGAAGTAATAAATTTTGATAATGTAATAAGTAAGATAATTAATGGATAAGTTTATCGCACATATACTAGTGGTTGATGATGATGATGGAATTAGATCTCTTGTAAAAAAGTATTTAAATGAAAATAAATTCTTAGTCACAACTGCAGAAAATGCAGAAAATGCGTTAGAGAAAATAAAAATAATTAAGTTTGATTTGATAGTTTTGGATATCATGATGCCAGGTAAAAGTGGGCTTGAATTTTTAGGAGAAAATAAAAAAAAATTAGATACACCAATTATACTTCTAACAGCTAAAGGTGAAGCAAATGAAAGGGTCCAAGGATTAGAGATTGGTGCTGATGATTATTTACCGAAACCATTTGAACCAAAAGAATTAATTCTAAGAATACAAAACATATTAAATAAAACTATCAAAACAGATCAAAAAAGGGTTATAGAATTTGAAAATGTGAAAATTGATTTGAACAAACTTTTAATATTTAAAAGTGATAAAGAATTCAAGATTAATGCAACTGAAAAAACAATTTTAGAAAAAATGATTAATAATCCAGGTAAAACATTTTCTAGGGAAGATATTGGTCAATTAATTAATCTAGATAAAGAAAGATCAATAGATGTTATTATTACTCGGCTTAGAAAAAAGATTGAAATTGATCCAAAAAATCCAAAATTTTTACAGACAATAAGAGGTGCGGGATATGTTCTCTGGATTGAGTGATTACTTTAAAAAAATATTGCCAAAAAGATTATTTTATAGAGCACTCCTTATTGTTGCTATTCCAGTTTTGGTTCTGCAACTAGTAATTACAATTGTTTTTTTTGATAGCCTTTGGATCAAAACAAACAAAGGTATGACAAGAACCCTAGTAAATGAAATTAGTACATTTATTGAAGCCCATGGAAGTGAGCAAGAAAATAAACAAGAGTTGCTAGATCTTTTTTCTATATTTTTAGATTTAAATATTGAATTCATCAATAACGAAAAATTACAAAATACAGATACCGAAAGATGGTTTAGTCCTATCGATAGAACTTTAAGAAGAGAGCTAAAATCTAAATTTGGTACAAATAAATATTGGTTTGATACAACAAGTTATAAAGAATTAATTGATTTAAGAATTAAATATGAGAATGGTTATTTTAAATTTTTAGTGCCTAAAGATAGAGTTGCAAGTTCTTCAGCAAGAATATTTGCACTTTGGATCACAGTACCTGCAATTATAATGGTGATTATTTCTCTAATATTTTTAAAAAATCAAACTAGACCAATCACAAATCTAGCACGTGCGGCTGAAAGGTTTGGTAAAGGAGAAAATATTGAAGAGTTCAAACCCTCTGGAGCCCTTGAAATAAGACAAGCAGGACATGAATTTGATAAAATGAGAAAGAGAATTGAAAGACACATTAATCAAAGAACAGAAATGTTATCTGGGATAAGTCATGATTTAAGGACACCCTTAACAAGAATGAAACTACAATTAGCTTTTATAAAAGATAAAGAAACTGTTAATAAATTGACTGAAGATATCAATGAAATGGAGAAAATGCTAAATGAATATTTGCAATTCACCAGCTCATCATATGTTCAAAAAGATGAAATGTTTAATCTATCTGAATTAATTTCAGAAGTTATTGAAAAATATAATAATGAAAATATTTCACAAAACTTGACACCAAGAATTTACTTTAATGGCAGGAAAAATTTAATTAATAGATGTGTAAATAATTTAATTGATAATGCACTGAAATATGCAAATAAAATTGAAATTAGTTTAAGTAAAAAAAACACAAACTTATTCATTATTATTGATGATGATGGTCCTGGAATACCAAAAAATGAGTATGAGAATGTATTTAAACCTTTCTATAAAATAGATAAGGGTCGGGCAGAATCTAAATCAAGTGTTGGTCTTGGCTTATCAATTTCATCAGACATTATCAAATCTCATGGAGGAAATATAATGTTAGAAAAATCAAAAATGGATGGTTTAAGAGTTAAGATTTTCTTGCCTGTTTAACTTTTTTACTTTTTTTTTTCTTAAGTTTATTTATCATATTTTCAAGATACTCTACACGTTTTGAGAGTACTTCAAACTCATCTTTGCTTGTAAGTTTCATTTTAAACACAAACTCATCTCTTTTAGATTTTAAAATATTAAATAATTCAGTCGTTAAG
>CACDWM010000014.1 GCA_902556505.1 uncultured Pelagibacteraceae bacterium
TCAAACAATTGATCATTACTCATTATTAGGATTTACTAAAGCTTATAACGCTTCAAGAAAAGCTTGTAGTTAATTCAATGAAATCAAAAAAGAAAATTGTTCTAGCTTATTCTGGAGGGCTCGATACTTCTATAATTTTAAAATGGCTTCAAGAAAATTATGATGCAGATGTAATTTGTTATACAGCAGATGTTGGACAAGAAATTGATAGAAAAAAAATTATAACTAATGCAAAAAAATTTGGTGTTAAAAATATAATTATTAGAGATTTAAAAGATATTTTTGTTAAGGAATATGTTTATCCCATGATCAGAGGACACGCGATCTATGAGGGTGTTTATTTATTAGGGACATCAATAGCAAGACCTCTTATTGCAAAAGATCAAATAAGAGTAGCTAAAAAATTTAAAGCCTATGCAGTTTCACATGGAGCAACTGGTAAAGGCAATGACCAAATTAGATTTGAATTAGGCTATCATTATTTTGGTCCTAAAATTAAAATTATAGCTCCGTGGAGAATTTGGAAACTAAAATCTAGAACAGACTTAATTAATTATGCAAAAAAACATAGCATAGCTATTCCTAAAGATAAAAAAGGTGCACCTCCTTTTTCAGTGGATGATAATTTATTTCATACATCAACTGAAGGTAAGGTTTTAGAAAATCCAAAAAATTCTGCTCCAGAATTTATTTTTCAACGAACAGTTTCTCCTGAAAAAGCACCTAACAAACCATCTTTTGTTACTATTAATTTTAAAAATGGTGATCCTTTTGGAATTAATGGAAAAAAATTACCTCCAGCTAAATTATTAACAAAGTTAAATGATCTAGCAGGCAAAAATGGAATTGGAAGAGTTGACTTAGTAGAGAATAGATTTTTAGGTATTAAATCTAGAGGAGTGTATGAAACACCTGGTGGGACTCTTTTAATAAATGCTCATAGAGCAATTGAGTCTGTTACCTTAAACAAAGAAACTATGCATAAAAAAGATCAGATAATGTCTAGATATGCAGAGTTAATTTACAATGGTTATTGGTATTCAAAAGAAAGATTTAAACTTCAAAAAATTGTAGATTTAAAAAGAAGCAAAGTTAATGGCTCAGTTAAACTTAAATTGTATAAAGGAAATATTACAATTCAATCTAGAGTTACTAATAGCAACGCTTACTCAATGAAAAAAGTCTCATTTGAAGAAAATAAGTCATTTAATAAATCTAACGTTGAAAGATTTATCAATTTTCACAAAAAAAAGCTCCGTTCTTAGTAACGTTTAGGACAAATTAACATTTGTTTAAATCACTAAAAATTATATCCTTAGATCATGGAATCATTAAAGAATTGGATGAGAGATGCTGCAAATATTTTATTTGATGATAGTAAGAATGATCTACGCGCACTTCCTAAAACAGTTAGATTACAAATTCTTTTAGTTTTAAGTTTTATTTGGACTACTGTTTTTAGTTTATATGTTTTTTCTTACACAACTTTTGCATTTGGATGGGCTGGACTTTTTTTAGCTCATATAGGTTTAATATTTGCCGTCTATATGACTTTTAAACAATTCCATAGAGCAGAAGAGAAGTCTGCAAGTGTTTTTCAAACAAAAAATTTTGATCCTTTTAAAATCATGGTCATAGTTTTTGTAATAGTATTTATTTTTGTATTTTCAAAAGGAATTGAAGTTTTGACAAGTCCAAACCCGAATTCTTATTCAATCCCTTATGATGGTCCCTTAAAATCTGCAATTGAAAAAATGGTTACCTTTTAGTAAAGATAAATAATGGATAAGATAGCAAAAAACTTACAGTTAGCATTAATGGTTATTATCTTAATCAGTACTGTTATTGCTGTTGGGATTGAAATGAAAAACATGTTTTTAAATCAATCTGTTACATTAGCAGATTTGCTTTTAATGTTTCTTTATTTGGAGGTACTAGCAATGGTTAGGGTTTTTTGGAACCAACAATCTATTAGTATTACACTACCACTTCTTATTGCGATTACCGCCCTTGCACGATTTATTATTCTACAAGGCAAAGAAATGGATCCTACTGCACTTGTTTATGAAGCAGTAGCTATTTTGTTAATAGCTGGAGCCATTGTTGTTTTAAGATTAAGACATAGTGACAAATTAGGTCTTAAGAAAAAAAAATCAAAATAATTTAAAATGATATTTGAAGCTTCAAGGGCTAAGGCCTTAAATCAATTAAATAATTTTGTTGAGAATAATCTTGGAGAATATTCAAAATTAAGAAATTTTGATTTTGGACCTGAAAAAAGATCTAATATATCTTGCTTATCACCATATATAACTCATGGAATAATTAATGAACAAGAAGTCATTCAGAAAGCTCTAAGTAAATTTTCTTTTTCAAAAAATGAAAAGTTTATTCAAGAAGTTCTATGGCGAACTTATTGGAAAGGTTGGTTAGAACTTAGACCAAATGTTTGGACTGATTATCTTATCGAATTAAATCAAATCAAAAACGAATTAAAAGATAATAAAGATTATATTGCAGCAATCGAAGGAAAAACAAAAGTAAATTGCTTTAATGAGTGGGTGAAAGAGCTTAAAGAAAACAATTATTTGCATAATCACACAAGAATGTGGTTTGCTAGTATTTGGATTTTTACTTTAGAATTGCCTTGGCAATTAGGTGCAGAATTTTTTATGCAACATCTTTATGATGGAGATGCTGCATCAAATACTCTTGGGTGGCGATGGGTTGCGGGTGTTCAAACTCAAGGAAAACATTACCTTGCAAGTGAATGGAATATTAAAAAATTCACTAACAATAGATTTCAAAATATAAAATTAAATGAAAATGCTCCTCCAAAAATATCTGAAAAATCTTATCAAATAATTAAACAGGATTTCAATAACCCACAAAAGATTGAGAATAAGAATCTTTTAATTTTTGAAAATAATCTCTCGTTTGAAATCACTGACTTTAAGGAAAACAATTTTAAAAAAATTTACTTAGTATCTAATAAAAATGAAAATAGAGCAATAAAACTCAGTGAAAAGTTAGTGAAATTTAAATCTCATTTAATAGAAGACCAAGTACAGAGATTAAAAAATCAATCTATTGATTGTCAAATTATAGATATAAGTGAATTAAAAAATATTGAAAATTATTACGGTTTGTATCCAACAGTAGGTGAAAATTTAGATTTTTTAAATTCTAATAATTTAAAGATAAATTTTTTATATAGAAATCTTGATCAATTAGCTTGGCAATACTGTAATAAAGGTTTTTTTAATTTTAAAAATTATATCCCTAAAATAGTTTCAAGCTTTAATTAAAACCAACGAACCATTCCAATAATTCCAGCGGTTGCATAAAAAAATTGCAAAAATAAAATTCCTTTATGACCACCTCTATAGGCCCAAATTCCAATTAAAATGGCTGACAATAACAGTAAACAAAAACCAAAAAATTCTATTCCTATGTTTAAAGCAACAAACAAAGAATACAATATTGCAGTTATAACCCCTGCCCATTCAAAAATTTTATTATTCATAAAAGTTTTTTAAAATTATTATAAAGGATTGTAGAGTAGTTATTCATATCTTTCATGTTATCTTTTGCAGATTGATCAAACTTTTCTAATGCACCATTACCAAGCTGATCTTCCAAAGCTTTTTTGTATTCCGGTACACATCCCCACTCATTGACTGTAGTATCTTTTATTTCTATATGAAATTGAATTCCATAAGCATGGTTTTGATATTTAAAGATTTGATACTTGGTAATTGGGGAGGAAGCTAATAAAGTTACATCATTATTATTTTCAATACCTTGAACCTCATAAGAGTGCCATTGCAAACTTTTAATTGTATTAGGAAATTTTGAAAATAATTTATCTTCATCTTTTTCATTAGAGAAATTAATATCCATAATTCCTATTTCTGCTGGTTTAGATTTAACTACTTCTCCGCCCACCACTTCTCCTAAAAGCTGACAACCTAAACAAAAACCTAAATAAGGTTTTTTTAGATTAACAACAAATTCTTTAATTGCTTTCTTTTCTTCTATTAACCAAGGATATTCTTGTTCCATATAGGTGTCCATTGGACCTCCCATGCAAAACATTCCATCAAATTTACTTAAATCCTTTGGTATTTTTTCACCTTCATCTAATTCAATAGTGGTGAGCTTAAATCCATCAGCCAGCATTAAATCTTTAATGTAACCTGGGTCTTCTATTTTGATATGTTGTAATACTATTATGTTCACTAAGTTTAGCTTAGCTTAGAACACTTCTTTGAACAATATTTTACTCTCTCCCAGTTCAACTTCCATTTTTTGCGCCAAGTAAATGGTCTCTTACAAATTGGACAAGTTTTGGTTGGTAAATTTTCTTTTTTCATCAAATTGTATTTTGTTTTATAAATTTATCAGCTTCTGATAAAATTAATTTTTTTCTCTCAGATTTCATTTTATCAAATATCCTTACCATCATAGATAGACGAGGATTTTTTAAAAAAAATTTTCTGTTTCGGTCTATGAACCTCCAATAAAGGCCATCCATTGTGTTACACCACTCTCCTTTTTTAAAATCCATCATTTTCATAAAATATGCTGATCCACAAATATAAGGTTTTGTTGCAAAAATTCCTCCATCACTAAACAATCCCATTCCATAAACATTAGGAACCATTACCCAATCTGAGGAATCCACAAACATTTCCATGAACCATTTGTAAACAATTGTTGGCTTGATTTCACAAAGGTTCATAATATTTGATAAGATCATTAATCTTTCAATATGATGTGACCAACCATGATTGACGGCATTTTTAATTGCATAATCCAAAGGTGGAAGACCAGTGGTTCCATCGTACCAAGAATTTTTCATTTTTCTATTTTGTTTGAAAAAATTTCCAGTTTCCATTTCTTGAGAGTATGACTGATAAATTCCTCGCATAAATTCTCGCCAACCAATCACTTGACGAATGTAACCCTCTAAAGAATTCATTCTAATTTTATTTTTCTTGTGAAAGTCTAAAACTTTTTGGACAACAAATTCAGGAGTTATTAAACCTAAATTTATGTAAGGACTTAATGCACTATGGAACAGGATATTATCTTTTTGATCAACTGCATCCTCATAATCACCAAAAAGATTAGATTTTTCTTTTATAAAAAAATTCAATAGTTTAACTACATCTTCATATTCCGTTGCAAACCAAAAATTATTTGTACTCCCTGGGTGATTTTTAAATTCCTTTTCAATAATAGGCTTTAATTTTTTTGTATGACTGGTTTCATTTATTTTTGGAAATTTAGGAATTGAAATATTTTTAGGTAATTTATTTCTATTATCTTCATCAAAGCTCCATTTCCCCCCGATTGGATCACCATCTGACCCCATCAATATTCCAGATTTTTTTCTAACATCTTTGTAGAAAGTTGCCATAAAAGGTTTTTTTGATTTTGATAAATAATTTTTAAATTCAGCTCTTGAATTTAAGAACATAGGAGTTTGAATAACATTCCAGTGTATGTTTTCTTTTTTTAAAAATTGTGAAATTTTTTTTTCAAAAAATTTATCTTCTACTTCAAAACTTGAAATTTCTTTTACTTTTTTTTGTGTAATTATTTTTTTTAATTTTTTTAAATAATCTTCATTAAATTCTTTATCTTCGATTTTAAAGTAATCTAATTTAAATTTGTTTTTTCTTAATCCGTCTGCATAAGAACGCATTGAAGATAAAAATAATAAAATTTTTTGTTTATGATGCTTTTCATAAGTGCATAAACCCTTATCTTCAGCCATAAAAAATAGGTGGTCTTTTTTGAAGCGGTCTAGGTATTTTATTGGAAATAATTGATTACCAAGTATAAAAAATAACTTCATAGTTAAATATAACTAATAAAATTTTTTATGTCAGAAAAATATGTAATTTTTGGTGCGACAGGTTCTATTGGGTCAAGTTTAGCAGAACAATTAAAAAACTCTGGAAACGATATTCATTTAGTTGGAAGAAATGAAAGTGAACTTAGTTCTGTCTCTGAAAAACTTGGATGCTCACATACCGTTGTAGATGTTTTAGAGGATGGGTTTATAGAAAAAGTTAAATCAGATATTTCTGAAATTAAAGGCCTAGCTTATTGTGTTGGTTCAATTGATTTGAAACCATTAAGAATGGTAAATGAACAAGACTTCCAGAAATGCATGAAACTTAATCTTTATTCTGCTGTAGAAGCTATTAAAGGATTTCAAGAAAGTTTAAAAAAAAATAAAGGTTCGATAGTATTATTTTCGACCGTCGCTGCCCAAAGAGGTTTTACTAACCATGCAATCATAGCCTCAGCAAAAGCTGCTGTTGAAGGATTGACGGTTTCTCTTGCAGCAGAATTTGCTCCTAACATAAGAGTAAATTGTGTGGCACCAAGTTTAACAAAATCTAAAATAGCAGAACCAATGTTAAAAAATACTGCTATAGCCGAAGGTATTGCAAAAGCACACCCCCTTAAAAGATTAGGCGAAGGTAAAGACTCTGCTGCTCTTGCTAAATTCTTGCTAACAGAAGATAGTTCTTGGGTTACAGGCCAAATAATTGCTGTAGATGGTGGTAGATCTAAACTTTCATAAAGTGATCAAATATTTTTTATCGATATTTTTCTTTTTACTATTTTCATCGAAAAGTTTTTCTGAAAATTTTACTTTTAAAAAATTGACAGATTTAAATGACCCATGGGGATCATCTTTTATAAATAATGAAGAAATTATTATCACTGAAAAAACTGGAAAAATAAAAATAGTAAATATTATTTCTGAAGAAGTTTATGAAGTTGAACATAACTTAAATTATTTTGTACATGGACAAGGAGGTTTATTAGATATTATTTACAAAGATTATTACTTATGGATTTCTTATTCAGAAAATAGAGGGGATTGGAAAACCAGTACATCAATTGCAAAAGCTGAATTAAATAAAAAAAATTTAGATTTTAAAAATATATTTCAAGCTGAACCACCAATAGAATCTGGTTATCATTTTGGTTCTAGACTGGCTATTAAAGACAATTATCTTTTTGCATCTGCTGGTGAAAGAGGTGGGGGTATGATTGCTCAAGATCCGACAAGCCATCCTGGAAGTATTATCAGAATTTATTTAGATGGTAGTATTCCAAAAGATAACCCTAAATTTAGAGGTAAATCAGATTGGTTACCAGAAATTTATCAAATAGGTGTTCGTAATCCTCAAGGTCTAACCTATTCCTCTTTTGATGGAAAAATTTATGCAAGCAACCATGGTGCAAAAGGTGGTGATTGGTTTGGTGAAGTAAAAAAGGGAGAGAATTATGGTTGGAAAATTTTAGGTTGGGGTGGAACAAATTATTCAGGGTCAAAGATTGGACCTAAATGGAAACCAGGTTTTACTAAGGCACTCCAATACTGGGTACCTTCAATAGCTGCAAGTGCAATAACCATTTATAAAGGAAAAGAATTTGATGAGTGGAATGGCGAAGCGCTCATTACTTCTTTAAAAGATAAATCATTAAGAAAATTAAACTTTCAAAATTCATCTAACATTCAAGAAACAATTATTTTCAAAGATAAAATTGGAAGAATAAGAGATATACAAGTTCATCCTGTTAATGGAAAAATATATTTTCTTGCGGGAAATAGCTTATGGTTAATGGAGAAAAAAAAATAATATGAAAGAAAGACCTTATCATCATTTGCCTGATGGTACTTTCAGGAATCCAAAAGGATCTCCGGTAATAATATCTAGGTCAGGAAAATTTTCTTATAGAATTTTCAGTAAATTGAGAAAAAAAGTTGATTTAACTTATCCAAAAGAACATGTTATTGAAAAACAAAAAGTATTAGCTGATTTAGAAAAATATAAAGACAATGATTATATTGCTTGGATAGGTCACGCGACATATCTTATAAAATTAGGTGCAACTACAATTATAACAGATCCTGTATTTTCAAAGAATGCTGGACCACTAATCTTTGGTCCAAAAAGATTTACTAATCCTGCAATAAAATTAAATGAGATACCTAAAACGGATATATTTTTACTCACTCATAATCATTACGATCATCAGGACATGTCAACAATTAGAAATTTTCCTTTTAAAAGTGCAAAAGTATTAGCACCACTAAATCTTGGTAAATATTTTAAAGGATATAAAGATGTAAATGAAATGGATTGGTATGATCAAATAATTATAAATGAGGATTTGAAAATTTCTTTACTTCCTGCAGTTCATTGGTCAAAGAGAAGTTTAACAGACACTAATAAAACTTTGTGGGGTAATTTTTTAATAGAACATAAAAATAAAAAAATTTTATTTGCATGTGACACTGGATATGGGAAAGTCTACAAAGAACTAGGTGAAAAATATGGTCCCATAGATCTGACAATGATTAATATTGGGGCTTATAATTTCAAACCAATGTTTGATAAAACTATTTATCATACTACACCAGAAGAAGCCCTGAATGTTGCACAAGACCTAAAAAGTAAAAAAGTGTTAGGGATGCATTGGGGAACGTTTGTTTTGTCATTAGAACCGATTATGGAACCCCCAATTAGATTTAAAGATAGTGCTGAAAAATATGGTTTTAATAAAGAAGATGCAATTATTTTTAAAATTGGAGAAGTTAGTCCTCTAGATAAATTATTATAGAGTTAAATACTTAATAGCAAAAAATATAGTCCCTATAGAAGCAATAGTAGAGACAAAAATTGCTTTAATTATATTTTCGGGACTTACATTATAAGCGGCACATAAAACTATAGAAGTAACTCCACAAGGCGCAACACTCACAAAGAAAGCACCTGGTATTTCAGCTGGCAATCCTGCATTAAAAAACACTAATCCAATTAACAATAAAATTATTGGGGAAATAACTAATTTTAAAACAGAAATAGATACGGATAATTTGTTAATTACATTTTTAGTATAAAATGAAAGAGTTATGCCAATTGCAAACAATCCAACTGGAGAAACACATGCTGCAAGTTTAGACAAAGTGTATTCAATCGGTGTTTGATCAATATTAAAATTTAATAATAAAAATAATAGACCTATAATTATTGAAAGTATAAATGGGTTTAAAAATAAATTTTTAATAAAATTAAATAAATTTACATTTTTTTTTGTAGATAATTCGAGAAAAAAAGCAATTACAGATAATAAAATTATCCCATCCATTAATATGATACTTGCAACTTGTGTAATTACATTTTGTTGAAAATAAATTTCTGTTATTGGTAAGAGCAAAGTTACATGGTTTGATAATGCAACTGTTAAAGCCCAAATAATTGACTCTGGGATTGATCTTTTAAAATATTTTGAAGTAATTAAGTAGGCGATAATTCCACATATCGACTGCATAATTAAATAAGAGAAAATTTGTTTGAAATCTACTTGTCCAATTTCATTTTGTGCTATTAGCTTAATTATCAATGCTGGAACTGCAATATAGAACAAGAAAAGATTTAAAATTTTAGCATGACTAAGGTCTAAGACCTTCAACTTACCAAAAACAAAACCTAAAAAAGTAATAAATATAAATGGAGTTAGTCCTAAAAAAATTGTGAACATAAATTATTTGATTGTTATTCTATGCATTATTCTATTTCCTTTGAAAGGTGTTGCTTGATGAAGCATAGATCTATTATCCCATATAGCCAATTGATTTTTTTCCCAAGGCAATGAAAATTGAAACTTCTTCTTAATTTGATGGTTAAATAAAAATTTTTTTAACTTTTCTTGATTTTTTATCTTTGAGCTAAAACCAACAAAATGTCCTGGACTGCAATAAATAGAATAATTTGTGCTGATTTTCCTAATTATTTTATGTGAAGATTTAAGCTCTTTAATTTTTTTTCCTTTTTCTTTTACTCTTTCTTTTGTTGTAACCGAGATTGGACCCTCAGAGGAATATTTAGCTTTAATATTTTTAAATTTTCTTTTTATTGGACTTGGTAATTCTTTGTAAGCAAGATATTGAGAACAAAATTCTGTATTAGCTTTTCCTTTTTTTGGCACAAGTTTAGAAAGCAACATTGTAAATCTTGGTGGTTTTTTTGTATAAATCGAATCTGTATGAAATTGTTCACCAAAACTTGGTCCTTTATCAGTTGATTTTCTTTGCACCACAGTAATTTGAGGAAATTTTTTATTTAAACCTTTTAGTCTTGGATAGTTGGCTAATTTTCCAAAATATTTCGCAAACTGAATATAAAATTTAGAGGTTAATTCTTGTTGTTTAAAATACAACATTCCATATTTATTCAGTGCTTTCTTAATTTTTAAAATATCTTTATTCGTAATATCTTTTAAATTTACAATTATTTCAGCTCCAATATTTTTTTTATTTGGAATTATTTTTAACATTTTTTAAAAAAAATTTTTTTAAGTGATTAATCGTTTGTTTAGGACTCTCCTCTGGAATGAAATGATCTGAATTAATTTCTGCTCCATAAACTTTTTTGTTTGTGTATTTTTGCCAAATTTTAACTGATTTAAATTGCGTTCCAACAACTCCCTTTTTACCCCACAAAACTTGTATAGGAATGTTTAATTTTTTTTTTCTGTCTTTTTTGTCATGCTCTAAATCTATAGTAGCCGCAGCCCTATAATCCTCACAAGTTGCATGAATTCTTTTTTTTTGTTTAAAGGCTCTAAAATATTCATCTTCAACTTTTCCAATCGCACGTTTTGATGACCTATTAAAACGACTTTTTAACCATCTTTTAGGATCTGCCATTATCATTTTCTCTGGTAAAGGTGCTGGCTGTATTAAATAAAACCAGTGAAAATATCCTTTTGCAAATTTCATATCAGTACGCTCGTACATATCTAGAGTTGGACAAATATCTAATACACTTAATGCCATAATCTTATTTCTATAATCTCTTGCCATTCTATGTGCAACTCTCCCGCCTCTATCATGTCCAGCAACAAAAAATTTTTTAAAATTTAATTTACTCATCAATTGAACCATATCTTTAGCCATTTCTCTTTTAGAATAATTTTTATGATTAGTACCACCAGGTAAAACTAAACTATCTCCATATCCTCTAAGGTCAGCAACTATTACAGTAAAATATTTACTAAGCTCAGGGGCAGTCTTGTGCCACATCATATGTGTTTGGGGATATCCATGAAGTAATAATAAGGGGGGACCGTTACCTTTAAATCGACAAAATATTTTACCCTTGTTTACTTTAACAAATTTTTTTTTAAAACCATTAAACATGATTAAACTATTTAATTATTTAATAGTTTGTTTTTCGCCTTTTCAAATTCCTCTTGAGAAATAATTCCTTTTTCTTTTAGATCATTCAATTTAGTAAGTTCATCACTTAAATTGCTGCTTTGTTCATCAGAAGTTTCGCTTGTCTCCCTACCCTCACTTTCAGCTTCCTCTTTCTCAGCTCTATTTGCTTCCTTAGACTTAAAACCATTCATAATTGCCATTCCACCTAAATATAAAACATAAGCCATAATAGGAATAACCAATCCAAAAAAAATTATTTTTTCCATAATTTAATCTTCATCTTCTTCACGCCAGTTTTTTTCATACATTAAATATGCAGCGTATATTACTGATACAGTACCTACAATCATACCATAATCAAAACCAGTTTGCTTGTCATGCAAATACCAACCTAATTGTGTTGCCCCAATAGGTGGAACTGTAAGAAGCAAAAAAATTATACCAAATCTGTATGGTCGTTTAGGTTTTTTCATCCTAATAAATTAACAGATTACAGCTTATGGTTTAATTATTAAATTTGCGATCTTTTGAAACAGTCGATCGTATTTTTAAGCAAACAAGCAATGGTCATTGGACCTACACCGCCTGGAACCGGTGTAAGTGCTTTTGCATTTTTTGAAACTTCATCAAAATGAACATCACCAACTATACCGTTATCAGTTTTATTTATACCAACATCAATAACAATAGCATCTCTCTTAACCCAATCTCCTCTAACAAGTTCGGGTATACCTACAGCTGCAACAATTATATCTGCCTCTAAACATTCAGCTTTCAAATCTTTAGTTTTTGAATGAGTTATAGTTACGGTGCAGTTTTCTTTTAAAAGAAGTTGTGTCATTGGTTTACCATTTAAATTTGATCTACCTACAACCACAGCTTTTTTACCACTTAAATTAGGTTCAATTTTTTTTATCAACAAATAACATCCAAGCGGGGTACAAGGTATCGAACTTTCATAACCAGATGAAAGATTACCTACATTCATTGGATGAAATCCATCTACGTCTTTTGAGG
Source organism: uncultured Pelagibacteraceae bacterium (assembly GCA_902556505.1). Lineage (GTDB taxonomy): Bacteria > Pseudomonadota > Alphaproteobacteria > Pelagibacterales > Pelagibacteraceae > Pelagibacter. The sequence continues at coordinate 12,278 of CACDWM010000014.1, forward strand.
GATCAATAGCTTCTATGACCTTCTGCTTGTCAATATGCTTAGGTAAAGGAAGTTGAACTAAAATTCCCGAAACAGTTTCATCACTGTTTAGTTCTTGAATTTTTTCTAGAACAGTCTTCTCTTCAACTGAATCTGGATATTTAATTACTTCAGATTTTAATCCCACCTCATTTGCTGACTTCTCTTTATTTCTTACATAAATCTGACTAGGAGTTAAATCACCAATCAGTATTACTGTTAAACCTGGTACTTTATTATGTTTTGATTTTAACTCTGCAACTTCTTCCTTTAACTCTGCTCTTAATTCTGCCGCTGCTTTTTTTCCATCAATTAAAATCATATTTCTCTCTTAAAAAATCATTGGTGCGATGTACAGCTTCATACACATTTCGATAAACCAAATCAATAAAAGAAGAATGATTGGAGAAATATCTAGTGAACCTAAATTTGGCAAAAAACGTCTAATTTTATTCAGAAAAGGCTCAGTTAATTTGTAACTTAACTCTAAAATTGCATACACAAACCTATTTTGAGTATTAAGAACGTTAAAAGCTATTAACCAACTTACAATAACATTGGCGATTACAACATAAGAGTACAATTTTAAAATTTGTAAAACTAAATAAAAAATAGCTATCATTTTTTCTCAACATAAATCGACTGGCTTGGGAACGCAAATGAAGCACCATTTTTTTCAACAATTTCTTTGATCGCAATTGCTAATCTTTCTTTAACATCTAACCAATTATTCCAACTTCCTGTTTTTGTAAAGCATCTTACATACATATCTATTGAACTATCAGAAAATTTATCAACTCTTACCGCAACACCAATTGAGGTATTATAATCTTCGCTTGAATTAATATGACTTTCGATTTCATCTCTGATTTTTTTTAACTGATCTACAGTAGTGTCATATTGAAGTGTAATAATCCAACTGATTAACCAATTTGAAGTTTCACTTACATTTACAACTGCGTTTTCGGCAAATTGAAAATTTGGAATAATAGCAAGAGATTTATCAAACTTTCTAATTGTTGTTGATCTAAATCCAATCTTTTCTACTACGCCTTCAATAATACCCTCGACGGCTATCCAGTCTCCAATTTTAAATCTCTTTTCAACTAAAACTAAAATTCCTGATATTAAATTTTTAAATAAATCTTGTGCCCCTAATGCCACAGCAACACCAAACAATCCAAGACCTGCAATGATTGGACCTATTTTTATTCCCCACAATTCTAAAACTGCTGCTAAACCTAAAATAAAAATTAAAATTTTTAGCGATTTAATTATCCAGCCAATAAGTTCTCTTGTTAACAATTTGTCTAAACCACTAAGTATGTATGAGATTGGTTCTATGATTTGGTGAATTACCCAAAAAATTAAAATAGTGATCAACGTTCTGTTAATTGTATCTACCACTTCTCTTCCTTCTAGTGAGAAAGTCATGTAGTAGCTTGCAATAAAAAATCCCAATACAATTGGTAAAAATCTTGCTGGACCTACAAGTGATTGAACAAACGTATCATCTAATTTATTCGTTGTTCTTTTTGAGATAATTTCTAATTTTTTAATAACTAATTTGCTTATTAGACCTCTAAAAATTAAGAATAGTAAAAATATTCCAATACCAATTAAGATTTGAAAGATATCAACACCAAAAATTCCTTTATTCCATACTGATAAAAATATCTCTGAAAAATTATTAATTAATTCCATTTCTAAATTTTATATAACAAAAACTCTTCTTCTCCAGGATTAAAAAGAAAAATCTTTTTCCATTTGATTTCGTTCAGTATTGACGAGGTTTTTTCGCCTATACACATCAAATTTGTATTCATCCATAAATTTTCGGTTTGGTAAATCTTTATGAAATTTAAGAAACTTGACGCACTATTTTGAGAGTAAATATAGACCATATCAGGCATATTTAATTTTAATTCATTAACAAATTTCTCATCAAATTGTTGATTATGATCTACTCTGTAATTAATAATTCTTTTTACCTTAAAACCTTCGCTTAATAACTGTTGATCTAAATCAACCGATATTGTTTCACCACTAACGTAAAGTAATTCTTTATTTTTGGACTCATAACTTTGTATAATTAACTCCTTTAAGTTTGTAACATTTCCTTCAGCCGCAATTGTATTTTGAAAACCAATACTTCTTGCTTTGTTTTCTGTAGCGTTTCCAACACAAAAGCATTTAATATTTTTATCTAATTTTACTGTGTTTAAAAATTGTACTGCATTTGCACTAGTAAAAACAATTCCACCATATTCAGAAAAGTTAATTTCTTCATAATTAACATTTTCAATTCTTATTAATGGAAGATGAGAAACTTGATGTCCTAATGATTGAAATTTTAATATCATTTCAGAACAATCCTCTAATGGTCTAGTTAATAAAATATGCATATTATCTTTTATATGAATTATTTGATTTTATTTTTAAAAGTATTCCAATCTCTTTACCAATTTCTTTAAACTCATTCAAATTACCAGCTTTTTTTTCATAAAACCTTTGTTTACCATCTAAAGAAAAAAGTTCAGCCTCCACTGTAATCTTATCTCCATCAACCACTGAATGAGCACCAATTGCTGTTTCACAATCTCCATCTAAAACTTTTAAAATATTTCTCTCAAGGTGAGCTCTTTTATGTGTTTCCTCATGATTAATTTTGTTTAAAATAGAAATTGTCTCATCATCATTCTCCCTGCATTGAAGAGCAATTACGCCTTGTCCTGCACTAGGAATTATTTCTTCAGCTGAAAAAATTTCTGAGATTTCATTTTCAAATTTTAAAAATTTGATACCAGCATAAGACAAAATAATTGCATCATACATCCCTTCATTCAATTTTCTAATTCTAGTATCTACATTTCCTCTGATTAGTTTACAGTTCAAATCTTGTCTAATTTTTTTTATTTGAAATTCTCTTCTGTATGATGAGGTACCAACAATTGACTTTTGATCTAAGTCTTTAAGTTTTTTTTTGTTCTTTGTAATTAAAATCTCTCTAGGGTCATTTCTTTTAAGAAAAGAATCTGTCCTTAATCCTTCTGTCTCATTAGCAGGCATATCTTTCAGAGCATGGACTGCAATATCAATATTTTTTAACAGAAGTTCTTTTTCAATATTACTAGAAAACAAACCTTTGCCACCAAGCTCAGATAATCTTTTATCCTGTACTTCGT
>CACDWM010000015.1 GCA_902556505.1 uncultured Pelagibacteraceae bacterium
CAGTTAAATTATTTGACTATATACATTCAGTTGACTCAGTAAAACTTGCACAAAAAATTTCTGATGAATCTTTAAAAATAAATAAAAAAATTAAAATTTTTATTCAAGTTAATATAGGACAAGAAGCGCAAAAGTCTGGAATTAATCAAGACCATTTGGACAATTTAGTTTCTTTTTGTAAAAAGATTAATTTAGAATTGGTTGGTTTAATGTGTATTCCTCCATTAAATTTAGATCCTCTAATTTATTTTAAACAAATGTCAAAATTAACCAAAAATTATGGATTTCCTGACTTAAGTATGGGCATGTCATCAGATTATTTAATAGCTGCAGAAAATTCAGCTACATATTTGAGGATAGGATCTAGCATATTCGGTGAAAGATCCTAATAAATTTGAATTTTTGAATTTTTCTTTATAATTTTTACTAAAATTAAAAATTCCTTTTTTTTCAGTGCAATACATCCAGCAGTAGGTTTGTAATTACTTGTCAGATGTATAAATATGCAACTACCCAACCCTGGAACTGGTTTTTTATAATTGTACTTAATTGGGATAAAAAGATCATATTTATTGTCTTTTCTTTTTAATTTTTCATGTCTAATTTTTTTACTAATTTTTATAAGCTTGTTATATTTTGTTGGAAAATTAACATCGTCACACCATCCCATATTATTTTTAATTTCAACGCATTTAAGAGACGTTTCTGGTTTATTCATTCTATCTTTTCTATAGTAAAGGTTTTCAATTTTAAATTTACCTTTTGGCGTTTTGTTATCTCCTTCCTTTTTATTTCTTGTTGAACCTTTTCTACCAATACAACACCTAAATTTAAATTCATCTATTTGAAGAGTATGTTTATTTTTTATAAAAATTGTCATATTCTATTATTGTGACTAATCAGATTTTAATAATATATAAGTTTATAGAATTATATCATATTTTTGAAGAACTTAGTTTGGATTTAAATTTTACTATAACTTTTGTAGAGAATGAAAAATCTTTAAATAAAAAAGTAGAAAATTTGAATAATTATTTAATTATATCTAACAAAAAAAACTTAAATATTGGAAACCAATTTGTCTTAGACAATACACCAATAAATATTTTTAAATTAGTTGAAAAAATAAATATTGAGTTTTTAAAAATACAATTTAACAGCCAGTCAGAAGTGAAAGTAAATAATTATATAATTAATCTTAATTCTAGAGAGATGTTAGCAAATAATATTAAGCTTAAGTTGACTGAAAAAGAAATAAATACAATTACTTATTTATCTAAATCAGAGAAACCAGTTAGTATTAATGAGCTGCAAGAAAAAGTTTGGAGTTATCAGTCTGATATAGAAACCCATACTGTTGAAACTCATATTTATCGATTAAGAAAAAAAATCTTAGATACATTTAATGATAAAAATTTTATAATTAGTGAAAAAAATGGCTATCAAATCAAATAAAAGGAACCCTATGGCTAAAGATTTATTTACAAAAAAGTATAAACCAAAAATAGTTAAGCCCAAAAAAGGCAAGGGAAGTTTTAAAAGAAAGAAAATTTAAGTTAAAGTCTTGCCCCAATTTGCTGTATTACTTTAGATGACATTTCAGTACCTTTTTCGAGACACTCTCTTGTAGATAATTTGTTAATATATCCATGTAAAAAACCAGCAGCAAAAAGATCACCCGCACCTGTAAGATCAATAATTTTAAGTTTTTTTTGTATATCACATTCAACAACTTCATCACCCTTAACTGCAACCGCACCTTTTTCTCCTCTGGTTATAATCACTAATTTATTAAGTTGTTTTGAAAAGTGTACAACTTCATCAAAACTTTTTGCTTCAATTAACGAGGTAATTTCTTGTTCGTTAGCAAAAGTTATATCAAGTTTGTTTTTTACTAAGTTTAAAAAATGGGGTTTGTGTCTATCTACGCAAAATAGATCTGAGAGCGACATAGCAACTTTGTTTGCATTATTTATAGCTTTATCAAAAGCTTTCTTAGGTTCTCCTTCATCCCACAAGTAACCTTCTAAGAATATTATCTCACTTTTTTTAATTGCATCAGAACTCACATCATCTTCATTAATTTTTCCTGCAGTTCCTAAGAAAGTACACATTGTTCTCTCTGAGTCAGGAGTTACTAAAATTAAACATGTTCCAGTTGGTAATTTTTCTTTTTTTTTTGAATAAAAGTACTCTACATTTTCTTTTTTTAAACCTTCCTCATACTTACTACCAAATTTATCATCAGATACTTTACCTATAAAACCAACATTATTACCAAGTTGAGACAATCCAACTATAGAGTTTGCTACAGAGCCTCCAGAAACAGTTTTTTCGATTTTAAGATTTGTTAACAAACTTTTGAACTCTTTTTCATCAAAAAACAATTTCATTGTACTTTTTGTAAGATTATTTTGAATAATAAAGCTGTCATCAACTTTACAAATGACATCAACAATAGCGTTTCCTATTCCTAAAATTTTCATACTAAGCTTTTTTTGTAATAACAGGTTTTTTTCTATTTGGGTAGCAAGTAGTGCAGATTTTACAAGTTAAACCATAACAATCTCTTGCTTTACAATATTCCCTTCCATAAAAAATTATTTGTAAATGAAGCTTAGACCAAGTTTTTTTAGGAAATATTCTTTTTAAATCTTTTTCGGTTTGAACTACATTTTTTCCATTTGTTAAACCCCATCTTTGTGCAAGTCTGTGAATATGAGTATCAACGGCAAAAGCTGGATATCCAAAGCCTTGAGACATCACAACACTAGCTGTTTTATGGCCTACACCAGGTAACTTTTCGAGTTCTTCAAAAGTTTTAGGTACTTTACCCTTATGTTTTTCTAACACTTGCTTTGACATTAAGTAAATGCTTTTTGCTTTAATTCTAAAAATACCAATTTTTTTTATTAATTTCTCAATTTTCTTTCTTCCTAATTTTACAAAGTGTTCTGGTTTATAGTATTTTGGGTATATGTCCTTTGTTACATTATTAACGTTCACATCTGTACATTGTGCAGAAAGTAGTACAGAAATTAATAGTGTAAAAGTATTTTTACTTTTTAAGGGAACAGGTGCTTTAGGATAAATTTTATTTAAGGTTTTAATGATGATTTTTGCTTTTTGTTTCTCATTCATTACGAAAAGTTAAGCAAATCTCTCATAGAATATAAGCCTGGTTTTTTTTTCATTAACCATTTAGAAGCAGTTAAAGCTCCATCTGAGTAAAGTGATCTATCAAAAGCCTCATGGTTTAATGTAATTATTTCTTTTCCACTTGAGAATTTCACCTCGTGTTCACCAATAATTTCGCCTTTTCTGATTGAGTTAAAATTGATCTTTTTACCGTAAGGAAAAGATTTTTTATTTAAGAATTTTTTTCCAATTAAATTATATAAATTCTTATTTTTTCCATCGGCTATTCCTTTGCCAAGCATTAAAGCAGTACCAGATGGATAGTCCTTTTTATACTTGTGGTGTACTTCAAATATTTTACTTAAGTATTCATCATTCAATGATTTTGAGGCAATTTCAGTTAAATACATCAATAAGTTTACACCCAAGCTCATATTACCGGCTTTAAGAATAGGTATTTTTTTTGAATATTTTTTAATTTGATTTTCTTGGCTCCTAGTAAATCCAGTAGTACCAATTACTACTTTTTTCCTCAGTTTTGATGCTATTTTGAGAATTTCAAGCGTACAATTTGGTACTGTGAAATCAATAATTATGTCAGTTTTTTTAAAAGCTTTGTCTGAATTAAATTCAGGTTTAACTCCATTAAACTTTTTATTTATTAATCTATTTTCTGTAAGTGTAACTAATTTAAAATTTTTATTTTTTTTTGAGGACCTAATCAGTTGCTGGCCCATCCGACCCATGCAACCAGAAATCGCTAAATTAATTTTTTTCATTCAGCTAATATTAACCTTTTTTAGAAGATTAGTCTTTTAGTTTTTCCAGAAATCTTTTGCTTTTTGAAAAAATTTTTTAATACTTGGATTTGACTTATCATTTTCAATTTCTCTAAATTGCTCTAATAATTCTTTTTGTTTTTTATTTAAATATACAGGTACCTCTGTTTTAACTTGAACATATAAGTCTCCAAAGTCACCCCTTCTCATAAATGGCATTCCTTTACCTTTTAATCTAAATTGTTTTCCATTTTGAGTTCCATCAGGAATTTTTATTTTAGCTTTTCCCCCGTCGATGGTAGGTATTTCAATGGTTGTACCCAAAGCAGCATCAGCAAAGGAAAGAGGAAATTCAAAAAACAAATTTTCATCTGATCTTTTAAATAAGTTGTGCGAGTTAACATTAATAAACAAATAAAGATCACCAGTTGCTCCACCCCTAGTACCTGCTTCACCTTTGCCTGCTAGCCTTATTCTTGTCCCGTCATCCACACCTTTTGGAATTGTTACAGATATTCTTTTAGAAGCTTGTTTTTTACCTTGACCATTACAATCATTACATGGGTTAGTAATTTCTTCTCCATTTCCATTACATTGAGGACAGGTTTGTTGAACAGTAAAGAAACCTTGATTAGATCTTATTCTTCCATTACCACCACAATATGAGCATCTGTCTGGAGAATAACCTGGTTTTGATCCATTACCTTTGCAAGTTCCACACTGCTCAGATGTAGAAAATTTAATATCTTGTTTTTTTCCATGGTAGGCTTCTTCTAGAGAAATAGATAAATCATACCTTAAATCTGAACCTCTGTTATTTGATTTTCTACTTCTTGAACGTCCACCTCCTCCAAAATCACCAAAGAAATCCTCAAAAATATCAGAGAAATCTGCTCCACTGAATCCACCAAAACCACCACCAGGTCTACCACCACCGTTTTCAAATGCAGCATGACCAAAGTTATCATAGTTTTGCTTTTTTTCTTTATCAGAAAGAATTCCGTAAGCCTCGCTGGCCTCTTTAAATTTCTCTTCAGCTTTAGTATCTCCAGGATTTTTATCAGGATGATATTTAACAGCTAATTTTCTATATGCGGATTTTAATTCATCAGGACTTGCGCTTTTATTTACGCCTAGGACATCATAATAGTCTCTTTTAGCCATCAAATTACCCCAGACAATTAAATGTCAATTTATGCGCTTTTTTCTTTATTCTCGTCTTTTACTTCTTCGAAATCAGCATCAACAACATTCTCGTCTTTTTTACCTGCATCATCTCCACCATCATCTTTTCCAGATTCTGGTTTTGCACTTTGTTGTGATTTATAGATCGCTTCTCCAAGTTTCATTGAAGCTTGAACTAAAGCTTCGGTTTTCTTCTTGATATCTTCAATATCTTCACCTTTTAATGCTTCTTTTACAGCAGTAGATGCATCTTCAATTGCTTTTTTGTCCGCATCAGAAATCTTTGATCCGTGCTCTTTTAAATTCTTTTCAGTAGAGTGAATTAAAGTATCTGCTTGGTTTCTAACATCAACCGACTCTCTTTTCTTTTTATCAGCTTCTTTGTTAGCCTCTGCGTCTTTAACCATTTTTTCAATTTCTTCATCACTTAGTCCGCCTGAAGCTTGGATTTGAATTTTCTGTTCTTTACCAGTTCCCTTATCTTTTGCAGAAACATTTACGATACCATTAGCATCAATATCAAATGTGACTTCAATTTGAGGCACACCTCTTGGTGCTGGCGCAATACCCACTAACTCAAAATTTCCTAAAGCTTTATTGTCAGCAGCCATTTCTCTTTCACCTTGGAGAACTCTAATAGATACAGCTGGCTGATTGTCTTCCGCAGTTGAAAACACCTGACTTTTTTTAGTTGGTATTGTTGTGTTTTTATCAATCAGTTTTGTAGAAACGCCACCAAGTGTTTCGATACCAAGTGAAAGTGGAGTTACATCTAATAAAAGTACATCTTTAACATCACCTTGTAAAACACCAGCCTGAATAGCAGCACCCATCGCAACTACTTCATCTGGGTTAACGCTTTTGTTAGGATCTTTTCCAAAAAAGTTTTTTACTTCTTCAATTACTTTTGGCATTCTAGTCATACCGCCAACCATAACCACTTCATCAATTTCACTTGCAGTAATTCCCGCATCTTTAAGAGCTGTTTTACATGGAGGCATTGTTCTAGCAATTAAATCCTCTACTAAAGCTTCAAGTTTAGCTCTAGTCATTTTTAAATTAATATGTTTTGGACCTGTTTTGTCTGCTGTAATAAAAGGTAAATTTATATCTGTTTGTTCCGCAGATGATAATTCAATTTTTGCTTTTTCAGCAGCTTCTTTTAATCTTTGTAAAGCAAGTTTATCTGACTTAAGATCAATTCCATTATCTTTCTTAAACTCAGAAATTAAGTAGTCAACAACAGCATTATCAAAATCTTCACCACCTAAAAAAGTATCACCATTAGTTGATTTAACTTCAAATACACCATCACCTAATTCTAAGATAGAAACATCAAATGTTCCTCCACCCAAATCATATACAGCAATTTTTTTATTTTGTTTTTTATCTAAACCATATGCAAGAGATGCAGCTGTTGGTTCATTGATAATTCTTAATACTTCTAACCCTGCAATTTTTCCTGCATCTTTTGTTGCTTGTCTTTGAGCATCGTTAAAGTATGCGGGCACTGTAATAACAGCTTTTGTTACAGTCTGACCTAAATATTTTTCTGCAGTTTCTTTCATTTTTTGTAAAATAAATGCAGATATTTGTGAAGGTGAATATTTTTCACCTTTAGCTTCAATCCAAGCATCACCTTTTTCAGAATTAACTATTTTAAAAGGTGCAGCTTCCACATCTTTTTTAACTGTTGGATCATCAAAATTTCTTCCAATTAATCTTTTGACAGCGAAGATAGTATTTTCAGGATTTGTAACAGCTTGTCTCTTTGCTGGTTGTCCAATTAATTTTTCGTTTTCATCTGTAAATGCTACTACAGATGGGGTAGTTCTTGCTCCTTCAATATTTTCTAAAACCTTAGCTTGTGTTCCTTCCATAATGGCAACACATGAATTTGTTGTTCCTAAGTCTATTCCAATAATTTTACTCATAATTTTAAAGTCTCTCTTTCGTCATATAGGGTTTAAATGTGAAACTACAAGTTGATCTCATAATTATTTATTTTCCAAATTTTCCTTATTTTCTTCAGTTTTTTCCTCTTTTATTGTAGCTTTTTTTGACACCCCAACTAATGAGGGTCTAAGCAATCTATCTTTTATAGTAAAGCCTTTTTGAATTTCCTGGATTATTGTTCCTGGTTCCTTAGTTTCATCTTCTATTTCCATCATTGCTTGATGAAAGTTTGGATCTAGTTTTTTGTTAAGGCTATCAATTGGTTTAATGTTATTTTTTTCGAATATTGAGATTAAATCTTTTTTAATAATTTCTAAATGCTCAAGTGTCTTCTTTAATGCTTCAGTTTCTTTTAACTTATCGTCACTTTCAAGAACATGTTTTGATCGATCCAAGTTATCAATCAAATTTAATGCTTCTTTAGCGAAACTATAGCCACCATATTCAAAAGCATCCTCTTTTTCTTTTTCAAACCTTCTTCTTTGATTTTCCATTTCAGCAAAAGTTCTTGCCAATTTATCTTCAAGTTCAGCAATTTTTTCTTCTGGAGTTGGTTCTTTGATTTCTTCTTTAGATTCTTGTTCTGTTTCTTGCTTATTTTCTTCGACTAAATTTTCTTCAGGTTTCTCATTATCATTTATTGTATCCTGTTTTTGATCTGCAGAAGTGCTATTTTGGTTTTCCTCTTTTTCCATAGCCTCTTATATGGTAAGGATTTTAGTAATTTCTAGATGTCAAAACAAAAAATATACAAATTACTCATTGGGACTAATAACAGGGGCAAACTAAAAGAAATCAAGAGTTTATTGCCAAAAAAGATCAAAATATACTCTACATCTGAATTTAATTTAAAAAGTCCAGTTGAAAATGGCAAAACATTTAAAGAAAACTCATTAATTAAATCTAAATATTTTTCAAAAAAAACTGGATTAATATGCTTGGCAGATGACTCAGGTTTAGAAATAGATTTCTTGGGTAAAAGTCCTGGTATTTATTCTGCGAGGTGGGGAGGAAGGCATGGTGATTTTAATAAGGCTATAAGAAGAGTCTATAGAGAGCTAAACAAAAAAGATAAAAATTGGAAAAATAAAAAAATTAAAGCTAGATTTATCTGTGTACTTTCTATTTCAAATTTAAATAAAAAAATTGCTTGTGTTTTAGGAAAAGTAGAAGGTTATATTTCAAATGAACCAAAAGGAAAAAATGGATTTGGTTATGATCCAATTTTTATTCCTTTAAAAAAAAGAAAAACCTTTGGAGAAATGATGCCATCTCAAAAATATAAAATGGATCACAGATACCAGGCTTTTAAAAAAATTAGAAAATTTTTATAAGTTTTTTATCTTCAATTTTATAAAAATTTAATCTGTGATTAATTTTATTATTTTTGATATCAAAAATTCCTATTTTTCCTTTGAATGAATTTTTTCTCTTGAAAATTTTATTTAAGTTTTCAGCATTTGCATTCATTGATAAATAATAAACTAAGCCAACCAAATCATAACTTAATAAAGACAAATGAGTAGGATCTTCATTAAATGCATTAAAATACTTTATTTTGTAACTATCAAAATTTTCTTTGTTTATTGATGGATAATATAAGGGTTGGATATTAGTTTCATTTAACAAACTTTCATCAAACCATTGATTTAAGGTTATAAAATATTTATTTTTAGGAAGTACGTCAGTATATAGAAGTGATGTTGACACACTTTTTAAACTTTCATCGAAATCTGAAATTACAATAGCATCAAAATTTAAACCACCTAGAGTGTATCTTTTTTCTAGTCTTTTTATTTTTTTTTCTTTATTTGGCTCATTTGAATTCTTAATTCTTTTTATTTCATCGTCTAAATTTTGTTTTCTAATTCTATAGTTTGTAATTTCTTCTATTTGTTTTGTTAGTTTTGTAGGCTCTGTACTATACTCATAGTCTTTGTAAATTTTTATTTTTGAATTTTTTATTCCTTTTTTAACTTCGAATTCATAATCTTGAATTGGTGTTAAAAAAATAGTTCTTTGTATTTTATTAGTTTCTAAAAATTTTTTTATAGTATTAAATTGTGAGGTAGAATTAATTCCTGCAGAAATCACATTTTTTGGAAGATCTAAGGTTTTATTAGTTAATGATAAAAATGTTAAATTTTTCATTTCATCTAAATAATCCAAACTTTCATAGAACACGGGACCAATAACAATTTTTATTCCCATTTCGCTTAATTCAAATGCTGATTTTAAAGTTTGATTAGCTTTAGTTGCTGTATCTTTGGGATAGATTTCTATTAGATCATTATCAATATCTTTGACTGCTAATCCAACTGCTTTAATAATTGACTCTCCAATCTCTTTATTTTCTCCTGTCATAGGTACCAATAATCCTATCTTAATTTTTTCTTGAGCATTAACAGCTGAAAAAAACAAAAAGTAAAAACTTAAAAAAATAGAATAAATAATTTTAGTTAATTTGATCATTTTGATGTTAGTATAATATCTTTTAAGCTAAATTATGATCATAAAACCACAATTTAAATTAAAAGAATACGAAAATGGTCTTTATCTAGTATCAACTCCTCTAGGAAATCTAAAAGATATAACCTTAAGAGCAATTGAAGTGTTACAGCAATCTCATTATATTTTATGCGAAGATACTCGCGTTTCAAAAAATCTTTTAGATAAATATCATATAAAATCAAAATTAATTTCAAATCATAAATTTAATGAGAAAAAAAATGTAATAAAAATTATTGAATATTTAAAATCTGGAAAAATAATTTCTTTGATATCTGATGCTGGTACACCAAGCATTTCTGATCCGGGTTCAATATTAGTTAATGAGTGTATTAATAATGACATAGGAATTTTTCCTATTCCTGGACCTTCGGCTGTTACTGTAGCCGTTTCAATCAGCGGATTTACAGATAAGTATCTGTTTTGTGGTTTTTTTCCAGACAAAAAACAGGAATTATCCAATGAATTAAAAAAATTTTCAGAATTTGAAAGTTCTTTAGTTTTTTTTATTTCTCCTAAGAAAATCAACAAAATCATACCTGAAATAAAAAAGAATTTTAGTGGAAGAAAGATCGTTTTTTGTAGGGAAATATCGAAAATGTATGAAGAATTTATCAGAAAAAGTGTAGATGAATTAGAACTATTTGAAAAAGAACCAAAAGGTGAACTCACTGTTGTTATTTCTGAAAGAAAAACAAATAAAAATATCTCTAAAAAATTAACTGAATCAGATATGAATATAATAAAAAAAATGATTAATAAATTGTCTATTAGAGAAATTACAGATATTTTAAATCAAACTAGTGATGTACCTAAAAAAGAAATATATAATTATTGTTTAAAATTAAAAAATGAAAAATAAATTATTAATTTTTATCTTAATTGGTTTTATTTTAACTGGATGTGCTGGAGTTGGCTCGAAAGGTATTTTCGGAACGGGTGTATCAATTGCTTTAGATCCTAGGACAGTAGGTACTCAAATTGACGACTCTATTATGCAAAAAAGTATTAGTGCAAAAATTTTAGCAAAAGATAAAAAATATTTGTTAACTGTAAAAACAAAAGTTTTGGATGGTAGAATATTTATAACTGGAAAAGTAGATAATCCAGAAGAAAAATTGATTATTACAAAATTAGCTTGGGAAACAAAAGGCGCTCGTTCAGTTAGAAACGATATAAAAATTAAAGAGGAATTTAAATTTAAACAATCTGCTAAAGATATATTAATTACATCTCAGCTTAGAACAGCTTTGATTTTAAATAAAAATATCAAGTCTACTAATTATCAAATCGATACATATAAAAAAAAAATTTATATTTATGGTATTGCAATTACACTTGAGGAAAAAGATTTAGTAATTAGTGAAGCTAAAGAAATTCTTGATGTCGAAGATGTGATTGCAAGTATAATGCTAGTTGAAGACTTAAGAATTCAAAGAGAGTAATTATTTTTTGTAATCAATCACTTGAGAAGAATAAGCAGCAATTGATGCTAGGTTAAGTATCTCGGAAGTTGATGACCTTAAAGGTGCAATTTCTATTGGAAGCCCAAGTCCAATTAATAATGGTCCAATAACCTTGGTATCTCCAATTGTTTTCATCAGTTTGTATGAAATTGCTGCACTATGCTGTCCAGGCATTATTAAAATATTTGCTTTACCAACTATTTTTGCGAAGGGATAAAGTTCCTCATACTCTGGATTAAGAGCAACATCAGGCTGCATATCTCCATCAAATTCAAAGTCTACTTTTCTTTCTTTTAGTATCTCAACTGCACTCCGAATATGTTTTGTTCTACTAGTAAGAGGTTGTCCAAATGTAGAGTGGGATACAAAAGCAACTTTAGGATCAAATCCAAAAAGTCTTACAACTCTTGCTGTAGATATAGCAATTTCAGCCATTTGTTCAGAAGTTGGATATTCATGGACACTTGTATCACCAACAAAAATAGTTCTACCTTTATGAACAATCATATTTAAACCAAACATAATTTCGCCTTTTCTCACATCAACAACTTGCTTAATTTTTTCAAATGAGGCACCAAATCGTCTTGTATTACCAGTTACAGCACCATCAGCATCGCCACAGGCAACCATACTAGTAGCCCAAACAACTCTATCATTTCTGATCATTCGGTCACAATCTCGTTCTAATAATCCTTGCTCTCTCTGTAATTTTTCAAATAAATGTTTAACGTATCTTTTTCTCTTTTCTTCATCTTTTGAATTAACAATCTCAATGTCAAAATTTTCACTATAACCAATATTTTTAATTTGTTCTTTTATTTTACTTTCTTTACCGACCAGTATTGGAATACCTAATTTTGAGTTCTTAAATGCAATCGCGGCTTTTAAAGTATTTTCATCTTCACCATCAGCAAAAACAATTCTTTTCTGATTTTTTTTGATAAATGAATTTATACCTTGCATGATAGTTACAGTTGGGTCTAATCTTTGTTTAAGTTCCTCTTTGTAAACTTCAAAATCATCTATCTTTTTTCTCGCCACTCCACTTTCTATAGCCGCTTTAGCTACCGCTGCTGGTATTACACTTATTAATCTTGGGTCGAATGTAGATGGAATAATGTAATCTTTTCCATAATGAGGTCTTTCTCCACCCATAGCTGCAACCACTTCATCAGGAACATCTTCTCTTGCAAGCTTAGCTATTGCGTTAGCTGCAGCAACTTTCATTTCTTCATTTATCGTTTTAGATCTAACATCTAAAGCTCCTCGAAAAATGTAAGGAAACCCAATTAAATTATTTACTTGGTTGGGATAATCTGATCTCCCTGTTGCAATAATTGCATCATTTCTAATCTCATTAATTTCTTCTGGAGTTATTTCTGGATCTGGATTGGCACATGCAAATATAATTGGATTTTTTGTCATAGATTTAACCATCTCTTTTTTCAGAACACCTTTTGCAGATAATCCTAAAAAAACATCTGCACCTTTAACAGCATCCTCTAAAGTTCTATGTTTAGTTTTAACCGCATATCTGGATTTCCATTGATCAATTCCTTCAGTTCTTCCTTCATAAATAACGCCCTTTCTGTCTAGCATTATTATATTTTCAGACTTTACTCCTGAGTTTTTAAACAACTCAGTACAAGCTTGTGCTGAAGCTCCAGCACCATTAACTACAACTTTAATTTTTTTTATTGATTTGCCACAAATATCTAAGGCATTAATTAATGCTGCGGTTGTTATAATTGCTGTTCCATGCTGGTCATCATGAAAAACTGGAATATCCAAAATTTCTTTTAATTTCTGTTCTATTATAAAACAATCTGGGGCTGCTATGTCCTCTAAATTAATTCCACCAAAGCTAGGTGCAAAATTTTTAATTGAATTTATGATTTCGTCTGAATCTTTACAATCAATCTCCAAATCAATCGAATCGATATCTGCAAATCTTTTAAATAATACAGCCTTTCCTTCCATCACTGGCTTTGATGCAAGAGCACCTAAATTTCCCATCCCTAATATTGCTGAACCATTACTTATTACAGCAACAAGGTTTCCTTTACTTGTATAATCATAAGCTGTTTCTGGATTTTCACTTATTTTTTTAACAGGAGCAGCAACTCCTGGAGAATATGCTAAAGCTAGATCACGCTTTGTTGTCATATTTTTAGAAGAAATAATCTCAATCTTGCCAGGTTTTTTGTCTTTATGAAAATCTAAAGCTTCTTTATCTGTGTAATGATCAATTTTTGTTTTTTTCATTTATGATAACAATAAGTGTACAATTGGGGTAAAATTAAGACTAATATGATTTATGAACTTACTTAAGTCAACAGGCACATTTGGTTTTTATACGATCATTAGTAGATTGCTTGGTTATTTAAGAGATATTTTAATAGCAATTTTTCTAGGAACAGGGATGTTGGCTGATGTTTTTTTTGTAGCATTTAGAATTCCAAATACTTTTAGAAGATTATTTGCCGAAGGCACTTTTAATGCAGCATTCGTTCCAAGCTATTCATCAGAAATTACTAAAGGAAAAAAACAATCAAACAAATTTGCTAATGATATCTTTAATCTTCTTTTTTTAGGGCTGTTATTTTTAACAATAATAATTGAAATTTTTATGCCTGCATTTGTTTCAATTATTGCACCAGGATTTGTGGGTGATTTAGAAAAAATGGAAGTAGCTATAAATTTAACAAGAATTACTTTTCCTTTTTTATTATTTATTTGCTTAGCTTCTTTTTTTTCAGCAATTTTAAATTCATATAATAAGTTTGCAGCTGCAGCTGCAGCTCCAATAATTTTAAATATTGTTTTAATTTTAGTATTGATTTTTTCAAAATCTTTAGGTGATCAATTAGTTTATTATTTGTCTTATGGGGTTTCTTTTGCTGGTTTTTTACAATTAATATTTTTATATAAACATGTATCAAAATATTATTCACTTAAATTTAGTTTTGAATTAAAAGTAAGTAACAAAGTTAAGTTTTTTTTTAAAAAACTTTTACCAAGTATTTTTTCCTCTGGTGTCACTCAAATTAATATTTTAATTGGTACAATAATTGCATCATTTCAAGCAAGTGCAGTTTCTTACTTATATTATGCTGATAGAATTTATCAAATTAACCTTGCTATAGCTGGTATTGCGATTGGTGTTGTAATACTTCCGCAGCTTTCAAAACACATTCAATCTAGAAAAAAAAATAAGATTTTGCTTATACAAAATAAAGCTCTTGAATTAAGTTTATTTTTAAGTCTTCCAGCAACTATTGCATTAATAATTGGGTCGGAACAAATTATTTCAGCTTTATTTGGTTACGGGTCTTTCAATGAAAATTCAGTCAACAACTCAGGTTTAGTTTTATATTATTTTGCATTAGGGCTTCCTGCTTTTGCACTGATAAAAGTATTTTCAAGTTTTTTCTTCGCAAACCATGATACCAAAACTCCTTTTTATATTTCTTTAATATCAGTATTACTTAATATTTTTATTAGTGTTTATTATTTTAGTGAAATTGGTTTTATTAT
>CACDWM010000016.1 GCA_902556505.1 uncultured Pelagibacteraceae bacterium
TTACAAAAAAAATAGTAAAATTTTTAGAAAGTCATAAATGAAAAAAATAGCAATAATTGGTGCTGGAATTTCTGGTTTGTATATTGCCAATTTATTTAAAGATCATAAGGATTATCAGGTTACGATTTATGAAAAAAGGAATTCAATAGAAATGGAAGAAGGCTATGGAATTCAGTTGTCGGTAAATAGCGTAAAGCTTTTAAATAAAATAGGCTTCACTTCTTTCACTGAAGAAGAAAAATTTAATCCAAAAAAAATTGATTTTTATGAAATTAAAAATTCAAAAAAAATTTGTGACTTAGACATTTCAAAATTTAATTCTGTAGATTGTAAATACACAACATTGAAAAGATCAAAATTACTTCAATTTTTAAAAAAACAAATAAACGAAGATATAATTAAATATAACCACAGTATTGAACAGATTGATTACGATAAAGATTCAATAAAATTAATATTTGATAAAAATAATATAACTTGTGATTACTTAATTATTTCAGACGGTGTGTTTTCTAAGGGAAAGTTATTAATTTCAACTAATAAATCAAAACCAATTTACAATGATACGATTGCTATTAGGGGCACTATATCGAGAGAAAATTTTCAAACTATAAATGAAGAAAATATTTCTTTGTTTTTAGGACCAAATTTTCATTATGTTGTTTATCCAATTAATAATGATAAAAATTTAAATTTTATTGGCATTTTAAAACATAAATTAAATTTAAATGAGCAAGAGAACTATAATCTTTTTACCGAGAGTTCTTTTATAAAAAATATTAAATTTAAATTATCTCAAAAAGTTTCTCAAAGTTTTTTGGAAAGTCTTCAAAATATTAAATTATTTCCAATATTTGTAAGTAAAAATTTATATAATCCTCCAAAAAATATATTCCTTGTAGGAGATGCATTTTTTGCTTTTCCACCTTCATTTGCGCAGGGAGCTTCCCAATCAATTGAGGGTGCTAATGAATTATATGAAAGTTTAATAAATAATAATATTTTTTATGATATCAGATTAAAGAGAGTAAAAATGATTAATAGTAGATCTAATTTCAATCAAATTGCCTTCCATTTATCAAATCCAATTATGATCATATTTAGAAATTTTTTTTTAAAACTTTTAACTAAAAATAAAAAATTTTTAGAAAGTTATTTGGGTAAAATTTATAAAAGTTAATTTTTAGAAATTAATCTTTGTCTTAGATAATCAATAGGATAAGTTCGTCCATTTATATCACAGTGCCAAAAAGTCCATCCGTTGCAACTTTCAGCTCCTAAAATAGTAGCCGCAACTTTGTGTATAGAACCCTCTGCTTGATTATGTTTTATACTACCATCAGCCATAATTCTGGCTGTTATTTTTTTCTTATTATCAAAAATATTAGTTCCAGGTTTAATTATTCCAAGCTCAACTAATGAACCAAAGGGAATTCTTGGTTTTGATCTATTATTTTTTAGCGTATCTAACAAATCATCCTCAATAGGCTTTGTAGTTTTTAAGCGTTGTTCAGCAGCTTTAAAATAATTTTTTTCTTTTTCTATTCCGAAATAATTTCTTCCTAGTTTTTTTGCTACGGTAGCTGTTGTTCCTGATCCTAAAAAAGGATCAAGAATGAGGTCATTTTTATTAGATGTAGCTAGTAAAATTCTATGTAAAAGTGCTTCTGGTTTTTGCGTGGAGTGAATTTTTTTTCCATCCTTTTTAAGTCTTTCAGATCCATTGCATATTGGAAGATCCCAATTAGATCTCATCTGCAAATCATCATTTAAACATTTTAAAGATTGATAATTAAATGTGTATTTCGATTTTTCACTTTTAGATGCCCATATTAATGTTTCATGAGCATTAGTAAAACGTGTCCCTCTAAAATTTGGCATTGGATTATTTTTATTCCAAATAACATCGTTTAAAATCCAGAAACCTAAATTTTGTATTGCTGTGCCAACTCTAAAAATATTATGGTAGCTTCCTATAACCCAAATTGCTCCATCTTTTTTTAAAATTCTCTTACATTCACTAAGCCATTCATAAGTAAAATCATCATATTTTTTAAAATTTTCAAATTGATCCCATTTATCATTTACCGCACTAACCTTTGATCTATCTGGTCTAGTTAATTCACTTTTTAATTGTAAGTTGTAAGGTGGATCTGCAAAAATTAAATCAAAAGTTTCACGTGGAATTTTTTTTAATTCTTCGAGACTATCTCCATTTATTATTTTATTTTTGAAATCAGTTTTCATTTGTAAAAATTAATTAGACTCCAAATGGATTCCACGGTCAACCTGAGATTGAAAAATTTGGATTCGATTAGTGTTTCCTAATTATAAAATAACTAGATGTAGTATTAATTTATTTTAGATATTGGTGAAAAAGTTTTTCTATGATGTTTAGTAATACCTAATTTTTTTAACGCTTTTAAGTGCTGTTTTGTTCCGTACCCAAAGTTTTTATCCCAATCGTAACCTTTATTTTTTTTTGATAAGGTGGTTATAAATTTATCTCTTGATACTTTTGCAATTATAGAGGCTGCCGAAATAGAAGGTACTTTTTTATCTCCTTTTATAACTGATTTTAAATTATAATTTTTTAATTCTGGAGTTTTGTTTCCATCTATCAGAACGTGTGTTGGTTTTTTTTTAAGTTTTTTGATAGCTCTTTTCATAGCTAGCAAACTTGCTTGTAGTATATTTAGCTTTTCTATTTCTTTGACAGAAGCTTTCCCTATAGACCAAGTAGAATTTTTTTTTATATATATACATAGATAGTCTCTCTCTTTTTTACTTAATGATTTTGAATCTTTTAATAATTTTGAATTAATTGATTTTTTTAAAATTACTGCTGAAGCATAAACAGGCCCAATTAAACTTCCTCTACCAACCTCATCAACCCCAGCAATTATTTTCATCAAATTTTTAACTTCAGATCTTTGATTTTGTCTCTAATTTTCTTTAAATCTTCCCATGAGTGTTTTTTATTTTCTGGAAAACGGATTAAATAAGATGGATTAAAAGTTATTATTAATGGGAATGTTTTGTTTTTTAAAATCACTTCCTTCCAATGTCCTCTTTCATTAGTTATTTTTTCACTTATTCCTGTTAAAGCCTCCATTGCCGAACTACCCATCAAAACAATAATCTTTGGGTTTATAATCGATATATGCTCCTTTAAAAATACTGAGTATCTTTTAATTTCAGTCGAGGTTGGTTTTCGGTCATCAGGTGGTCTAAAATTGATTGCATAACTAGTGTAAATATTTTGTCTCTTAATATTAATTGCTTTAAGCATTTTGTTAAGAAGTTCGCCAACTTCACCTCTAAATGGGACACCCAATTTTTCTTCTTCAGCCCCAGGAGACTCTCCAATTAACATTAAACTGCTATTTATATTTCCCTCACCTAAAATAATTTTGTTTGAATTTTCTTTTAATTTACAATTTTCAATTGAATTCATTTGATCTTTCAAATTTTTTAGTAGCTCTTCTTTATTAATTTGCAGGGTGCCATTGTTAGTTTCTAAAATATTAAATCTATTTATTGGCTTATCAGCGAATATAAATTTTGGCTCAATAGTATTAATTAGTTCTTGGTTTAATTTGGTATTTTGATTTATCACTTTTTTAGTCATAGTATGGCCATATGTTCCTAAATTTTATAAAATTAGTACTATTAATATTCATATCTTATCAGACACCTTTATATTCTAAAAGTGCTACTTTTAATGATTTCAAATCAAGAGATTTATCAAATTATTTTTCTGGAATTGTTGCATTTGAAAATCGAGATAATTCTGAAGCTTTAAAATTTTTTAACTTAACCAAAGTATTAATTAACAAACATGACAGTTATTTAAAAAGATATGTTAACTCTTTAGTTTTAGATAACAAAGTACCTCAAGCAATTAATATATTAAATAACAATGCAAACAAATCTAATTCAGATTTTTATGATGCGTATATAATTTTAATAATTGACAGTTTAAAAAAAAATAACTTTAAAAAGGCTGACAAATATTTAACACAAAGTTTAAAATTTCAAGATGAAGATAGGATAAACCTAGTTATATTTGAAACACTTAAACAATACATTTATACATTTAAAAATAAAAAAATATTAGATAACAAAAAAAATTTTGGAAACCTGTCTCTTATAGCCGAGACATTCCAAAGATGTTATATTGAAGATAAAAGAACTTCATCATATTTTCTTAATTTAATTAACAATCAGCAAGGCGACTATTCAAGATACATTTTTTTTTATCTTAATCATTTAATTGATAACAATAAATTAAATGAAGCAAGATTAGTTGTTGAACAAATTGATTATATAAATTCAACACTTTTACTTTCACAAAGTAAAAGTTGGGTAGACAAAGAAAAATTCGATGATTTTGGAAAAATTTTTTCATGCAAAGATCATAATGATCTTGTAGGTGAGTTTTTATTTTTAATCTCTAATCTTTATTCTTCTCAGGATAATTTTGAGAAATCAAATTTTTACTTAAATTTGTCAAACTATTTAAATCCCAAGTTTGAATTTAATTTGTCATTGGTTGCAGAAAATTTTTATCTTAATGATGAATTTGACAAAGTACAAAGGATCTTAAAAAACTTTAAAAAAGAAGATGAATTTTATTATTGGTTTAGATTAAAAAAAGAAGCTCAAATAATAATTCAAGAGCAGGATTATGAAAATGGAATAAAATACTTAGATTCAAAATTTAATAAAATTGAAAATCCAAATATAAAAATGATTTTTGATTTAGCAAATTTTTATAAAAATTCTAAAAATTATGAAAAGGCAATAGATCGTTATACAGAAATTATTTTAACACTGGATGACAAATCACTTATCAAATCAGATGTATTGTATCGTAGAGGTGGTAGTTATGAAAGAATGGGCAATTATGAAAAGTCAGATGAAGATTTACTGCATGCGCTTAAAATTGATCCTAGTGATGCATATATTTTGAATTACCTTGCTTACTCCTGGTTAGAGCGTGATTATAAAATTAATGAAGCAATGGATATGTTGAAAACAGCATATGATTTAAAAAGCAATGATCCATATATTATTGATTCAATTGGATGGGCGTATTTTTTAATAGAGAATTATCTAGAAGCAGAAAAGTATTTAAAAAGAGCTGTAGAATTAATGCCAGATGACCCAATCGTGAATGATCATTATGGAGACATTTTATGGAAATTAAATCGAAAAATTCAAGCAAGATATTTTTGGAAAAACGTATTAACTTTTGATGAAACCGAAGACGATATGAGAGAAAAAATCAATATTAAAGTAATTGAGGGTCTTAAAAATTCCTAAATGAAAATTAATAAAATTAAATCTTATGCAAAGTTAAATTTAGCGCTAAATATCACTGGAAAAAAAAAGGTTTTACATAAAATTGAAAGTATAATTGGTTTCATAGATTTACATGATGTTATTTCGATAAGTCAACATAATGGAAAAAAACACCATATTTCTTTTTGTGGAAAGTTTTCTAAAAATATTGGAAAAAAAAATACTGTTCAAAAATTATTTCAAATACTAGATAAAGAAAATTTATTAAAAAATAAAAAATTCAAAGTTAAAATTAAAAAATTAATCCCTCAAAAAGCTGGGTTGGGCGGGGGATCGATGAACGCAGCTAGTGTGCTTAATTACCTGGTTAAAAAAAAAATTATTAATCTTAATCATCTAAAAACTCGAAGTATCTGTGACTTGGTTGGTTCTGATGTTATTTTAGGTACCATTTCATCCAGCTGTGTGTTGTCATCAGGTGGCAAAATAAAAAAGATTTATAATACTCCAAAATATTACTCTACTTTAGTAAAGCCTGATTTTGGGTGCTCAACAAAAAAAATATACTCAGCTGTTCGAAAGTATACAAAGTCAAAATATAACAAACCTAAAAAAAACATGTTTGGAGTAAAATATTTGATTGATCAACAAAATGCCCTTGAAACAATAGCACTCAAAAAATATCCAAAACTTAAAAAAATAAAGATGTTCTTAGAAAGTATAAATAATCCATTATTTGTAAGAATGACTGGTTCAGGATCAACAATTGTTGCCTATTATAATTCATTAAAGAGTTGTAAATTGACAAAAGCTAAATTTAAAAGAAAATATAAAAATTATTGGTGTGTTACAGCAAAAACTATATGAATTTTATATTTTTATGTTATAGGAAGCTAGTATTGGGGCGTAGCCAAGCGGTAAGGCACGGGTTTTTGGTACCTGCATCCTAGGTTCGAATCCTAGCGCCCCAGCCATTTATGAAAAATTTTTTAGATAAATTTTTTTCCCGATCAAAAAATCTTGATTATATCAGTCAAAATTTAAAACAAATTACTTTAACAACACCAGTAAATAAAATTTTTGAAGCAATTAATAATTTTTCAGAGAAAAGTGAAATTAGATATGTAGGCGGATGTGTAAGAAAAGTGATAAAAAAAGAAAACGTTGATGATATTGACCTAGCAACAAATTTAACGCCTCTGGAAGTTTGTGAGGCTCTTAAAAACAAACAAATAAGTTATTACGAAACAGGAATTGAACACGGAACTATAACTGCAATAATTGACGAATATAAATATGAAATTACTTCTTTAAGGAAAGATATCTCAACTGATGGTAGGCATGCTGAAGTAGAATTCTCTTTAGATTGGAAGGAAGACGCCTCTAGAAGAGATTTTACTATCAATTCAATTTATGCAGATAGTGATGGTAATTTATTTGATCCATTTAACGGTAAAAAAGATTTGGAGGAAGGTTATATTAATTTTATTGGCAATGTGGAAAAAAGAATTCAAGAGGATTATTTACGTATTTTGAGGTATTTAAGATTTTATTTAAATTACTCAAATCATAAGCACCATCCAGAAATAATAAAAAATATAAAAAAAAATATTGATGGAATTTCAAATATATCATCTGAAAGATTAATTGATGAACTAAAAAAAATAACGAATTCAAATGGATTTTTAAAACTGTTTAAAGATAAAGAAAGTTTAGAACTAATAGAAATAATTTTCCCTCAATTAAAGAATATTAAAAATTTTAAAAAACAAAATTCTTATGCTGCACAGAATTTTTTAAAAATTGATTTTATATTCTTGATTGCGCTTTTAGTGATTGATGGGACTGATAATGCTGATTATTTTCTTTATAAATTTAAAATATCTAACAAAGATAAGAAAAGATTAAAATTAATAGATCTTTTTTATAGAGAAAAAGTAACTCTAAACAGCTTTACAGAGAAAAATTTGAATAAACTTTTTTATTTTAATGGGCGACAGGCTGTTATAGATATAATTAATTTTAAAATTTTTAACTCAAACAAAGTAGAGAAAAAACTAATCAAACTATTAGATAATTATGAAGAGAAAACCATTCCAACTTTGCCAATAGGGGCTGATCTACTAATGTCTAAATTTCAAATTCCTGAGGGTAAAACTTTAGGTAATAAATTAAAAAAAATAGAAGAGACTTGGGTTCAAAATGGATTTCAAATTACAGATAAGCAAGTGCAGCAAATAGTTAAAAGTTAAATATATTTAACGTCTTTAATTTCAAAATTTTTTACACCAGAGGGTGTATTTATTTCAACTAAATCACTTTTATTTTTTCCAATCAAGCCTTTACCAATTGGTGATTGAAAGAAAATCAGTTTTTGTTTTAAATCTGCCTCATCCCTTCCAACAATTTTATAATTAATTTTTTCACCAGTATCTAAATCTTCTAAATAAACTGTAGATCCAAAAATTACTTTTCCTTCATTGTTTAGTTTTGTAACATCAATAACATTTGCTCTTGCAATAATGTCGTTAATTTCTGTTATTCTTCCTTCATTATGAGATTGTTCTTCTTTGGCTGCATGATATTCAGCATTTTCTTTAAGGTCTCCGTGGGATCTTGCTTCAGCAATTGCTGCTACTATTTCAGGTCTTTTTTTTTCTTTTAAAAAAACTAATTCCTCTTTTAGTTTATCTAATCCGTTTAGTGTTATTGGCTCTTTGTCCATTTTTTTATTTCCATTTTGCAATCGGAGGTAATGACATTAAAATTCCTTCAACATTACCACCAGTTTGTAGTCCAAATTTTGTTCCTCTATCATAGAGCAAATTAAATTCTGTGTATCGACCTCTTTTAATATACTGAAACTCTTTATCTTTTAAAGTCCATTTTCTTTTTATTTTTTTTTTAATTATTTCATTAAATAGCATTTGAAATGTAACACCAACATCTCTGACAAATTTAAAGTCATTTTCAAAATTATCATTTTTATAGTCAAAAAAGATTCCACCTATACCTCTTGCCTCTTTCCTGTGAGGTAGATAAAAGTATTCATCACACCACTTTTTATATTTTTTATAATAATTTTTATTATGTCTATCGCACATTGCTTTTAATATTTTATGAAAATTTTTCTTTTCTTTTTCATCTTTTATTGCTGGGGTTACATCCATTCCTCCACCAAACCAATTCTTTGTTGTGCAAATAAATCTTGTATTAAAGTGCATTGCAGGAATATGGGGATTTTGCATATGCATAACAATTGATATCCCTGATGCCCAAAATCTAGGATCCTTACTTGCGCCTGGTATATTCTTTTGAAATTGTTTAGGAAATTTTCCATAGACCTTTGAAAAATTTACTCCTACTTTTTCAAAAATTTTTCCATTTTTAAGAATTCTATATTCACCACCACCCTCATCTTTTTTTATGCTTCTATTCCACGAAGTTGATTGAAAATTTACTTTGTTTTTTTCAATTTTTAAAATGTCGTCACATATTGCATTTTGTAATAGCTTAAACCAATTACTCGTTAAGTCTTTTTTAATTGAAGTATCCATTTTATATTAATTCTATTTGACGTAAACTTTCTGCCAAAACAATGGCAACTGACGATGCAATGTTAAGAGATCTTACTTGGTTATTCATTGGTATTTTTAAACGATTTTTAATAATTTTATGTACCTTTTCAGGTACCCCAGCACTTTCTCTTCCAAACAAAATAGTGTCATCAGGCTTAAATTTAAATTTAGTATAATTTATTGAACCCTTAGTTGTCATTAATACGATTCTCTGTTTTTTCTTTGCCTCAAAAAATTTTTCTGAACTTTGATAAAACTCTATTTGACTATAGTCCATATAGTCCATAACCACTCTTTTAAAACGTTTGTCTGATAATAGAAAGCCACATGGTTCAATTATTTCTAATTTAGCACCCAAACAAGCACAGGTTCTTATGATTGCAGCAGTATTCTGAGGTATATCGGGCTCATACAAAGCTATTTTGGGTCCTAAAATTGTTGAATTCTGTGTCATTCTTTCAGTAGTAAAATAATTATTTTATATTATATGAATTCGTATATTAACTATTTTAAATCAAAAAGAGATAATAATAAAAGCTACTAAAAGTGTCTGAAAAAAAAATAAAAAGAAGAGATTTTTTATTTACAGCTACCACAGCTGTTGGAGCTGTTGGTGCCGCTGCAGTAGTGTGGCCAATGATAGATCAAATGAATCCAGATGCTTCTGTTAAAGC
This sequence comes from uncultured Pelagibacteraceae bacterium, assembly GCA_902556505.1. Taxonomy (GTDB): domain Bacteria; phylum Pseudomonadota; class Alphaproteobacteria; order Pelagibacterales; family Pelagibacteraceae; genus Pelagibacter. The sequence goes on from CACDWM010000016.1 coordinate 9,560, forward strand.
ATTAGCTAGTACAGAGGTTGATGTAAGTTCATTAACACCTGGAAATACATTGACTGTTTTATGGAGAGGGAAACCAGTTTTTATAAGAAGAAGAACTCAAGAAGAAATTGATGAAGCAAGATCTGTCAAGATGGAGGATTTAATTCATCCTGAAAAAGATGAAGATAGAGCAATAAACCCCGAGTGGCTTGTTATGTTAGGTGTATGCACCCACCTTGGATGTGTACCTCTAAATGATAAAGGTGATTATAATGGTTGGTTCTGTCCATGTCATGGATCTCATTATGATACTTCTGGAAGAATTAGAAAAGGACCAGCACCTTGGAATATGGAAGTGCCTAAATACGAATTTGTTAATGAAAGTACAATTAAAATTGGATAAAGAAAAATGAGTGAACATGATTACAGACCAAAATCGAAAGTAGGACAATGGTTTAATGATCGATTGCCACTATTAACTCTTGCAAATCATTTAACAGATTACCCAACTCCTAAGAATTTAAACTATTGGTGGACATTTGGTGGAATTTTAACTTTCTGTTTAATTACTCAAATTGTAACAGGATTAACTCTTGCAATGCATTATATTGCTCATGCTGATATGGCTTTTGAAAGTGTAGAGCATATCATGCGTGATGTTAACTATGGATGGTTAATCAGATATATTCATGCAAACGGCGCTTCAATGTTTTTCCTGGCGGTCTATATTCATATATTTAGATCATTATTCTACGGTTCTTATAAATCTCCAAGAGAAATAATATGGATTTTAGGAATAATAATTTATTTATTAATGATGGCTGCAGCTTTTATGGGTTATGTCTTGCCATGGGGTCAAATGAGTTTTTGGGGAGCAACAGTTATTACAAATTTATTTAGCGCTATTCCTCTGGTTGGAGAGGGAATAGTTACTTGGTTATGGGGTGGTTATTCAGTTGACAACCCTACGTTAACCAGATTTTTTACTTTGCATTATTTAATTCCATTTTTAATTTTAGGATTAGTTGTTTTACATATATGGGCTTTACATGTTCCTGGTAATAACAATCCAGTTGGAATAGATATAAAAAAACCATCTAAAGACACAGTGCCTTTCCATCCCTACATTGTAATTAAAGATGGTTTTGCTTTATTAATGTTCATGATTGTGTTTGCATTCTTTGTATTTTACGCACCAAATATTTTAGGACATGCAGACAACTATATAGAGGCTAACCCAATGGTGACACCTGCACACATTGTTCCTGAATGGTATCTGTTACCGTTTTATGCAATATTAAGATCAGTTCCTGATAAATTGCTAGGAGTTGTGGCCATGTTATCTGCAATATTAATCTTGGCAGTTTTACCTTGGTTAGATACTTCAAAAATAAGATCAGCAGTATTTAGACCTTTATATAAACAATTTTACTGGATATTAGTTGCAGATGTTTTGATACTTGGTTATGTGGGTGCAATGCCAGCTGAAGGACTTTATTTGTTGATAGCACGAGTTGCAACAGCGTATTACTTTTTACATTTTTTAGTTATTCTTCCTGTTTTAGGTTTTAAAGAAAAAACTTTACCAGTGCCTTTAAGCATTACTGAACCCGTTCTCGGTGGTTCACCAAATTTAGCTGCCGCCAGAAATAAAGAAAGTAAAATAGAATAAGGTGAAAAGTTTATTTAAATTACTTTCTATAATAATCATAATTATTGCTTCAAATTCATATTCTCTTGCTGCTGAAAAATCAGAATATTTAAAAACTGATTGGAGCTTTAAAGGTCTATTTGGAAAATTTGATAGAGCTTCTCTTCAAAGAGGTTATCAAGTTTATACTGAAGTATGCGCCTCATGTCACTCAATGAAGTATTTAAGTTACAGAAATTTAGCAGAGCCAGGTGGTCCAGAATTCTCTGAAGTTCAAGCCAAAGCTATAGCAGCCTCATTTGAGGTAACTGATGGCCCAAATTCCGATGGTGAAATGTTTACAAGGCCAGGAAAATTATCTGATAAATTTGTAATGCCATACGATAATGTAAAAGCTGCTCAAGCGGCAAATGGTGGTGCATATCCTCCTGACATGTCTGTTTTGGTCAAAGCAAGAGGTGGTGGTGTAGACTATATCTATTCCTTACTACAAGGTTATGAAGAAGCTCCTAGCAACGTATCTTTAGATGATGGAGTTTATTACAACAAATATATGTATGGTAATAAAATTAGAATGGCTGCTCCATTATCAGATGGATTAGTCGAGTATGGTGATGGAACAAATGCAACAGTAGAACAGATGTCGAAAGATGTAACGACTTTCTTAATGTGGTCTGCTGAACCTCATTTAGAAGCTCGACATCAGATGGGCTTTAAAGCGATAGTCTATTTAATTATTCTTACTGTTTTAGTTTACTTTAGTATGAAAAAGATATGGTCACGTGTTGAATCTGAAGTTTAGTACGTCTCCATCTTTCACAATATAATCTTTACCTTCTAATCTCATTTTTCCATTAGCTTTAGAATTTACCCATCCATCATTAGCAACGAAATCTTCATAAGATATAGTTTCAGCTCTAATGAAACCTTTTTCAAAATCTGTATGAATTTCTCCTGCAGCCTTAGGAGCAGTACAATTTTTTTGTATAGTCCAAGCTCTTGTTTCTTCAGGTCCAGAAGTAAAATACGTATCAAGTTCTAAAATTTTATAGCCTTTTTGAATTAACATACTAAGACCTGTATCTTTTAAACCAATCATATCCATATAATTTTTTTTTTCATCTTCTGCCAATTCATTTATTTGGTTTTCTATGTCTGCAGAAACTATCAGAGTGTTATCTTTTCCGAATTTTTCAATAAAGTTTTTAGTATATTGATTTCCATCCTGTACGCTTTGCTCATCTACATTGCAAACAAAAATCTTTGGTTTTATTGATAAAAGACCACTTTGATTAAGTTGTTTTGTATCAAATTGAGAATTTAATGTTGATATATCTTTATCATTATTAATACAGTCTAATGCAATCTCTAAAATTTTAAGCTGATCCTCGTCTACATTTTTCTTATTATTTTTTTTCAAGTCTTTTTTGGATAGATTCTAGGTCAGCTAACATCATTTCAGTTTCAATGATCTCAAGATCTCTTATTGGGTCAACATCAGGATTAACATTTTGAATATCATCTGAGTCAAAGCATCTAATCATATGAATAACTGCATCAACTTCTCTTATGTGGGACAGAAATTTATTGCCTAATCCTTCACCTTTAGATGCACCTTTCACAAGACCAGCTATATCTACAAATGAAATAGTTGTATTTATTGTTTTTTTTGATTTTGAAACTTCTGATAATTTGTTCAATCTTTTATCTGGAACAGGGACTACTCCCACATTAGGATCTATCGTACAAAATGGAAAATTTGCAGCTTGGGCTTTGCTTGAGTTTGTTAGAGCATTGAAGAGTGTAGATTTACCCACATTAGGCAAACCAACAATTCCACATTTAAAACTCATTATTTATTATTCACAGTGCTAGAGAATAAATCTAATTTCTTTTCGATAAGTATTGAAATAGAATCTGTGATGTTATTTGTAATTTTTTCCAATCCAAGCATTTCATCCTCGTCAAAATTTTGAAGAACAAAATCACTAACTTCCATTTTATCTTTTGGTTTACCAATTCCTATTCGTACTCTTGAATAATCTTTACCAATAAATTTATCTATTGATGCAATTCCGTTATGCCCTGCATCAGAGCCACCAAATTTTGCTTTTATTTTTC
>CACDWM010000017.1 GCA_902556505.1 uncultured Pelagibacteraceae bacterium
ATTTTAGAAAATTATCAAATTAAGATAATCAAATATTTAGACGGAAATTATATTAGAAATTTCTTTAAAGAAAATATTGATATATCTGAAATGACAAATAAAATTTTGAATGGATATAATGAAAATGAAGTTATGATCATACCTAGAAATCACAAAAAAGTTGGCTTTTTCGAAAGATTTTTTCAACTATTTAGCTAAAATTGTTTTTTCTGGTAATATTTGTTGTTTTCTATTTCTGTTTAATTCCCATTAAAACTTGCGTGTGTCTTACCTAACTCAAAAAACAATAAAAAATAATGTAACCTTTAGCGGGGTTGCTCTTCACAGTGGATTAAACGTTAATGTATGTATTAAACCAGCCGAAGATAATTTTGGAATAGTTTTCAAAAGGACTGATTTAAAAGTAAATAACATAGTTTACCCAAGTTTTATGAATGTAACTAATACATCTTTAAACACAACTGTAGAAAATGATTTTGGTGTAAAAGTATCTACTATAGAACATTTGATGGGAGCTTTATTCGGCCTAGGGATAGATAATGCTTTAGTTGAAATTGATAATGAAGAAGTTCCAATTCTAGATGGCTCAGCAAAGGAGTTTATAGAAAGAATTATAAAAGCTGGGTTTAAAATAAATAACTCACCAATAAAAATAATAAAAATAAATAAAGAAGTAAGATATTCTGACGGAGATAGGTATATTAGCATCAAGCCATCAACACTCAGTCTCGATATAGATTTTGAGCTCAAATATAATAATAAAATAATTGGAAATCAAAGTAATAAAGTTAAAGTTTATGAAGATGACTTAACAGATATTTATAATTCAAGGACATATTGTTTATTTGAGGATATAGAGCTAATTAAAAAAAATGGGTTAGCCAAGGGTGGCAGTTTAGATAATGCAGTTGTGGTTAAAGGAGAGCAGGTTTTAAATTCAGAAGGTTTAAGAAATGAAAAAGAATTTGTTAATCATAAAATATTAGACTGCATTGGAGATTTATATACCTCGGGTTTTAGAATAGTCGCTTCGATTAAATGTTCACAAGGAGGACATTATTTAACCAATCAGCTTTTAAGAAAAGTTTTTGAAAATAAAGAAAATTTTTCAATTCTGGAGATAAAAGAAAAAAACCTCCCACACACATTAATTAACAGAAATATATTAAAATCTATAGCCTAGTAATTCTATAGTCTATTAATAAAGAAATATTTTTCAAAAATTAAATTTAAGAGTATAAAAGCAATTACTAATGAACAGTTTGATTAAAATATTTATTATATTATTATTTTGTGCTTCTTGTTCAAAGAAAGTAATTGAGAAATCATCCATAAAAGAAACCAACTTGGAATTTCAAATGATTGAAGCATACCAGGAAGGAATGAAAGAGCTAGAGAAAGGAGATGCTATATTCGCAGCAAAAAAATTTAATGAAGCTGAAATTTTATTTCCTCAATCAGACGTAGCTCCACGAGCTGCATTAATGGCAGCGTACGCATATTATTTACAAAATTATTATTCTGATGCTATTGCTGAATTAGATCGATTTTTAAGAGTTTATCCAAAACATAAAGATATAGTGTATGCAGAATATTTGCTGGGTTTATCTTATTATGAACAAATTGTCGATGAAAAAAAAGATTTAAACTCTATTCAAAATTCAAAAACGATATTTGAAAGAATAGCAAAAAATTATCCAAATACAGAATTTGGAATTGATGCAGAATTTAAGTTAGATTTAATTTATGATATACTTGCAGCCAAGGAAATGTTTATAGGCAGATATTACTTTGATAAAAATAAATGGGTTGCAGCAATTAATAGATTTAAATTTGTAACTGACAACTATCAAACCACAATATATGTTGAGGAGGCGCTTCATAGATTAGTAGAAATTTATTATATTATTGGATTAGAAGATGAGGCTAAGAAGTATGCAGCCTTATTAGGTTATAATTACCAATCATCAAAGTGGTATGAAAATTCTTATAGCGTCTTTGACAAAAATTATAAAAAGGCTCAAATAAAAAAAGAAGATAATAACATTATTAAAAAATTTAAATCTCTATTTAATTGAGATGAAAAAAAAAGAAATTCAAAAAAAATATAATGATAAAATTAAATTAATAAAAAAATATAATGCTAATTATTATGATAAAAGTAATCCAATTGTTAACGATCAAGTTTACGATAATTTAAAGCAAGAAATCTTACAACTTGAAATTGATTATAATTTCTTAAATTCAGAAAATTCTCCTTCGAAAGTTGTTGGTTATGAACCTTCAAAAAATTTTAAAAAGTCATTGCACAAAGTACCTATGCTGTCTTTAGGAAATGCTTTTTCTGAGGAAGATTTGTATAATTTTGAAAAAAAAATTAAAAATTTTTTATCATTAAAAGAAAAAAATAAAATTTATTATAATGCAGAACCAAAAATTGATGGGATATCTGCTTCACTAACATACAAAAAAGGAAAGTTTTATAAGGGACTTTCTAGAGGAGATGGAAAAGAGGGAGAAGATATAACTGAAAATCTTGCAACTATAGGGGATATACCAAAAGCTATTTCATTTAAAGATTTTCCTGACGAAATAGATATTAGAGGAGAGGTATTTATTCAAAATAGTGATTTCAAAAATTTAAATGATAAATTTGCAAATCCCAGAAACGCTGCATCTGGATCTTTGAGACAAAAAAATCCAAGTGATACACAAAAAATCCCATTAAAATTTATTGCATACACTTTTGGTTTCGAAAAAGGATTGTTAGTAGAAAATCAGTCTGATTTTATCAATAAATTAAGTAAATGGGGATTTAAAACAAATCCATTAAATAAATTAATCTCTGGAGTGAAAAATTTAATTGAAAATTATAATGAAATTGAGAAAAAAAGAGCAAACCTAGATTTTGATATAGATGGCATTGTTTATAAGGTTAATGATTTCGCAATGCAAAAAAGATTGGGAAATGTAGCTAATGCTCCAAGATGGGCAATAGCTCATAAGTTTTCATCAAGTAAAGCAATTTCTAAAATACTGGATATTGAAATTCAAGTTGGTAGAACTGGAGCGTTAACGCCAGTAGCAAAAATTAAACCAATAACTATTGGTGGAGTTGTTGTTTCTAATGCAACACTGCATAATGAAGACGAGATAAATAGAAAAGATATAAGAATTGGTGATACAGCTGTTATAGAGAGAGCAGGAGATGTTATACCTCATATACTTTCTGTAGATATAAATAAAAGGTTAAAGAATTCAAAAAAATTTATTTTTCCAGAAAATTGTCCATCATGTGGATCAAAAACAATTAAAGAATTTAATAAAATTACAAAAAAGATTGATGCGGTAAGGAGATGTTCAAGTGAAGGCTATAATTGTGATAAAATTTCAATTGAAAAATTAAAACACTTTGTTTCAAAAGAGGCTTTTAATATAGATGGTTTTGGAAAAAAAATAGTTGAAAATTTTTGGAAATTAAAATTTATAAAATTTCCTCATGATATATTTAAATTAGATTACACTAAAATTGAAAATCTAGAAGGCTGGGGAAAATTATCCGTTCAAAATTTAAAATATTCAATTAATCAAAAAAAAAATATTTCTTTAGAGAGGTTAATTTACTCATTAGGGATCAGACATATTGGATTAGAAAATGCTAAGCTTTTATCAAAACACTTTATGTCATTTTCAAAATTTAAAAGTTTATCTAAAAAAAGTGATTACGAAGAAATGTTGAATATTGATGGAATTGGTGAAACACAAGTAAATTCAATTAAAAGTTTTTTTTCAAATGAGGCAAACCTAAAGGTTTTGAATGAATTAGAAAAAGTTTTAGTGGTAAAAAATGCTATTCAAAATTCTAATGATGGATTGTTAAAAAATAAGACTTTTTTAGTTACAGGTAAATTAAATGGAATTAGTAGAGCCGAAGTTAAATCTTTGATTGAAGAAAATTCTGGCAAAACAGTTAGTAGCGTATCCAAGAAATTAAATTATTTAATAATAGGAGATAAACCTACTAAGAAGAAAATAGATAATGCCAAACAGCTTAAAATAAATGTTATAGACCAAGCTGAATTTTTGAAAATGCTAAATAAAACTAGCTAGCCATTTTCTCTCATTTTGACTTAAATATTCAGATATTTTTGAATAAACTTCTAAATGATATTTAAATAGATAGTTTTTTTCATTAACTGTTAATAAATCAAAATTGATCAAATCCTTTTCTATTGGTGCTAATGTTAAGTTTTCAAAAAACAATCTTCCATTTTTTTTATTTACATAAATTAAATTTTCAATCCTGATTCCATATTCGTTAGTTTTATAGTACCCTGGCTCATTACTTAAAATCATTCCCTCTCTTATTTTTACGGTGTTTATTTTTGTAATTGCCTGTGGTCCCTCGTGAACATTAAGGAAAAAACCTACCCCATGTCCTGTACCATGTGCATAATCTAACTTATTTTCAATTAAAAATTTTCTTGCTCTTTTATCAATTTTTTTACCGATATCGTCTTTATTTATATCGCTTGTAGCTACAGCAATGTGACCTTTTAAAACTTTAGTGAAAATATTTTTGACGTTTTGTTTTTGATTTGAGAAACAAATTGTTCTTGTAACATCAGTTGTTCCATATTTATACTGACCACCTGAGTCACACAGTAAAATATCTTTTTTATTAATAGTTCTACAATTTTCTTTTTTTGCTCGATAATGAACAATTGCACCATTTCTCCCAGATCCTGCAATAGTATCAAAGCTAGGATATAGAAAGTTTTTATTTAATTTTCTAAATTTCTCTAATTTTTGTGCAGCTTCAACTTCATTAATTTTTTTTTTATTAATTTTTTTTATCCAATATAAAAATTTTGTTAATGCTACACCGTCCAAGATATGAGCATTAATCATGTTCTTGATTTCAGTTTTATTTTTAATTGATTTAAGGAGATAGGTAGGATCTTCTCTGTTAATAATTTTATTTTTTGATTTAATTAGATTTTCATAAAATATTGAGCAAGATTTATCGTCTACAATAAATTTTTTTCCTTTAAATTTTAATATTTTTTCTGGTAAGTCACTTAAATCTAGAAATTCATTTTTCTTAATAGTTTTATTTTTTAATAAATTTTTACATTTTTTTAAATTACTTATTAATAATATTTTTTTAGATTTGCTTATGATTAATCTTGAATTAGGAACAGGACTGTTAGGGCCATCATTGCCTCTTATATTTAAAATCCAAGCTACATTTTCTGGTGCAGTAATAAAAATATAATCTGATTTGTTTTTTTTTAAGTATTTAGTTATTTTACTTAATTTAGAATTAATACTTTCACCTACAATTTTTTTGTCTAAAGAAAAAAAAGGGATAGTAGCATTTTCTTTTTGTTTTTTAATTTCATCAATTAGATTTTTTTCAATATGTCTTATTTTATTGTATTTTAAGAAGTAACTTTTTATTTGGGTATTTGTGAATAACTTTGGATCTATACCAAGTGTAAGATTTTTAAATAAACTGCAATTTATTAATTTTTCGAAGCCAAAAATTTTAAAATTTTTTCCACTCTCAATTTTACTTTGAATTGTATATCTTCCATCGGTAAATAAATAATTTTTATTTTTAAGAATTATAGCTAGACCAGCAGATCCACTAAAATTTGAAATAACTTCTAATCGATTTAATTTTGAATATTCTGTAAAAAAATCATCATTCTTTGGAATTACATAGCCATCAATTTCATATTTTTTAAATTTATCTCTTAATAATTTTAAATAATTTCTCATTTAATTCTTTTTTGATACCTTATCCAACCAGGACTTCTTTTACCTTCCTCAATTTCAAAATCTTGATTAAAATCAAAATCATCATCATTATTATTTTCCTCATCAAAGAAGGAGTTTTTTTCTATATGCTTTTCTGGAAGTTCATCAACAAATCTTGAAGCCATGCTATCAATCCAATCTCCTTGATAAAATCTATTCATTGAAAAGGAAATTATAGCTTTTTTCTTTGCTCTTGTAATTCCTACATATGCTAACCGTCTTTCTTCCTCTAGGCCATTTTGACCTTTTTCTTCGATAGATTTTTGATGTGGAAACAATCCTTCCTCCCATCCAGGTAAAAATACAACATCAAACTCTAAACCTTTTGCTGCGTGCATAGTCATCATGTTAATTTTTTCACCATCCCATTCCTGATCTACAGACGTTGCTAAAGAAACGTGTTCTAAAAAACTTTCTAGATTGTCAAATTCTTTCATTGCACTTAATAACTCTTTAATATTTTCTAATCTATTTTCATTATCCAAGTCTTTTTTATTTTTAAGCATTGCTGAATATCCTGATTCATCCAAAACAATCTGTAATAATTTTATATGACTTGATTTTTTTACAATTAAATCGTTTCTCCACTTAATCAAAGAATTGATAAATAAACTAAGACCAATTTTAGCTTTCGGTTTGATTAAATTTTGTTCAAGCATTTTTATTGATGCTCGTTCTAAATTTAATTTATTTTCCTTAGCAAACTCATGAATATTTTTTAAAGTACCGTCACCTATTGATCTCTTAGGGTTATTCACTATTCTTTCAAAAGCCAAGTCATCTTTTTCCTGATGAATTAATCTTAAATATGCAACACAATCTTTAATTTCAGCTCTTTCGTAAAATTTTGTACCACCCAATATTCTGTAAGGCATACCAATTTTAAGAAATCTTTCCTCAAATTCACGTGTTTGAAAAATAGCCCTAACTAAAATTGCAATATTATTATACGAAAACTTTTTTTTTATTTTTTTTTCAATTTCATCAGAAATCCCAATTGCTTCATCTTTACCATTTTTAAAACAGTTTAATTGCACTGGATCACCCTCTTCCATTGTAGTAATCAACGTTTTCCCAACTCTATTTTGATTATTAGAAATAAGGTCTGAAGCCACAGATAAAATATTCTGAGAAGATCTATAATTTTGCTCTAATCTTATTACTTTTGTATTTTTATAAACTTGATCAAATTCTAAAAAATTTTTTATTTCTGCACCCCTCCAACTATAAATCGATTGATCATCATCACCTACACAGCAAATATTTTTATTTCTTTCTGAAAGCAGATAAAGCCATTTACTTTGAATAAAATTTGTATCTTGATATTCATCGACAAGAATATATTTAAAATTTTTTGAATATATTTCTCTAATATCTGCATTAAATTCTAAAATTTTAACAGCATGCAAAATAAGATCTCCAAAGTCACAAGAGTTAAGGTCAGTTAATTTTTGTTGATAAGTTTTATAAAGTGGAAGAATTGTTTTTTCATAAAGATCTTTTTTATTTATTACTACTTCATTTGGATAAAATCCTTTATTTTTCCAACGATCAATTATTGCTAATATAAATCTTGGAGACAATTGTTTGATATCAATATTTTCAGCCTTACAAATATTTTTTATAAGTCTGATTTGATCATCTGTGTCTACTATAGTAAAATTTGAATTAAGATTTGCTGCTGAAGCATGTTTTCGCAATAGTTTAGCACAAATAGAATGAAATGTGCCTAGCCACGAAAGTCCGACTGCGGTAGAGCCAAGTATTTTGCTGACTCTATTTTGCATCTCTTTAGCCGCTTTATTTGTAAATGTTACTGCCAAGATTTGATTTGGAAATGCCTTTTTTTCTTTAATAATATTAGCAATTCTAGAAGTTAAAACTTTTGTTTTTCCAGATCCGGCCCCAGCCACAATCAAAAGTGGGCCATCTAGATGAAGAACAGCTTCTTTTTGGGCATCATTTAAATTTTCTAAATAATCTTTGTTTATCATTTAAAATAATCCTTTATAAGATTTTCTGATTGTTATGAGTAAAACAAATTTTTTTGTAAAACATTTAAAAAACATTAATAATTTTATTAATAATCTTTTAGAAAAAAATTTAAACAAGTTAAATTTTAAAAATTTAAGTTATTTATTAAAAAATAATAAAATAATTTTAACTTTTGTCGCACTTTTTGTTATTTTTGTATCTTATTTATTATTACCTACTTTTTTTAATCAAACTGATATTTCAAAAAAATTAAAAAATGAACTTCAAGTCAAATATGATTTAAATTTTAAATTTTCTCAAAATATAAAATATAACTTTTTTCCCAGACCCCATTTCATAACTACGGACTCTATAATTCTTGATAATAAAAAAGAAATTGCCGAAATTAGTAAATTAAAAATTTTCATATCATTTGATAATCTTTTCTCACTAAAAGATATTGAAATAAGAGATACGATTTTAGAAAAAGCAAATTTTAATTTTAATACAAAAAATTATAATTTCTTTATAGAGCTATTAAATAGAGATTTCCAAGATGGAAATATAATAATTTATAATAGTAATGTTTTTTTTAAACATGTGGAGGATGAAGTTTTGTTTATAACCAAAATTTTTAAGATGAAATATTATTTTGACTCAAAAGAATTAAAAAATATTTTCTATTCGGATAATGAAATATTTAATATTCCTTTTTCAGTAGAAACTTTTTTTAATGAAAATAACAAGAAAAATTTATCTACAATTAATCTTGATTTAATGAAGTTCAATATTGAAAATGAATTGATCTTTGAGAATAATAAAAAAATTGGTAAATCAAAACTTAATTTAAATAAAACAAAAAGACTTGTAGATTATAAAATTGAAAAAAATTCATTTGATTTTCATATATTTGATAAAATTGATCAACCAAATGTTTCCTATAAAGGCAAATTTAATTTCAAACCTTTTTATGCAAATTTAGAGGGTAATTCAGATAAAATAAATTTAAATTATCTATTTAGTTCTAATGCTATTGTAGCTCAACTTCTGAAAACAGAAATATTTAATAATAAAAATATTGATTTTAAATTAAATATTAACGCAGACAGTATTTATAAAAATTCTAACTTTAAAAATATCAAGTTAAATTTAAAAATCCAAGAAGGTTTAATCGATACAGATAAGACAAAATTTGAATGGAGAGATATTGCAGATTTTGAATTACTGGAAAGTTTAATTTTTGTTAGAAATGGAGAATTAGTCCTGGATGGCAAGCTTAAGATAAAAATTAAAGAATTTAATAAGTTGTATCAATTTCTTCTAACACCAAAAAATTATAGGAACAAAATTAATCAAATTGATTTAAATTTTACTTATAATTTTGACCAAAAAATAGCCGAGTTAAAAGATATTAAAATTGACAATAAAATTAATCAAAACGTTAATAGAATTTTAAACAACGTAATATTAAAACAAGATGATCTCCAAAATAAAATTTATTTTAAAAACTTATTAAATGCAGCAATTAAGAGTTATGCTGGATAAATCATTTTTTTAGGATTAACAATTTTATCGTACTCTTTTTTGGTTATTAGTCCTGTCTTTAAAGTTTCATGCTTTAAAGTTGTATTATTTTTTAGGGCAGTTTTTGCAATTTTTGCAGCATTATCATATCCAATATGTGGAGCTAGTGCAGTAACAAGCATTAATGAATTATCAAGATGCTCCTGTATTTTCTTTTTATTAGCTTTTATTCCTTTGACACAATACAAAGCAAAATTTTTTGTGCTGTCAGCAATTAAGTCGATAGATTGCAAGATGTTATGGGCAATTAATGGTTTAAATACATTTAGTTCAAAATGTCCATGAGACCCCGCCATAGTAATTCCATTGTGGTTTCCAATAACTTTAACACAAACCATTGTTACCGCTTCACATTGAGTTGGATTAACTTTCCCTGGCATTATTGATGAACCAGGTTCGTTTTCAGGTAAAATCAATTCTCCATACCCAGCTCTAGGACCCGAACCTAAAAATCTTATATCATTTGAAATTTTCATTAACGCCACTGCACAGGTATTTAATGCACCAGAAAAATTTACGATTGCATCATGAGCTGCAAGCTCGGCAAATTTATTTGGAGCTGGTTTAAATTTTACTTTAGTGAATTTAGCAATTTCTTTAACAATTTTTTTATCAAAATTTTTCTTAGAATTTATTCCTGTGCCTACAGCAGTACCACCTTGAGCGAGAAATAATATTTCTTTTAAAGCATATTCTATTCTTTCAATACTTTTTTTAACTTGAAAATGATATCCAGAAAATTCTTGTCCTAGTGAAAGTGGAGTTGCATCTTGAAGGTGTGTTCTTCCAATTTTAACTATATTCTTAAACTCGTTAGATTTTCTTTTTAGCTCCTTTTCTAAAATTTTTAAGCTAGGCAGCATTTTAGAAATAGTCTCTTTAGCAATAGAGATGTGCATTGCAGTTGGAAAAACATCATTTGTAGATTGAGACTTGTTTACGTGATC
>CACDWM010000018.1 GCA_902556505.1 uncultured Pelagibacteraceae bacterium
TTAATTTGTCTTTAGCGTGAACTATAGCGGCTGATCTTTTAATGATAGCTATTGATTTAATGATTGAAATATTAACTAAAATTTTACCAATATTAAAAAACTTATTAGATCTTTGAGTAGATGCACCCCAATATTTATCATTAGGAACATTTATGCTTCCAATACTGTCAAATTCTTTTCTTAATTTCATTGATTAATTTTTAAGTAACAAATAATTATTAACATACAATAAATTTTAAAAAACATACAGGAGCATTATGTCGAATTTTAGCAAAGTAGGCGCTTTCATGAAAACTTTTGGGCAGGAGGTTAAAACTAAACCTTCATTTAGTACTGATAAAATAAATAAATTAAGATTAGACCTAATTAAAGAGGAACTAGAAGAACTTACAGAAGCAATGAATAACAAGGATTTATTGGAAGTAGCTGATGCGCTAACAGATATATTATACGTAACTTATGGAGCAGGGCACGCCTTTGGAATTGATTTGGATAAATGTTTTGACGAGGTACAAAACTCCAACATGAGTAAGTTAGATGAAAATGGAAAACCAATTTACAATGAGTCTGGTAAAGTCATGAAAGGACCTAATTATTTTAAGCCAGATCTATCAAAGTTTGTGAATTAAATTTCCAACTTAAAGTCTATTGCAGGAGCGCTGTGTGTTATACTTCCAACAGAAATTCTGTTAACTCCAGTAGACGCAACAGCTTTAACAGTTTTTAAAGAAACATTCCCTGACGCTTCAGTTTCATAATACTTTTTAGCAATCTTAACACTTTTTTTTAAGTTTCTAATACTCATGTTGTCTAGAAGAACAGTATTAAATTTTAGACCTAATATAGATTTAAGTTGATTGATTGTATCAATTTCAACAGTAATTTTTTTTCCTTTTTTATTTTTAATCGCTTTTAAAACTAAACTCTTTAAATCTGAACTCGCAACATGATTGTCTTTAATTAAAAATTCATCACTTAAATTAAATCTATGGTTTATACCACCTCCTAATTTAACAGCATATTTTTGGATTACTCTTAAATTTGGGATTGTTTTTCTTGTACAACAAATTTTAGTTTTTTTTCCTGCTAATTTAACAAACTCATTTGTTTTAGTTGCGATTCCAGAAATGTGAGACATAAAATTTAATGCAACTCTCTCAGCAATTAAAATATTTTTTGCTTTACCCTTTATTAAAGCAACTAATGATCCTTTTTTAGTTCTTGAACCATCTTTTATTTTAGTGACAAATTTTATTTTATTATCAATTAATTCAAAGGTTTGTTTAGCAAATAACAATCCTCCAACAATAGCTTTTTGATTTGAAATTAATTTAACAGTAACAATATTATCATTATTAATTAAACTTGAAGTAATATCTCCTGAAGGGTAAAGATCTTCATTCAATGCTAGCTTAACAGTACTTTTGATAAATTCTTTGCTTAGTTTTATTTTTGACACTTAATTATCTGCCAATTACTGCCATTCTTTCTACAGATATTCTGGCTTTATCAATCGTTTCTTTGTCCATGATAATTTCACCAGTCTCATTTTCCAAACAATCTAATATCTTTGGAAGTGTAATTTTTTTCATGTGAGGACACATATTACATGGTTTAACAAAGTCTACATTCGGATTTTCTATCTGAATATTGTCACTCATTGAGCACTCAGTGACCATCATTACTTTTTTTGGCTGATTATCTTTTACATATTTAATCATTCCAGAAGTGGATCCTGCAAAATCACTTGCTTCAATTACATCTGGTGGGCACTCTGGATGTGCAATTATTTTTATTCCTGGATTATTTTTTCTTATATCCTCTATTTCTTTTTTATTAAATTGATCATGAACAATGCAAATTCCTTTCCAAGAAATAATTTCAACATCTGTTTGTGAAGCTACGTATTTAGCTAAATAATCATCAGGCAAAAATATTACTCTTTTAACACCAAGTGATTTAACTATTTTAACTGCATTAGCAGATGTGCAACATACATCGGTTTCAGCTTTAACTTCTGCTGACGTGTTGACATAAGATACAACTGGAACTCCAGGATATTTTTCTTTTAATAATCTAACATCTTCACCTGTAATAGATGATGATAAAGAACAACCAGCGTCCATATCTGGAAGGATAACTTTTTTTTCAGGGCTCATTAATTTTGCAGTCTCTGCCATAAAATGAACTCCAGCCATTAAAATAATATCAGCTGAAGTTTTTGAAGCTTCAATTGCTAACGCAAGTGAGTCAGCGGAATAATCTGCTACTCCATGATAGATTTCTGGTGTTTGATAATTATGAGCTAGAATTACTGCATTTTTTTCTTTTTTTAATTTATTAATTTTATAAATGTATGGGGCATGCACTGACCATTCAATTTCTGGCATAACTTTAGAAATTTTTTGATAAATAGGATCTGTTGCTTTACGTACTTCTTGTGTAAATTCCATGGGGATTTTTACCAATTTGTATCATGATTGTCATTCATTTATTATGAGACATATCGCGGTCGTGCTGAAATTGGTAGACAGGCACGGTTGAGGGCCGTGTGGACCTAGTCCATGAGAGTTCGAGTCTCTCCGACCGCACCAAAGTGAATTTTATACAGGAGTTTTTGATGGATAAATTTCTTTCAGTAATATTTATGGTTGGAGTTTTGCTTTTAGTTCTACCAAGTTTTTTACAATCAAATTCTAAATTAAATCAATTTCTTAAAAATCTCAGTATTTGGATTATTGTAGTTTTAATTATTTTAATGATTATTTATTTATTTAAATAAGAAAATTAGCTTTTTATCCAATTAGGCTTATTGATATTTATTGAAGCTTCTTTAGTTTTAAAATTTGCTTTTTCATCAAAGTTTTTGTTTAAGTATTTAATTAAAGCAAAAGGGTAATCGCTATCAATTAAAACCTTACCTATTTCAATTTCATTGTTATAAATACTTTCACCTTCGTACAGTTTTCCATTAATTACATTTATTGGAAACAATCTTTTTGAAAGTTTATTCTTTAATTTAATTCGAGCTGTATTTTCTTGGCCAACATAACACCCTTTTTTGAAATCAATTCCATTTAATTCTTCAAAATTACATTCAATTCCAAACAATTTGTCTTTTAATTTATTTAAGTCTTTTGGAACTATTCCAAGGCTATGACTTAATGAATAATATTCTTTCAGGTTTGCATCATGAAGATCTAATTTTTTTAAAGATAAATAAAGTTTTTCTAAATTAATAATTAATCTAGCTCCTAAATCCTTATTTCTTGGATCTAAAAAAATTGGATCTTCTCTATATTTAATTGTACATCCAGTTTGATCTTTCGCTCCATCAAAAGTTAAGAATTTTTCATGAGAAAATGCTGCTACTACAAATTCATTACTTAAATTCAGAATTTCAACTTTTGATCTTAGTTTATATAGTGATAATTGTTTGAATAACTCGTCTGCCTGAGGTTTTTCACAATCCAAAAGATACCCAGACTTATGTTTTACAATTATAAATTCATATAAAAATTTACCTTGGGGTGTAAGTAATGAACTAAAACAACTATTTACATCGCTTACTTTGTTTATGTCATTACTGATAAGATTTTGAAGAAAATTTTTTGCATCTTCTCCGTTAATGTAAAGAATTGCTCTATCTTCTAAAATGTAAACGTTTTTTATATTCATAATTGATTAATTATAAAATGTAATATAATAACAATTTCTCAAAATGTTAGATCTTATAATTAAAAACGGACAATGTTACATCGATGGTGAATTAAAAGATGTTGATGTTGCTATAAAAGATGGAAAAATTCAACAGATTGGACAAATTTCAGAAGAATCAAAAGAGACTATTAATGTAGAAGGCCATACAGTATTGCCTGGTTGCATAGATACTCAAACACATTTTAGAGAACCAGGATCAACAGATACAGAGGATCTTCATTCAGGAAGTAGAGCAGCAATAGCAGGGGGTATTACAAGTGTATTTGAAATGCCTAATACTAATCCACCAACTTCTAACATGAAGGAATTTCAAAGAAAATTAGATCTAGCTAAAAATAGAATGTATTCCAATTATGCTTTTTATTTTGGAGCAACAGCAGACAATGCGGATGACTTAGCAAGCCTAGAGGGTTTAGAAGGTTGTTGTGGTATTAAGCTTTTTGCAGGATCTTCAACTGGTAATTTATTGGTTGCTGAAGAAGACGACATAGATAAGGTTTTTCAAAATGCATCAAAAGTAGTTGCAGTTCATTCTGAAGACGAGGCAATTTTAAATGTAAACAAGAAATTAATAAAAGAGGGCGATGTTCATACGCACCCTATATGGAGAAGTGCAGAATGTGCAATAGCATCTACAAGACGAATTGTTCGAATTGCAGAAAAGCATAATAAAAAAGCCCATGTGCTTCATATTACCACAAAAGAAGAAATTGATTTCCTATCTCAACACAAAGGTAACATTACATTCGAAATCACCCCTCAGCATTTAACACTTTATGCTCCAGATTGTTATGACAAGCTGGGGACTTATGCTCAGATGAACCCACCACTTAGAGATAAATCTCATTATGATAGATTGTGGTATGGGGTGAGAAATAACTTTAATGATACAATTGGGTCAGATCATGCTCCTCATTTAAAGGAAAATAAAGATAAGGTATATCCAAATACTCCTTCAGGGATGCCAGGAGTTCAAACCTTAATGCCTGTAATGTTAAATCATATTAATGATGGAAAATTATCTCTTAACCAATTAATTAACTTTGTTTGTGAAAATCCAGTAAAGATTTTTGGAATTAAAAACAAAGGATTTATTAAAGAAGGTTACGATGCAGACTTTACTATTGTAGATATGAACAAAACTATTGAGATCAAAAATGAAAATATTGAAAGTAAATGTAAGTGGTCACCATTTAATGGATTTAAATTTAAAGGAACACCTACCCATACGATTATTGCAGGAAAAATTAAAATGCAGGATGGAAAAATTTTAGGTGATCCTGACGGTACACCTTTACAGTTTAGCTAAGTTTTCCAGTAAAACTATTTACTAAAATTATACCTATCACTATTAAGAATAGTCCCATTATTGCTTGCCAAGCCAAAGTTTGTTTAAAAAATATATATCCAAGGATTGCGATAGTAAAAATTCCAAGACCACTCCATGTTGCATACATAATAGCAATAGGAATCTTATCTACTACAAAAGTTAAAAGATAGAAAGCACAAAGATAAAAGAATGCAAGAGCAGCTGTTGGGATTAGTTTTGTAAAATTTTGAGTTACAGGTAACAACATAGTACCAGCAACCTCAAAAAACACTGCACCTGCAAGAAATAAATATGTTTTAACCATTGTTTAAAATTTTATGTTTAATTAAATCCTCTTTTATTTCTGTCAATATTGCAGGATCATCAATTGTAGGAGGAATTTTATATTCAATACCATCTGCAATTTTTCTTATTGTTCCTCTTAAAATTTTACCTGACCTTGTTTTTGGTAATCTTTTAATTACAATTACAACTTTAAATGCAGCAACTGGACCTATTTTATTCCTTACCATTTGAACACATTCTTTTGAAATAGTTTCATTATCCTGATCAACACCAGATTTTAATACTACTAATCCAATAGGTAATTGACCTTTTAATTTATCTGCAATTCCAAGTACCGCACATTCAGCAACAGATTGGTGTTCTGATAAAACTTCTTCAATCGCACCCGTAGATAATCTATGACCAGCTACGTTTATAATGTCATCTGTTCTAGACATTATCCAAATATAGCCATCATCATCGATGTGACCTGCATCATACGTTTGGTAGTATCCTTCATAATTTGACATATAGTTTTCTTTATATCTTTGATCTGCATTCCATAATGTAGGGAAAGTGCCAGGAGGCAAAGGAAGTTTTACAACAATATCTCCCATTTCATTTGGTTTAGCTAAAGATTGATCTGGCTTGATGATTTTAACATCATATCCAGGTACAGCTTTACAGGCTGAACCATATTTCGTTTCCATCATTTCAATTCCTGTGCAATTTGAGCTAATTGCCCAGCTAGTCTCTGTTTGCCACCAATGATCTATTACAGGAACTTTAAGTAAATTTTCAGCCCATTTAATAGTGTCTGGATCAGCTCTCTCCCCTGCAAGAAACAAACTCTCAAAATTGCTTAGATCATATTTTGAAAAAAACTTACCATTGGGATCTTCTTTTTTAATTGCTCTAAAAGCTGTTGGAGCTGTAAAAAGAGATTTTACTTTATAATCTGAAATGATTTTCCAAAAAGCACCTGCGTCTGGAGTTCCTACAGGCTTACCTTCAAATAAAACTGTAGTGCATCCTTTAAATAATGGAGCGTATACAATATATGAGTGTCCAACAATCCAACCAATATCACTAGCAGACCACCAAATATCATCTGTATCTATGTTGTAGATATTTTTCATAGTCCATTTGAGAGCAACAATGTGACCTCCAATATCTCTTACTATACCTTTGGGGGTTCCTGTCGTACCTGATGTATATAAAATATAGGCAAACTCATTGGAGTTCATCTCAACACAGTCAGTATCTTTAGCATTAGAGACAACGTCTTCCCAACTGACCTCGTTAGGTGCGTTTAGCTTGACCTCATTTCCAGGTCTTTGAAACAAAATCATCTTTTCAATTTTGTGATTGGCTATTTTTATTGCTTCATCAACAAGAGGTTTGTACTCAACTGTTCTTCCAGGTTCAAAACCACACGATGCAGTTACTAATATTTTTGCTTTGCTGTCATCTATTCTACTTGCAAGCTCATTTGATGCAAATCCACCAAAAACAACAGAGTGAATTGCACCAATCCTTGCACAAGCAAGCATAGCAATTACTGCTTCAGGGATCATTGGCATGTAAATGATCACCCGGTCTCCTTTATTAGCCCCTTGAGCTTTCAATGCCCCAGCAAATTTAGAAACTTTTGCTCTTAATTCTTCATAAGTGAACTGACTTTTGTTACCGGTGATAGGACTATCATAGATTAAAGCTGTTTTTTGTCCTCCACCTAGATCAATATGAATGTCTAAAGCGTTATAACAGGTGTTTGTGACTCCATCTTCGAACCATTTATAAAAAGGAGGGCTAGATTTATTTAAAATTTTTGTTGGTTTTTTAAACCAAAAGATATCTTCAGAGGCTTCTTGCCAAAATTTTTCAGGATTTTTTATAGAATTATCGTAAATTTCATTAAACTTTGAAGACATAAAAATTTGATTCGAATTCCTTATTTTTTTTGATTTTTAACTTATAAATTGTATTTAATTTTAAAAATTAAGTAAAATCAATGAGAATTAGTCGCAATTAAGTCTTCATTTATCTAATTTAATTTGCTATTAACCGCGACATTGGCTTAGGGAAACTTAAGTCTAGTTTATATAAACTAAAATAAAAACTAACGAAGAGGGAGTTTTTTATGAAAAAACTTAAACTGTTTGCTTTAGCAGCTATGGCTCTGATTGGATTTTCAGGTATAGCTATTGCAGCAGACGCAACGATGTTGATGCAAGATGACTTCGTAGGAATTTCATTCTGGGTTATCTCTATGGGAATGTTAGCAGCTACTGCTTTCTTTTTCATGGAAGCAGGCAATGTCGCATCAGGCTGGAGAACATCAGTTATTGTTGCTGGTCTAGTAACTGGTATTGCATTCATACACTACATGTACATGAGAGAAGTATGGGTTGCTACTGGAGACTCGCCAACTGTTTACAGATACATTGACTGGTTAATCACTGTGCCATTACAGATGGTAGAATTCTATTTAATTCTAGCAGCTATTGGTAAAGCAAACTCTGGAATGTTCTGGAGATTGTTAATTGGTTCATTAGTAATGCTAATCGGTGGATACTTAGGTGAAGCAGGATACATTAATGCTACACTTGGTTTCATCATCGGAATGGCAGGTTGGGTATACATTCTTTATGAAGTATTCTCAGGTGAAGCTGGCAAAGCTGCACAGAAAAGTGGTAACAAAGCTCTTGTAACTGCATTCGGAGCAATGAGAATGATCGTTACAGTAGGTTGGGCAATTTACCCATTAGGTTATGTATTTGGTTACCTAACTGGTGGTGTAGACGCTGACTCACTAAACGTTGTTTACAACTTAGCTGACTTCATTAACAAAATTGCATTTGGTCTAGTAATCTGGGCTGCTGCAACTAGTTCAAGCGGAAGAAGAGCTAAGTAATTAGCTAAAATTTAAATTAAGGGCAGGTACAATTTTTGTACTTGCCCTTTTTTTTTACCTTTATTAAAATTATGTATAATAACTATACATAATTTTTATCTATGGATGTTAAATTAGAAAAATGGCACAAATGCCAAGTTGATAAAGAAGTTCTTAAAGAACTTTCTAAGAAATCAGACATAAAAGGACTTCAGCATGTTTCAGTTTTTTTTGGACTACTGTTGGTAACTGGAATTCTTGCGTATCAAACTTGGGGAACATGGTGGTCAGTATTTTGGTTTTTAGTTTATGGAAACATATATTCTTTCTCTAATCCATTATGGCATGAAACAGGTCACAAAACTGCATTTCAATCAAAATTCTTAAATGAATTTTTTTATTATATTTCATCCTTTATGGCTAACTTTGAACCAACTAGATGGAGATATACACACTTTGTTCATCATGGAAA
Organism: uncultured Pelagibacteraceae bacterium; assembly: GCA_902556505.1. Taxonomy (GTDB): domain Bacteria; phylum Pseudomonadota; class Alphaproteobacteria; order Pelagibacterales; family Pelagibacteraceae; genus Pelagibacter. Next base: position 8,683 of record CACDWM010000018.1, read on the forward strand.
TACTTATTCAACAGAAAATCCTTTTGATCACGAAATTGAATATGGAAATGATTTAAAAGAAACACCAAAAAGATTAATTATAAATATAATTCCATTTTTAGATTTAGTATTTTTTAAAAAACATATTTTATTTGAAGTTATTCAACATGCTCTAGGTATTAAAACAAAAGTTATGCAAGATAGTATCCCAGAAAATGCACAAGCAAAGGCAATTTTTATTTCAAGAATTTATGTTGCTATTTGGTTTTCAATTATTCTGTGGTCTATACTAGTTTATTCTTGGATGCCTTTATTGTATTTTGTGTTACCACAATTTTACGGAAAAACTTTACACAAACTTGTTGCATTTACTCAACATGCAGGTTTGGCAAGAAACATCAAAGATCATAGGGCTACATCGCGTGAAATGTATTTAAATCCAATACTAAGTTTTTTATATTGGAAAATGGAATATCATTTAACTCATCATATGTTCCCAACCGTTCCTTCATATAATCTTGATAAGTTGCATCATCATATAAAAGATCAATTACCAAAGCCAAATGACGGATTAATGGATGCTTATAAAGAAATTATTCCAGCTTTAATTAGGCAAAGAGATGATAAAAGCTATTTTATAAAAAAAGAGCTACCCGGAGCTCAAAACATATAAAAATATACTAAGTATGATTTTACTTACTTGTCCAATTTAGATAAGAAACTATATATAACGCATGGCAAAAATTACTTACCACACGCACGATAATAAATCGCATACAATTGATGTTCAAAAGGGACTAACTGTAATGGAAGGTGCAATACAAAACGATATTCCAGGAATTGACGCAGATTGTGGGGGAGGAATGGCTTGTGCTACTTGCCATGTTTATGTCAAAGAAGAATGGTTAGATAAGCTTCCAGCTAAAGAGGATGGTGAAGAAGATATGCTTGATATGGCATTTGAGCCAAAAAATAATAGTAGGCTGAGTTGTCAGTTAATTG
>CACDWM010000019.1 GCA_902556505.1 uncultured Pelagibacteraceae bacterium
TAGCACTAAATGCAGATTCATCTGTAACTAGTGCAGCACTTTCATTCATTATTGATGGTGCTAATCCAGGTCCTGTTGGAAAAGCCCAGTAAATCCACCAACCAAATAAAAACCACGTTACTGTTACCAATGGTATCAGCATCGTATTTTTCATAAGAGTATGTTGATGGTGTTTGTATCGAGAAGCTCCAACTTCATACATACAGAAACCGACGTGAATTAAAAACATCAGTACCACTGTCACCCAGTAGTAAAATTCCGTAAATATGGTTGTAAGAGCACCTAACTGATCAGTCATATTCTCTCTCCATATTAGTTTACGAGAGCCTATTAAATTTTGTGATTCTATACAAATATAAAAACTTTTAAAAACCTAGCTTGTGCACTAGGTTTTTAAAAAAAATCAACTTTTAATTGAAATATTAAAATTTTAAATAAGCTTTTTTCAAATCAACAAGAGGATGTTTTGGAGACATTTGAAACTTTACTAAAAGTTCTCTTGCTATCATATCCCTATCTTGTTGATTGTTTGGGAGTTTAATTGACTTTGGAATTGTAACCCAACCATTTGCATTTCTACAGAATACAGCAGCTCTATCTTCTTCATAACCCATATGTACATCTTCCAACCAATTTAAATCATCCCATCCCATCGCTTCTATATATTTCTTAAGAAATGGAGTTAGCTTAGAATAGTCCGGTAAAAGATTAACATCGTATCTGTAACCAATAGACTGACCAATCATTTTTTCTCTGGCAGTCTCTTTCTTTTTACCTAACTGACCTTTAATCTCTTTTGTTTTTGATACTTTTTTACTTTTTTTCTTTGGCATAGTTACCTCTATATTTTGTGGTAGTTATCAACACCAACTGTGTAATTAGTTCCAGCTAATGGAACTTTTGCTAAAGCCGATGCTTCTGATGTTAAAGCAGCTAAATCTTCAGGTTCTAGAGAATGGATATTTGTTTTTCCACAAGCTCTTGCTAACAACTGAGCTTCTAAAGTCATCGAGTGAAGATAATTGTAAACTCTTAGCGCAGCATCATCAGGATTTAATCTAGCTCTAAGCTTAGGATCTTGTGTTGCAACACCAACTGGACATCTTCCAGTGTGGCAGTGATAACATTCACCTGCTTTTACACCCATTTCTTTTTCAAAGTTTGCTTCTGGAATATCTTTATTACAGTTAAGTGCAATCATAGATCCAGTTCCAATCGCAATTGCATCAGCACCCAAAGCTAAAGCTTTTGCCATATCAGCACCGTCTCTTACACCACCAGCATAAATTAATGTTACTTTTCCAGTTTTACCAACATCGTCGATTGCTCTTCTAGCTTCTCGAATTGCAGCAATACCAGGAATACCAGTGTTTGCAGCAGCGATATGTGGGCCGGCTCCAGTAGAACCTTCCATTCCATCTAAATAAATAGAGTCAGGATCACATTTTGCAGCCATCCGCACATCATCATAAACTTTAGATGCACCTAACTTTAATTGAATTGGCACTTTATTTTTTGTTAATTGTCTTAGCTCTTCTACTTTTAAAGCTAAATCATCTGGTCCTAACCAGTCAGGGTGTCTCGCTGGAGATCTTTGGTCAATACCAGATGGTAATGATCTCATCTCAGCAACTTGGTCAGTAACTTTTTGACCCATTAAGTGTCCGCCCATTCCAACTTTTTGACCTTGTCCTATAAACACTTCAATCCCATCTGCTAATTGTGCATGATGTGGATTAAAACCGTATCTTGATTGAATACATTGGTAATACCATTTTTCAGAGTATCTTCTTTCATCAGGTATCATCCCACCTTCACCTGAACATGTAGCACTACCAGCCATAGTTGCTCCTCTTGCTAAAGCAGTTTTTGCTTCATAAGAAAGGGCACCAAAACTCATTCCTGTAATATAAACTGGTATATCTAATTCAATTGGATTTTCACATCTTGGTCCAATAACAGTTTTTGTTTCACATTTTTCTCTGTAACCTTCGATTACAAATCTAGTTAGTGTTCCAGGTAAGAAAACTAAATCATCGAAAGTAGGAATTTTTTTCATTAATGCCATTCCTCGCATTCTGTATCTTCCTAATTGAGATTTAATATGAATGTCGTCTATTACTTCAGGTGTGAAGATAGCGTTGTGACCTAATAAACTTTTATTTCTTTTACCTTCTTCATGTGCATGGACATCAGCTTTTCCACCAACACCTTTTCCATTTTTTTTAACTTTTTTAGATTTTTTCTTAGGCATTATATTGCTCCCTTCTTCTCTGTAGGTTCCAAATTGTCATAATTCCAAAGTTTTTTACCAGCTACAATTTTTTTCATTTTACTAACGTCAAAATTTTCACCAATCTCAGCAACTTTTAATTTTCTTTTTAGCCAATCTTGATCACTTTTAGTTAATTCAGCGTCTACTGCATCACTACCATATGATCCAATTTCTCCACCTACGAAAATTGTCCCATCATACATCGAGTCACCTAAGTTTATTCCTACGTCACCAAGAATAATTATTCTTCCTCTTTGCATCATAAAACCAGTAAAGGCACCAGCATCACCACCAATTATTATAGTTCCACCTTTCATATCAATGCCAGTTCTGGCACCAACACTACCTTTGCAAATTAAATCTCCACCTCTAATTGCCGCACCAAAACAAGAACCAGCATTTTTTTCGATCACTACTTTACCAGCCATTAAATTTTCTGCACATGACCATCCAACTCTTCCATTAATTCTAACTATCGGACCATCACAAGAACCCATACCGAAATACCCTAAACTTCCTTCAAAAATTAAATTCAGTTTATTTAAAATACCAACTCCTAGACTGTGTTTACCTTGAGGGTTTTTTATTACTATTGTTCCATATCCTTGGCTCATTAAGTTATCGATTTCTTTATTAGCCTCAGGTGCTGTCATGTCCTTAACATCAAGCTCTGTTCTTTTATTAAAATCTACATCGTATGTGCCAAAGTAATAAAAGTTTTCTGCTTCATCAGGATTAAAGAATTTTTGTTGAGTTCTTCCTGTTAAAACCTCAGTGTGCATACCCATTGATTGGGCTTTTGATTTTTTCGACACTGTTTTTAGATTTGCCATACTTTCACCTCCCCATCAAACGGATCATATGTATCAATTTCTTGTGGTAATACAGATCTAATTGCAATTTCTTCAGATCCCATTGCAACCAAATCATCAGACTCATATAAGACCAAAGGTTTTGCAGCCATAGTATCTTTTGCCATTCCTAAAGAGTCTTTGGTTGCAACAAAATAAGTAAAAACACCATCTAAACCAGTTAAAGATGCTTTCATTCCTTCCTCTAAAGTTGCACCGTCTCTCATTTTTTCAGCAAGATAAACTGCAATTAATTCTGAATCACACTCAGACATAAATCTCATACCTTTGTTTTCTAAAACTCTTCTATTATTCCAGTAGTTTGTTAATTGTCCATTATGAACTACAGATACATCACTAAATGGATATCCCCAGAAAGGGTGGGCAGATTTGATATCTACACCAGATTCTGTAGCCATTCTAGCATGACCTATAGCATGTGTTCCAACAACTTTATCTAAGCTATATCTATCACAAACCATTTTAGCGTTTCCAAGATCTTTAATCACTTCTAAAGATTTACCCATAGAAAGAATTTCAACACCCGGAATACTTTCTATACGTTGTGAAAATTCCAACAGATCTTTAACGTTATAATCAATTTCATATCTTAAAGAGTAAGGAAGAGTTCTTTCTTCTTTAACTATTTTAGCTCCCATTTCAGCCAGAGTTTCATCTACAATTTTTTTTCTTTCATCGTAAACAGATACATCCTCCATAACTGATGAACTTCCTTCTCCAACGTTTTCTCCAACTTTAAAACGCATGATGAAGTTTTTTCCATCGGTATCCCCATATAAAGCGTAACCTGTTGAATCTTCTCCTCTGTGTTTTAATGCTTGAAGCATACCTTGCAATTCACTTCCAACATTTGAAGATTTTCCTCTATGAATTAAACCTGCTATTCCACACATATATTTATACCCTTTCTATCTATTTCTGTGACCTACGGTAGACAATCAAGATAAGTATCCAGATCCCATTGTGTTGTTGCACCAAGAAATCTTTCCCACTCATCGTTTTTGTACCAATGGAAAACTTTATACATTTCATCCGGCATTGCAGATTTGATTACGTCATCCTCTGCCAGTCTATCCAAAGCTTCACCTAAACTTAATGGAAGTTTTTTTACATCTTTACCAGCTTTTTGAGCTTCATAAATATTTCTAGATTCTGGAGCTGCTGGTTTCATTTTTTTAGTTATACCTTCATCACAAGCTTTTAATAAAGCAGCACCTAATAAGTAAGGATTATGCATCGAGTCTACTGATCTATACTCAAATCTTCCTGGAGCAGAAACTCTTAAACCACAAGTTCTGTTTTGATATCCCCAGTCTGCGTAAACAGGAGCCCAAAAACCTTGATCCCATAATCTTCTGTAAGAATTTACAGTTGAAGATCCAAGAGCAGTTAATGCTGGTAAGTGCTTCATGATACCTGCAATTGATTGCAAACCAATTTTACCTGGTAATTGCATATCTTTTGTATCTGGCATGAAAGTATTAGTTCCACCTTCAACATAACTAAATACTTCTTCTACACCTGGTAGAGTTTTATTTCCAAGTTTGTTAACTTTTATTTTTCCACCTTTCCATAAAGACATGTTTGTATGACAACCACTAGCAGAAACACCCATAAATGGTTTTGTCATAAAGCAAGCAATTAAATTATGTTCTCTAGCAACTTGAGCACAAATTTGTCTGTAGGTTGACAATCTATCTGCATTTCTTAAAACGTTATCGTAAGTCCAGTTTAACTCTAATTGGCCCGGAGCATCTTCGTGATCTCCTTGAATCATATCAAGACCCATTGCTTTTGCGTACTCAATAACCTTCATAAACACTGGTCTTAATGACTCAAATTGATCAATGTGATAACAGAATGGTTTAGAAAAACCTTTACCTGTAGGTGTTCCATCCTCATTTTTTGTTAACCACATCATTTCAGGCTCAGTACCAACTCTTAATTCTAGACCATGTTTTTTCTTAAATTCATCCATGAAAATTCTTAGATTTCCCCTGCAGTCTGAAGTTAAATGACCGCCTGGATTTTTTCTTTCTTCTCTGTTTCTAAAACAAGTTACAAATACTCTTCCAACTCTTTTATCCCATGGTAATTGAACAAAAGTTTCAGGATCAGGTATTCCAACTAGCTCCATAGCCTCTGGCCCATATCCAATGTAATTATTATGACGATCCAAGAACAAGTTTGCTGTAGCACCGTAAACTAATTGAAATCCTTTTTCAGCTGTTCTTTCCCAGTGATCTGCTGGTATACCTTTACCAACAACTCTACCTGTTACAGAAATGAATTGATAATAAATATAAGTGATGCCAAGTTCATTAATTTTTTCTCTAACTTTTTTAACTAATTTCGCTCTACCTGGCTGGTTAACGTGTTTCTCTAGATCTGTCATTTTCACCCCTTAATGAATTTAATTTATTCAAACGTAGCTGAAAAATTTATTTGTGTCTAGGCTTAGAGTCTAGCTCCAAGGAAACGGACTGTTCGAAGTAGGGTGAAGTTCACCCTTCTCGTAACGGTTGAATCTAAATGGTTTTAATAAATCACTTTCAGTACCAAGAATTTCTTTTGCAACAAGTTCTCCGACCCCAATCATTTTATAACCATGATTGGCATCTGCAATCATGTAAACGTTTTCAAAAAATCTATCAAAGATTGGAAACGAGTCTGGTGTCATACATCCAAGTCCGCCCGATGGTCCTTTTCTATATAAATCAGATTTACCCTCAAATCTTTTTTGACAATGCGCTAAAGCTGAACACCACATTTCACTAAATGCGTCTGTTGTTTGATATTCAGGTGACTCAATTCCATAAGGATCAACATTAACTTGATCAAAATGTTTTTTAACTATGTAAGGAGAAGTTCCACCTTGTACACCTAAACCTTCAATGTCAGGTTTGTAATAAATTCCCCAAATTTTGTCTGTTAATAATTTTTTTGTTTTGTCTGAATATAACGGAGCAGTCGAATCTACATGAACCACAGGAGGTTGTTTTCCATCATTTGTTTTTAGAAAATCTGGCTCAACACCAATAACACCTTCTTGTAGCATCCAGTATGTCCACATATCTGTTACATGCATTTTACCATCTTTGCCTTTAATGTTAGCCGTTTTAGGTAACTCTAACATATTCCAAAAATCTCTCGCCCATGGACCTGCACCGATAACAACCTGTTCGCACTCAATTGTACCTTTGTCTGTCTCCACTCCTGTAACAGCTTGACTGTTACTTCCTCTTTTAAAACCTGTTACTTTTACACCTTTCATAACCTGAACACCGTTTGATGTAGATTTACTTTCAAGTGCTTTAATTGAATCTTTGTTAAATGCGTATCCACCTTTTTTTTCATGAAGTATTGAAGTGATGCCTTGTGCTTGCCAATCATCAAAAATACCTTTCATATAATTCGAACAATTTTTTTCACCTTCAATAAATACTGACTCATATCCGATTGCTTTTTGTTGCTCATAAATGCTTGCAACATCTTCATGCATTACTTCAGGTGAAATTTGTAAGTAGCCAACAGGATTATATTTAAATGCTTTAGGATCACTCTCCCAAACTGAAACTGAGTGAGCCATTAGCTCTCTCATTGCTGGTTGGAAATAATTATTTCTTACAACACCACAAGCAATTCCGCTTGCACCAGCTGCAGTATCTTTTTTCTCTAATACAATTATTTCACCAGGATTTTTATATGTTTCAGAAAGTTTCCAAGCAGTACTAAGACCGTGAATTCCACCACCGATGATAACTACTTTTGCTTTCGAAGGTAATGTCGTCATACAAAAACATTATTTTTTGCAAATAGTAATTAATATAATTTTTTATAGAACTAAAAATTATATATATAATTTAGATATTTCAATTTTTGTTAAATTTGTCGCTAATAACTTATATTTTTTAAGGTATCCAGGTATTCATTAAATTCTTTAATAAATGAGTCACTAGGTATTATATTTTTTACCCTTTGGTCTGTTGATGTTTTTTCAAGACGAAAGAATCCTTTTTCACAAGCTTCGGTAATAATTAATGCAGATTTAGGTCTAGATGTTTTAAATAATTTAGTTTTAAGTTCCTCAACAGATAGTTTTTTATTTTCTTTATGTGCAGACATTACTAATAACATCATATGATAGTGAGAGGGAGATTTTCTAAAAAAATAGTTACTAGCTGTATGCGACTGTCTCATTTGATCTTCCCAAAAATCTAATAACGTCTTTTTTTCTTTTGGCATTATTTTTAAGCTCTGACTCTTGATTTGGTTGGATCGTAGAATGGAAAACCAACAACTTTAGCACCAATCCTTTTTTGATGACCATCGATTTTACCTATTTCAACTTCAGTACCAATTTCTGAGTATTGAAAATCTATTCTGCAAAGAGCAATATTTTTATTCAAAGTAGAGGACAAGCATCCACTGGTAACTATACCAACCTGTGATCTTCCAATATGAACACAGTCTCCGTGGCCCGCTATTTCTTTTCCATTAAGTTCTAGGCCTACCAATTTCTTTTGTGGGTTAGCTTTTCTTTTAATCAATTCCTTTTTACCAATAAAATCTTCTTCTTTTGTTTTCAGTGGAACGGCAAAACCAATACCAGCTTCAAAAGGATCTTGCTCTCCATCAAACTCTGCGCCAAATAAAATTAAACCTGCCTCAATTCTTAGTTTATCTAAGGCAGCGAACCCTGCTGGTATCAATCCATCATCTTTACCTGCTTCCATTAATTTATCCCAAACTTCAGGAGCATGTTTTGGATGACACCAAATTTCATAACCTAACTCACCAGTATAACCTGTCCTAGAAACAATTAATGGAATACCTTGAAGCTCTTCTATTCTACAAATTGTAAATCTAAACCAGCCCAACTCATCTATCGAAGGCTGTGTAGGTGGTGTAAAGATAATTTTTTTTAAAATTTCTCTACTTTTTGGACCTTGCAAAGATACATTGTTAATTTGATCAGTAGAGTTTTTCACAATAGCGTTAAAATTCTTTTTCTTTGCAATTTCTTTAAGCCATTCTCCACCATACTCATCTCCACATATCCATCTAAAACCTGTTTCGCTTAATCTTAAAAGAGTTCCATCATCGAACATCATTCCATTTTCGTAACACATTGCAGAATATACAACCTGTCCAACAGAAAGTTTTTTTATATTTCTTGTAAGAGTGTAATTCATTAACTCTTCAGCATCAGGACCAATTATTTCAAATTTTCTTAGTGATGATAAATCAATTAATACAGCATCATTTCTGCAAGCATTGTATTCATTAACCAAGCCATGCTTGGTGTAATCATTTGGAAGCCAAAACCCTCTAGCATCAACAAAGTTTCTAGTTAATTTTGAAGTTTTTTCATAAAAGCCAGAATTTCTAGTAAGTTTATTTTCAGAGTCTGTTTTCATTCTAAAACCAAATGACTTTCTAAATTCTTTATTTTTATCGTAAGTTCTAACAAATATATTTGTAGGATTCCATGAATTACAAGGATCTATATCACTTGGACATGCAGTTGTTCCTATTGTTAAATCTTTTAAAGCCTTAAACATTACATAATCTCCAGGTCTTGAATAAGATTCATCAGAAATAACAGAATTCAATCCTCCAGCTGAGGTGTTAAAAAATAAATTAATTGCATGCCAACCTTTTTGTTTCTGAACACCATATTTCGACATACTTTCAGTTAAATTATCCGAACAGTTTGGGTGACCAAAATACCCCGCATCTTCATAATATTTTGAAGTACATGCGAGATTAAAAGTATCGTGTTTGCCAACTGTATCTCTTATTACTTCAACAAGTGGCTCATGATCTGTATCATAAAATTTAGAGAATAAACCTGGTCCTGGGAAAGTATTACCCATGAATGTTCTCGTGGTTTGCCAGTCTAATCCTTTTTCAATTCCTTTTTCTAATTTTCTTGTATCGAAAGCCACAAAGTCAGAACATTGTCTGCCAGTCGGACTTATCACTTGAATATAATCTCCTTCTTTAACCTCATAAGATATTGAAGTTTCTTTATTTATATTTTCTTCATAAACAGGTTCGAAAACAGGATCAGGAATTACATTTAATTCCTTATCATTAACAATTTTAGCTCTTTTAACAAATATAGTTAAATCAGTTGGTGGATTTTGTTTTGTAACGTCCATATCTTCACCAGGTGCTGAAAATATTGCGTAACATTTATCTTTTGATTTTAATTTAATTTTTTCACCAGGTTCTGTGTCTAAATCAAATATAATTGATGATTTTGAATTAGAAATTTTTA
>CACDWM010000020.1 GCA_902556505.1 uncultured Pelagibacteraceae bacterium
TTATTGAAAATTGGCTTTCCAATTTTTTTTAACAAAACTAAGTTAATTTTTTCAGAATTATTTTTTTTATCTTTAATCATAAAAGATAAAATCTTATTTAAATCTCTGATAGAAAAATATTTTTTTATAGAAGAAGGAAGACCAGAATTATCAATATGATTAATAATTAAATTATATTCACTTTTACTAAGCATGTTTTCCTTAAAACTAAAACTCAGTGCCGTTTTCATTCCAAGTATCACGGCTTCACCATGATTTAGTTTTTGGCTGTACCCTAAGCCTGCCTCATAAGCATGGGCAAATGTATGGCCAAAATTTAATACTTTTCTTAATGCTATTTCTTTTTCATCTTTTTCAACTACTTTTTTTTTAACTTTACAACTTTCATAAATTGCTTTTTCAATAAACGGAGAAGAAAGACTTAAAATCTTTTTAAGATTTTTATCTAAGAAACTAAAAAATTTTTTATTATCAATTAATGAATGCTTCAATATTTCTCCATATCCACAAATTATTTCTCTTTTTGATAAAGATTTAAGAAATTGAATATCTGAGAGAACCAGTGATGGTTGATAAAAGCTTCCTATTAAATTTTTACCATATTTAGAATTAACTCCAGTTTTTCCCCCGATTGATGAATCAACTTGAGCCAAAAGAGTTGTTGGAATATTTGCAAACTTTACACCCCTTTTGAAAAGACTAGCCGCAAATCCACTTACATCGCCTGTAATTCCTCCTCCTAAAGAAATTAAAATATCATTCCTTGAAAAGTTTTTATTTAATAAAACTTCTAGAATTTTATTCACGCTATTAATATTTTTATTTTTTTCACTAGCTTTAAAAAATAACACAAAAATATTTTTATTTTTTAAAGACTTTTTAATATTTGAGACAAATTTTTTGGGAACATTTTTATCAACAACAATTAAACATTTATCAAAATCAATTGAATTTGATTTAAAAATTGTTAATACACTTGAGGTCAAATTTGATCCAATAATTATTGGATATTTTTCAGTTTTAGTTACTATATTTAATCTAGATTGTTTCATAAATTTCTACAATTTTTTTTTACTATTTCAATTTTAGTAAGATTATCACACTTTATCTCATATAAAGCTTTAGAATAAATGTTAGATCGTTTCTTAATTAAATCAATTAACTCAGTATCTGTTGCATTAATTGCTAGCGGTCTTTTTTTACTGTTTTTAATTCTATTTAATAATGTTTTATCATCCCAATTTAGCCAAAAAGATAAATGATTTTTTAAAATTTCTTTCCTGATATTATTATTTGTAAAAGCTCCTCCACCAAGTGAAATCACAGTAGAGCTTAATTTAAGTTTTTTTAAAGTTGTTTTTTCTTCAATTTTTCTAAAATAATTCTCACCCTTATCTTCAAAGATTTTTTTTATTGTTATGTTTAAATTTTTTTCAATTTCTTTATCGATATCGACAAAATTTAATTTTAATTTCTTAGCAACTAAAGATCCAATAGAGCTCTTACCAGAACCCATCATCCCCAAAAAAACTAGATTTTCTTTTGATTTCATAAGTTTCTTTATTGAAAAAACATAAATATGTCTTAATTTGAAATTATCTAAAAGTATATGCAATTCATTAAAAACACAAGTTCAGGCAAATCAAGTATCATAGGACTTGTGCTTAAATCTATAATCGGATTAGGGGTTATTTTAGGTATTATTTTTTTTCTAAGTACAATTGATTTTCCTGCACCTAAAAAAGAAATTGAAAAAATTATTCCAAATGAAAATTTTAAAATTGTTAAGTAAGAAAATTCTTTTAATTAAATTAGTTTGTCTTATTTTTTTTACACCTGCATTTGCAGAACAGAAACCGATTGATATTTGGAACATAGAAAAAAAAGATAATCAAGTTATTTCAGAAACTAATATTTCAAGTGAAAATTCTAGCGGCACTGTTCAGAATAGCGTTTACGAACTACAAACAAATAAACAAACAGATACTATTCAACTTGATAAAGAATTTTCATCAAAAGAAATTAAAATTGTTGGACTATATGATCCTAGTGAATACGGTTTGAGTATGGATATGTGGTCAAATTCTGATGGAACTAAATTAAAAAATTTATTTCAGAATATTAATAAGTTTAATCTTTCAGAGGATGCATCTGATATAATGCACATATCTTTATTAACCAACGCTTATTCTCCAACTCAAAATATTACTGAGAAAGAATTTATGAGCTTTAAATCTGATTGGTTAATAAAAGATTCAAACTTAGAATTAATAGAAGAATATTTAATTAAAAATCAAATAATAAATTTACATCCAAATTTAACAAGATATTTAGTAGATACTTATTTATCAGAATCAAACGTAAAAAAATCATGTGAGATTTTTTCTAAAAATTCTGAACCCCTTCAAGATGAATATCTATCAAAATTTAATTTATATTGTTTAATCAATTATGGAAAAAACGAAGAAGCACAATTAATTTTAGATTTAAAAAAAGAGTTAGGTTTTGAAGATAGTTATTACGAAAACAAAATAAATTATTTATTTGGATATTTAGATGAGGCAGATAAAGAAATATCAATAAATTCAATTTTAGATTTTCATTTAGCTCATAGAACCAACCCTGAGTTTTTTTATGAACCAAGTGACGATACACCTAAAATAGTTTGGAAATATCTTTCAGCTGCTAATTTACTTTTTAAAATTCAAGATATAGAGATTACTGATGTAGAAAAAATTTCTACAATAGAAAAAGCTGTTAATGATAAAAATTATTCTGAGGAGGAATTATTCGAATTTTATAAAAAATTCCAATTTAATATTAATCAATTTTTAAATGCAAAAGAGGCATATAAATCTCTATCTTCAATTGAGGGACGTGCTCTTTTATATCAAAGAACTCTTTTAACAGAAGAACCAAAAATAAAATTAGAATTTATAAAAATTTTAAAGGATCTATTTATATCTGATGATATAGGTGATGCCTTTGATTTAGAATTAAAAAAATTTTTAGGTGAAATTAATGTTGAGGATGTCCCATCAAATTTTACGACATTTTATAATAGTAATTTAAACGAGAAAGAGACAGCAGATAAAAAGATTAAATATAATAATAAAATTTTACATCAATCAAAACTTATAAATTATTTCAATGGAGACTATGCAAAATCTAAAATTGAAGAGGACCTAGATAAATTTTTAAAGAAAATTAAAAAAGATAAAAAATATTCTTTATCAAAAAAAGATATAATTTTTCTAGAGGCGCTTAAATCTGATGGAGTTGAAATTTCAAAAAAATATGACGGTCTTTATGAGGTGAAGCAATCAGAAATGCCTGCTGATATTCAAACAATGATAGATAATAATGAGATTGGTGCCGCATTGTTGAGAATAATTGAGGTAATTGGACCTGACAAAATTGAAAATATTGATGAAGATACAGTTTATTTTATTATCAATACTTTAAATCAATTAAATGTTGATTTAATTAGAAACAAACTATTGCTTAAAGTTCTTCCTTTAAAAGTATAAAAATTATAATAAAATCAAGTTATGGCTATCAGAACTATAATAACAGAACCTAATAAATTACTTAGACAAATTTCTAAACCAGTCGATCGTGTTGGTAAAGAAGAACAAAAATTAATGGATGATATGCTAGAGACAATGTATGACGCAAACGGAATTGGTCTTGCAGCGATACAAGTCGGTGTACCAAAGAGAATTATTGTAATGGATATAAGTAAAGATGAGAGCAAAAAAGAGCCAAGATATTTTGTAAATCCGGTTATCAAAAATAAAGATCCTGAAAAAGCAACTTATGAGGAAGGATGTCTTTCTGTACCAAATCAGTTTGCAGAAATTGATAGACCTAGTAAGTGTGAAGTAGAATATCTTGATTACGATGGAGAAAAGAAATTACTAAAGGCTGAAGGTCTTCTGGCAACATGTATTCAGCACGAGATGGACCATTTAGAGGGAATCCTATTTATTGATTATCTCTCAAAATTAAAAAGGTCAATGATAATTAAAAAATTATCAAAATTAAAATCTACTTCTGTAGAAGCTTAATCAATGCTAAAAAAAATAGTTTTTATGGGTACACCCATGTTTGCTGTTCCAATTTTAAAATCACTTTATCAAAATGGATATCCTATTTCTTGTGTTTATACACAACCACCTCAAAAATCTAAAAGAGGTCAAAAAATTAACAAGTCACCAATTCAATTAATTTCAGAGACTTTAAATATAGAATTTAGAACACCAAATTCGTTAAAAGAAAATTTAGATGAATTAGAATATTTTAAATCTTTAGAGGCAGATTTGGCAATAGTTGTTGCTTATGGTCAAATTATACCGAAGTCATATTTAAATTTAACTAAAAAAGGATTTATCAATATACACGCATCTATTCTTCCAAAATGGAGAGGTGCTGCACCTATCCAAAGATCAATTATGAATTTAGATAAAGAGACAGGAATAAGTATTATGAAAATAGGGGAGGAACTAGATACAGGACCGGTATGTAATGTTTATAAAATTAATATAGAAAATAATTTAAATGCTGAAGATATTAATGAAAGGCTATCAAGTTTAGCTGCAGAGAAAATTTTAGATAATATAGATGATATATATGAGGATAAAGCAAATTTTATAGAACAAGATCATTCATCAGCTACATACGCATCAAAAATTCAAAAATTAGAGGGGCAGATTAATTGGAAAGAAGATGCTGAAATTATAATTGGTAAAATAAACGGACTTTATCCTGTTCCAGGGGCTTATTTCATGTTTAACGGTGAGAGATATAAAATACTAAAAGCAGAAATTGGACAAGCACAAGGAAAACCAGGTGAGGTTTTATCTGACCATTTAGAAATTTCATGTGGAGATAAAAAATCAGTAAAAATTAAAGAAATACAAAGACAAGGAAAAAAGCCTCAAAGTATTGGAGAATTTGTTTTGGGAACACAAATTAAAAAGGGTTCATTTTTATAATGAATAGATACCAAATACTTATTGAGTATGTAGGGACAAATTTTAGAGGATGGCAAGTCCAAAAAAAGGGCCCAACAATTCAAGGATTAATTCAAGAAAAATTATCTAAATTATTAAAAGAAAAAATTATTTTACATGGTCAAGGAAGAACTGATGCAGGGGTTCATGCATTTGAGCAATCTGCACACTTTGATTGCAAAAATAAAATAACTGATAAAATTAAATTTTTAAAATCCATTAATCATTTTTTAAATTTAAAAGACATTGCAATTAAAAATATAAAAAAAAGAAATAATAAATTTCATGCTAGATTTTCAGCAAAACAAAGAATTTATAAATACTTTATTTTTAATCAAATAAGCCAACCAATAATTGAAAAAAATAGAGCATGGCATGTTCGTAGGCCTTTAAATTTAGAATTAATAAAAAAGGGTGCAAAAAAGTTATTAGGAACTAATGATTATTCAACTTTCAGATCTTCAAGCTGTCACGCTAAAAGTCCAATTAAAACTATTAAATCGATCAAAATTAAATCATCAAAAAATAAAATTGAATTTCAATTTAGTTCTCAATCATTTTTACAACACCAGGTTAGATCTATGGTTGGTTGTTTAAAATACTTGGGAGAAACTAAATGGGATTTGAAAACTTTTGAAAAGAGATTTAAGTCAAAAAAAAGAACACTGTGTGCTCCACCAGCACCACCAAGTGGTTTATTTTTATTTAGAGTCCTTTATTAATTTATTTTTATTGCTCATAGCAAACTTTTTATTTATTCGCCATCTAGACTCAGCTCTTACAATATACCCACAACAATTTTTTGATTTACATTTACAAGGAAATTGTTTGTAATTTTCATCATAACCAAATCCATAATCACAGGTAAACTCCTCACCTTTTTTAATATCTTTGATTGCTTTGACCCAAATTTTCAATCCCTTTCCATCATAATCACAATTATTATCACAAGAATGATTAATTAATCCTGCGGTATTCCATGGAAAATCTCCATCTAGATCGTATCTTTTATTTATTGTGAATAAATATATTGGTTTATTATTATCGTATTTATCAGAATCTTGTGTTTGTTTTTTTGTTATAAGTTTTCCGACATAGTCAATTATTTTGGTTCCCTCTTTAATGTCACGAGTTGCATAAAGTCCTCTTCCTTTATTATCAATGCCAGATTTTTTTATTTTATATAACTTCATGAAATTTTTTATTTAGAGTTTTCTTAAGAATTATCAATTAAATTCTAAAAGAGCATCAACATGTCTTTTAGTGCTGTCTCGAAGTGCATTTAGGTCATAACCACCCTCTAAAATTGAAACAACTTTTCCATTACAAAATTTTTTAGAAGCCTCTAATATTCTTTTGGTAATAGTGAAATAATCATCTGTTTTTAAATTAAATTGAGCAAGAGGGTCATCCTCATGGGCATCAAAACCAGCGCTAATTAATATAAACTCTGGTTTAAAATCTTCTAATTTTTTCACCACACGGTCAAATACGTTTAAATATTCTTCTGAACTTATGCCAGCTGGCAAAGGTATATTAAAGATATTGTTAAATTTACCTCTTTCTTGTTCTGAACCAGTTCCTGGGTAGTAAGGATATTGGTGTGTTGATATAAAAAGAACATTTTCATTTTCATAAAAAATATCCTGTGTTCCATTTCCATGATGTACATCAAAATCTATTATTGCAACTTTCTTATATTTATATTTTTTTAACAAATAATTTGCACCAATACTTACTGAATTTAAAATGCAAAAACCAGCAGCCTTATTTTGTGAGCTATGATGTCCAGGAGGTCGAACACCACAAAATGCATTTCTAAATTCTTTTTTTTCTACTCCATCAATTGCAGTAATTATTGATCCAACTGCATCGAAAGTTGCATCTTTGCTTCCAGGTGAAATGATTGTATCGCCATCAAGTGAAGAAAATCCTTTTTTTGGAAAAGAACTTTTTACTAAATTTAAATAATTACTTTCATGTGTGGTTAATAGAATATCATCTGAAACTTTAGATGGTTTCTTCCATATAAGATTTTTATTATTAAGTTTTTTAAAATTTTCTACTATTACAGATACTCTTGCTATTTGCTCTGGATGCCCAGGACCTGTATCATGATTTTGAGATGTATCTGATGTAATTAAACCAGTTTTCACTTAAAGTAGTTATCTAAGATTTTAGTATAAATTAAAGTTAATCTTTTTAAATCAGATAAGGACACACATTCTCCAACCTTATGCATAGTTTTTCCCACTAATCCAAATTCTAAACATGGAGCTATTTTTCTTATAAATCTTGCATCTGATGTACCACCAGTTGTAGATAGTTGTGGTTTAACTTTAGTAATTCTCTTAATTATATTTTGTATCATAAATGTGGTTTTGTTAGGCTTAGTTAAAAAGGCCTCACCAGAAACACTATATTCAATTTTATATTTTGATTTATTTTTATCACAAATTTGTTTTATTATTTTATTAATTTTGTTCTTTAATTTGTAAGATGTATGTTTGTTATTAAATCTAATATTAAAGGATGCACTAGCTAATCCTGGAATTACATTATCAGCTGAATTATCAATATTAATTTTTGTTATTTCTAAATTTGTAGGTTGAAAATCTTTTGTTCCTTTATCAAATTTAATTTCTTTCAACTGTTTTAGTATTTGAACTAAAGATGTAGATGGATTGTTTGCTCTGTTAGGGTAAGCTACATGACCTTGAATACCAATGATAGACAATTTTCCATTCATACTACCCCTACGACCAATTTTAATCATTTCTCCTAATTTATTTGGATTAGTAGGTTCTCCAACTAAGCAAAAATCTATTTTTTCTTTTCTTTTTCTCAAATACTCAACAACTTTTTTCGTCCCATTAATTGCAATTCCTTCTTCGTCTCCAGTAATTAGAAGGCTGATGGAGCCACCAAATTTTTTGTTTACCTTAGAAAAGTTACTTACCGCAGTAACAAATGCAGCTATTGAACTTTTCATGTCATTTGCACCTCTGCCAATTAAGTATCCTTTCTTAACTGCAGGTTTAAAGGGATTAACATTCCAATCATTTAAATTACCAGGTGGTACCACATCTAAATGACCTGCATAACAAAAATTTGGACTTGTGGTACCAAGTCTTGCATAAAGATTTTTTACAGGATAACTATTTTTATCTTTGAACTCGAGTATTTTAGTTTTAAAGCCAAGTTTTTTTAATTTTTTTTCTAAAAATTTAATTACACCAGCATCAGTTTTTGTAACAGATGGAAACCTAATTAGCTCTTTAGCTAATTGTAATTCATTTATTGTTAGCATGTTTAATCTCTTAAAAGATCGTTAACTGATGTTTTTGATCTTGTTTTTTCATCAACTTGTTTAATTATTACCGCACAATACAAAGATGGCGCTTGTGGATTGTTTTTATCAGGCAAAGATCCTGGAACTACTACTGAATAAGGTGGAATTTTTCCATAAGTTATTTCACCAGTTTTTCTATTAACAATTTTTGTTGATTGTCCAATATACATTCCCATACTCAGAACAGAGCCTTCTCCAACTATTACACCTTCTACTACCTCGGACATTGCTCCTAAGAAAACATTATCTTCAATAATTGTTGGTAATGCTTGAGCAGGCTCTAATACACCTCCAACTCCCGTACCAGCTGAGATATGACAATTTTTTCCAATCTGACAACAACTTCCTGCACGACTAAACGTATCCATCATTGTTCCTTCATCAATATACGCTCCAATATTTACATAACATGGCATCAAAACTGCATTCTTTCCCACAAATGATCCTTTTCTTACTGGCGAATTAGGCACCATTCTAAAACCAGCTTTTTCATGATCTTCTTTTGTCCATCCAGCTGTTTTTCCTTTAAGTAAATGAGCTTTGTCATACCAGCTACTGTATGGACCATTTAAATTTTCCATCGGATACATTCTAAAACTTAACATTATAGCTTTTTTAAGATGTTGATGTGTAACCCATTCACCATTGATTTTTTCAGCTACTCTTACTTTTCCACTGTCTAAATCATCAATAATTTGATTCACAGCATCCTTTAAAGATTTATCTGAATTTTGACT
>CACDWM010000021.1 GCA_902556505.1 uncultured Pelagibacteraceae bacterium
TCCATCAAAATTAGCTCTACTACATCTTTCGATTAAATCATCAGTAATTGATTTATCTTTGTGAATATAAAGTTGAAAAAGTTTTGGCCCGCTAGAAATATTTGCAACCTCTTCAATTGAAAAAGACGCCATTGTGGACATACTGTAAATTGTATCAAACTTCTCTGCAGCTCTAGCAGAAGCCTTGTCACCCTCAGGATCATACAAACTTTGCATTGCCGTAGGAGATAAAAATAAAGGCATACTAATTTTTCTACCAAAGACAGTTGTAGACAAATCTGGTTCACCAACACTATTAAGAATATTAGGAACTAAATCACAATCATTAAATGCATCTGTATTTCTATTTAAAGTAACTTCGTCATCTGCTCCACCATCAATATAATGAAAAATAGGAGCAGGTAATTTCTTTTTTGCTAATTTTCTAAAATCTTCAAAATTATAACAGTCATTGATATTCATGGTGTATCTTTATTAAAAGCTTTTGAAGAAATTAAACATATAACTATTTGCCCCAGGATTTTTGTCTCCTAGACTTGCATTAGATATATGATTGTAGGAAAAACCTAATTCACTTGTTTTTGACAGATCAAGTGAAATTTGTAACTCACTTTTAAATTCAATTAAATGGCCCAAGTCTTTGCCATCTCCCTCATGATATATTCCCGGTGTAAAGCTTGGAGTTAAATTTAATGTTCCTAATTTATATTGAGCTTGAACACCTGTATAAATATATCCTGCATTATCAGCTGTAATTAAAAATCCAGTTATAGGAGAAAGATTTCCTAAAAAAGTATCTCTATTTAAATTTTCATTTTGATGTTGAAAACCAATTAAAGTTGATTTTTTTCCATCATCACTAAAATCAAACATTCCTGTGTAAACACTGAATTCTGTATTTTGATGTTTTAAAACTTTTTCCTCTGCGATCGAAGAAAATGTGAAAGTGATCATTAACAGATTGATTAAAAATTTTTTTAAATTCATCACTAATTAATTTATTTTTTAACTATAAAGCTTTTGTAGATTATTGCACCTCCGATTAAAAATATCAATATTGGCAATAACCAAAGAATATATGTATTTTTATTTAAACCAGGATCGTAAAGTATCCATTCTCCATATTTAATTTTAAAATATTCATAAATTTGATCTTCAGAAAGACCTTCTTGAAGCTTTTTATCAACTACAATTTTTAAACTGTTTGCAAATTCAGAGTCTGAGTCATAAACCGATTGACCTTGACATATAAGACATCGTAAATTTTTAGTTATTTTATTTCTTTTATCGTTCTCCTCAGCATTAATACTACTTAAAGGGAATAATATTATAACAATTAAAAAAAATTTTAGAAATTTCATTTTATCAATAAATTAATCTCATCAACTAATTCTTGGTTAATAGGTCCAATATATTTTTTAATAATTTCATTATTATAAATTAAAAATGATTCAGGAACCCCATATGCTCCCCACTCAATTGCAATTGTACCATCTAAATCAATAAAGATTTCTTTATATGGGTTTCCTAGTTCTTTTAAAAAATTTTCTGCATTTTTTAAATTATCTTTATAATTCATCCCAATAATATTTAATTTATTCTCTAAATTTAAATTCATCAAAAGAGGATGCTCTTGTCGACATGGTACACACCAAGATGACCAAATATTTAATAAATAAACTTTATCTACCTCAAAGATTCTTGATGATTTCACATTTTCTCCAGAAAAAAATTCTTTAGTATTAAACACTGGTATCTCTTTTTTTGTATTAACATCTGGAGTGTATATTTTTGAGTCTTCTAAACCTTTATAAAAAATAAAAAATATTATTCCAAAAATAATAATAACTGAAAAAGGTAATATTTTATTTTTCATGATCTTTTTTGTAAAAAGCTAACGATGCCACCAAAAGATATTAGAATTACTGATAACCAGATCCATAACATAAATGGTTTAACCTGATACCTTACGTTGAAAAAATCTTGATTTTGAACCAGATTAATTACAATAAATTTATCTGACATAAGTGTTGTTTTAATATCAGCTTCACTTGTGGCAATGACAGGTTGATTATAAATTCTCAGCTCTGGCGAAAATCTATCCTCGTCACCATTTAAATTACTTATAGAAAAATTCGCAATAATAGCATTATAATTTTTTTCTTTTTTTTGATTAACACTTTCAAAAACTATCTTGGTTTTCGAATTTTCAAAAGTTTCACCAACCTTTAGATTTGTTATAATTTCGCTTGCAAATATATTGTTAAACAAGATACTCAGGATCAATAAACTAAATCCAAAATGAGCAATATTTTGTGAAATATTTTTATATTTTTTTACAAAAAAATCTCTCAAGGTAATAAAGAATAAATAAAGCGCACTCGATATCAAAATTGTATTTATTAAAATATTTTGATTAAAATTTTTTAATACTAAATATGCTAATAAAATTGAGATAATAAAAAAAGAAATTAAATAAATCTTATCTTCTAGTTGAGATTTGATCCATTTTAATTTTGGACCTATCGCCATCATAAGTAAAAATGGAATTAAAAAAGGAATTATCAATTTATGATAAAATGGAGGTCCAACAGATATTTTTTGAGAAGAAATTACATCTAAAAAAAATTGGATAAACGGTACCTATTAATACAACAGCTAAAAAATACATCATGAACCAGTTATTAATTAATATTGAAGTTTCTTTGCTCAACCAAAAAAAACTATAAGATTTTCTGTCATTATCTTTATGAAAAAAGAAAAAAATTAAAATAGATAAAAAAATCAAAATAAATAAAAAAACAAGAATAAATAAACCTCTTTCAGGATCATTAGCAAATGTATGAACTGAATTTAATATTCCTGATCTTACTAAAAATGTTCCACACATACTTAATGTAAATGTTGAAATAGAAAGAATTATTACCCATGAAGTTAAAATAGATTTTTTTTCTAATACTAAAATACAATGTAAAAGAGTAGTTAATGCAAGCCACGGCATTAGAGAAACATTCTCAACTGGATCCCAAAACCAAAAACCTCCCCAGCCCAATTCGTAATAAGCCCAAATTGATCCAAGCAATATTCCTAAAGTTAAAAATATCCACGAAATTAAAATCCATTTTTTTATATGTGATGCCCAACTAATAGAAATAATTTTTAAACTTGTTGCTGCCAAAACAGATGAAAAAATAATTGAAGAACCAACATAGCCTAAATATAAAACAGGTGGATGAATTGCTAAAGCAGGGTCTTGTAAAATTGGGTTTAATCCAAGACCTTCTGTAGGTATTGGAAAAATATAGTTAAATGGATTTGATGTTTTGATTAAAAATAAAAAGAAACCAACTATTATTATTTGTTGAAAAACTAAAGTTAAAATTTTGTATTTTACTGTTTGATTTTTAGTCCTTACTAAAAATAAGAAAATAAATAACGTTAAAACAAGTAACCATAATAATAAACTACCTTCATGATTCCCCCAGGTTCCACTTATTTTGTAAAATAATGGTTTGGTAGTATGAGAATTATTAAATACTGTTTCATTGCTAAAATCCGAAATAACAAAAGAAAAAATCAAACACAAAAAACTAATAAAAACAAAAAATAATTGTAAAAATGTAAATGATAATATTTTGGTATCAAATGTATTTGAATTCTTAAAATTTTTATATGAAAAATAAAATAATGATAATCCAATAATTAATCCTATTATTAATGAATAATATCCAACAAGACTATAGATCAATTTATTTTTCTCCTAATGCTTCTTTTACCTCTGGTGGCATATAATTTTCATCGTGCTTCGCTAAAATTTTTGTTGCAGAGAAAAAGTTTCTATCTTTCAAAAAACCTTCAGCAACAACCCCTTTTCCTTCAGCAAATAAATTTGGTACTGCGCCCGAATAAGTAACATTTATTTCATTTTTAAAGTCAGTAATTATAAAATTCACTTCATTTGAACTTATGGAAATAGAGTTTTTTTTAACCATTCCTCCAACTCTTATTTTGCTTTTATCTATTTCAGAAAGTGATTTTATCTCTGAAGGAGATTGAAAATATACAACATTTTCCTCTAATGATTTTAAAATCAAAAATGTTGTTAAAATTAGAGCAATTAAGATTATTACTACAAACAAAAATCTTAATTTAACTTTTCGACCATACATGGTTTAAAAGTTAATTATTTGTTACGTTTGCTAAAATTTCTTTATTTATTCTTTGTGATTTTGCAGAATTAGCTTGCTCAGCAGTAAGTGATCCAAATTTAGCAACAAATTTGTTTTGTTCTTTAACAAATTGCATTTTAGTTACCAAATATAAACCTAGGAAACTTAATAAGGTAAAACTAAAAGCAGATAACACGTACACCGCATATCCATTCATAAAAAGTAATTCATTTATCATAATCTATCTAAGCCTTTATTTTTAATTTTTATCAGTTCTGTATTATATTTCATTAAGAAAATTAACAATGAAAAAAGAGCAAATGCCGCAGTCATTATCAATAATGGATAAAGCATTGACGAATGAATTGAGCTTTTTGACAAAATATTAATAGATGCAGGTTGATGGAGTGTATTCCACCAATCAACTGAGTACTTTATAATTGGAACATTAATAATTCCTAAAATAGTTATAAAAGTTGAAATCTTATAGACTTTTTCTTCCTTATCATAAATTCTCCACACAATTAAATACATTGCATAGAATAAAGCTAAAATTAGCATTGAAGTAATTCTTGCATCCCAAGCCCACCATGTTCCCCAAGTTGGTTTTCCCCAAATTGATCCTGTAACTAAAGCTATAATATTAAAAACAAATCCGGAAGGAGCTAAACTTTTAGAAATTAAAAAAAAGTTTTTGTTTCTAAATACAAAACCACAAATAGATAACAAAGTTATAGAAGAAAATATTCCAAGTGAAATCCAAGCGGCAGGAACGTGAACATACATAATCCTGACTGCATCACTTTGTTTGTAATCTTCAGGAGATATGACTAATGCTTCGACTAAACCAATACTTAATACAACTATAAACAAAAATAAAACGTACTTAGGTGCTTTTGACGTAATTTTGAAAATCTTGTTAGGTTCAAAAAGTTTAAACATATTTTAATTTAGAATTTTTTTTGGAGATTTCTATTACGAAATAGTTTTCTGATCAAGAATGCAGAGGGGAGATAATAAGATTGAAATTAACGTTTAACACTCTTGACCAGAAGATAATAAAAATATAGCTAATTTGTATGGCCTAGATTTGAGCTAAATGTGGTTGAATGATGGTTGCCTTAATTAGAAAGCTTAAAATAACTAGATCCTTTTTTCCCTGAAAAAATCTCTTCAATTAAAGGGTGTTTTATTGGTTCATCAGAATCATCCATCAGCAAGTTTTGCTCAGAAACATAAGCTTCATAAGTTATCTCATCATTTTCTGCTAATAGGTGATAAAATGGTTGATCTTTTCTTGGTCTCACATTTTTTGGAATAGATTGATACCATTCTTCAGAATTATTAAATTCAAAATCAACATCATAAATTACACCTCTAAATTCAAAGTGTTTATGCTTTACGATGTCTCCAATTGAAAATTTAGCTTTTTGAACTGGCATTAATCTTAGTATGGGTATTTAGAAATAAAAATCAATGCTAAAAATATAAATGTTTTGTGATGTGGCAAATATGTTAATATCTTTTTGGTGAATAAATCTTTTTTAAAATTTGTTACTGATTTCGGTCCTTTAGCAATATTTTTTTTCTATTACTATAATAGTGGTAAAAATTTATCAGTAGCAATACCTCCACTAATAGTTGCAACTTTAGTTGCATTAGCAATAGTTTGGTTTTTTGAAAAAAAAATTCCTCCAATGCCATTGGTAAGTGGAATTTTAATTACTTTTTTTGGTGGATTAACTATTTACTTTAATGATCCTATATTTATTTACGTAAAACCAACTATCATCAATATTATGTTTGCTCTTGCATTATTTTTTGGGAAATATTTTACCAATGAACCTATTCTTAAAAAAATTATGGGTAAATCTATTCCTCTAACTGATATTGGGTGGGAAATTCTAAATAAACGATGGATGTATTTTTTCTTTGGTCTTGCTTTATTAAATGAAATTGTTTGGAGAACTCAAACAGAAGAATTTTGGGTTAATTTTAAAGTGTGGGGAATGCTTCCAATAACAATAATATTTACAGGATTTCAAATCCCTTTAATTAATAAATATAAGATTGATGCGTAGTAATTTAAAATTAGTAGTAAATAATCCTCATAATAAAATAGAAGAAAAACATTTTTTTGAAAAAGATGAGCTAAAAATTATATTAGACTTGTATGCTAAGATGGTTTCTGAAGGTTCATGGAAAGATTACGGTTTAAGTATCTCTAGTAAACAAGTGGGTTTTAGCGTTTTTAGAAATGCTGCTGAAAATGCCCTATATAAAATTTGTAAAAATTTTAAGCCTAAAAATAAAAATCTTAAGTATTTGATTACTGATACAAGTGGTAAAATATTAAAAAATTCTTACGATCTTAGAATTTTATTAAAAAATACCAACTGGAAAAAACTTCAAAAATAAATTTATCTTCTTTGACCAAATAATCTTAACAACATTATAAATAGATTAATAAAATCTAGATATAAAGTTAAAGCGCCCATTACAGCTTTCTTGCCCGTTAACTCACCTGAGTCTGACGCAACATACATATTTTTGATTTTCTGAGTGTCATAAGCTGTTAAACCAACAAATATTAAAACACCTAAAATTGAAATCACAAAATACATCATAGAAGATTTCATAAAGATATTAACAATTGAAGCTATAATTATTCCAATTAGACCCATCATTAAAAAAGATCCTAACTTTGTAAGATCTCTTTTAGTTGTGTATCCATAAATACTCATCGCTCCAAATGTTGCAGATGTAATGAAGAAAACTCTTGTTACACTCATTCCAGTATAAACCAATAAAATTGAAGATAATGATAGACCCATCAAAGCTGCAAAAACCCAAAACGTAGTTTGTGCCTTTGATGCACTCATTTTATTAATTCCAAAGCTCATGTAAAAAACGATACCTAGAGGTGCTAACATTACAAGCCATTTAAGACCTGATAAATAAATTGCATTCCCCATCTGCGTTAGACCAACGATTGAACCTGCATCATTAGTAACGACAGACATTTTAAATGTTAATAGTGCTACTATTCCAGTTAGCAATATACCTGTTGCCATGTAGTTATAAACTTTTAGCATGTAGGCTCTTAAGCCTTCATCCATTACAGCAGCTGTTTGTTGTGCTGCTTTTGCTCTATTTAGTATTCCGTTTTTATCAAATTCCATAATAAGTAATATATATATTCTTTTACTAATTATTCAAGATACCTTAAAAGATTAACAAAATTTTAACTTAATATTTCAAATGAATTACAAAAATTTAGGTAATACCGATATTAAAGTGAGTACAATTTGTCTCGGTACTATGACGTGGGGAGAACAAAATACTGAGCTTGAAGCATTTGAACAAATGGATTTTGCTTTAGATCAGGGAGTAAACTTTTGGGACACTGCTGAATTATATGCAGTACCACCAAGAAAGGAAACCTATGGTGATACAGAAGAAATTATTGGAAACTGGTTTGAAAAAACAAAAAAAAGAGACAAAGTAATTCTTGCAACAAAAGTTGCTGGTCCAGCAAGAGATTATTTAAGAGATGGAGAAAATAGTTTTGCAGGTCCAAACTTAGAAACTGCTTTAAGTGACAGTCTTAAAAGACTTAAAACTGATTATATAGACTTATATCAACTTCATTGGCCAGAAAGAAATGTAAACAATTTTGGAAGACTTGGTTATGTTCATAAGGAAAATGAATGGAATAAATTTGAAGATGTTCTTGCAGAGTTAAATAAATATATTGATCAGGGAAAAATAAGATACGTTGGTTTATCAAATGAGACCCCTTGGGGAGTTTTAAATTATCTTCAGTTATCAAAAGATAAAAAGTTGCCAAGAATGATGTCAATCCAAAATCCTTATAGTTTATTAAATAGATCTTACGAAGTTGGACTAGCTGAAGTTTCTATAAGAGAAAATATTGGCTGCTTAGCTTACTCTCCACTTGCAAGTGGATATTTAAGTGGAAAATATAGAAACAAAAGTTTTCCTAAAGGATCAAGAATGGAGAGAGATTTTGATTTCTGGACAAGATATAGAAAGCCTAATACTGAGGATGCAGTTGAACATTATTACAAAATTAGTGAAAAATTTGATCTAGATATGAGTCAAATGTCTATTAAATTTTGTGAAATCCAAGACTTTATGACCAGTGTAATAATTGGAGCAACTACAATGGAGCAGTTGAAAACAAATATAGAAAGTGTAAATGTAAACTTATCTGATGATGTCATTAAAGAAATTAACCACGTACAAACAATTTATCCAAATCCATGTCCATAATTAAAAAAATTACAATATTGTTAGGAATATTTTTTATAAGTGGTGTTGCTCAAGTTTCAGCTCAGGAAATTAAAAAAATTGGTAAATATAAAGATTGGGAAGCAATGGTCGTTATGGATGCTGACGGTAAAGTATGCTTTGCACAATCTTTACCTATTTTGCAAGCTCCAAAAACAAATAAAAGAGATGCAAAATTATTTGTAGCATTTAGACCAAACGACAATATAAAA
>CACDWM010000022.1 GCA_902556505.1 uncultured Pelagibacteraceae bacterium
GCTCGTCATTTGATGAAACCAGTACTGTTTCATACAATGAGTCATTAATTTCTAGTTTCTTTAATAAATTTACACAAGGAAATTTCTGAACATCAACTTTACTTAATTCAAGATTATTAAGTTTTTTAATATCTATATATTTTGATTTTATTTTTTTTGTTTCATTAAAATAAATTGAGTTGAAAATTGGTATATCCATTGTTGTTTCATGCGCAATTATTTTTATTAAACCATCATTAAATTTGATTATTGCATGAACATATGATTGTGGGTGAATTAGTATGTTAAGTTTGTTATAACTCAAATTAAATATTTTTTTTGCCTCAATAATTTCAAAAACTTTATTCATAAGTGTGGATGAATCTATTGTAATTTTTTTTCCCATTTTCCAGTTAGGATGATTTAAAATTTTCTCTATTTTTAAATTATTAAATTTTTTTTTAGGAATATTTAACAATGAACCTCCAGAGGCTGTTAAATATATTTTATCTATTTTATTTAATGGATTATTCTTCAAAGCATACCATATTGAAAAATGTTCAGAATCTACTGGTATAAATTCAGTTTTAAATTTTAACAACTCCTTTCGAATTAAATTCCATGCACATATAATTGACTCTTTATTAGCTATTGCAATTTTTTTTGTATGTTTAATAATTTTAATTGTTGGGTCTAGTCCATCCAGCCCTACAATTGAACTCATTACATAATCTATTTTTTTTGGAAAAATTTTTTTAAATTTATCAAAATTATTATAAATATTAATCCTTTTATTTTTTAATTTTGATTTTACAATTTTATAAGATTTTATATCTGTGATTATAATATTTTTAACATTATAAATTTTTGCTTGTTCTAATATTTTTTTATAATTTTTTTTAGCAGCAAGTAATTCAACTTTAAAATTTTTTTTATCTTTTTTAACAATTTTAAGTAATGTTTTTCCAATTGATCCTGTAGACCCTAAAATTGCTATTTTTTTTATCATTAAAAATATCGAAAGCCACTTACCGAGAAAATCATAAATGAAAATGGAAATGCAAAAATCATACCATCAACTCTATCTAGCAAACCTCCATGACCAGGTATAATTTTACCTGTATCTTTAATGTTTGACAATCTCTTAAAGTATGAGATTAATATGTCTCCTAATTGACTTACAGTCGAAATAACAAACACGAATAATAAAGAATTTAGATTTGTTTCTGCCTTATTTAAAAAAATAATATCATTATTAAAGAGAATAATTGTAAAAAATATAGATAGAGCATATCCACCTAGCATTCCTGAATAGGTTTTATTTGGACTAAACTTTGTAAGCTTTGGACCTTTGAATATCTTACCGAATATATAGCCTCCTATATCTGTAAATATACAAATTGATGTTATCAATAAGACATATAAATAGTCACCTGGATATTCATTTCTTAATATATAAATTGAATAAAACGAAATAAATATAAATAAATATCCTATCAAATTATATGATTTTTTTTTACTCATCATATGCCATTCGAATGAAATAATTAAAAAACAAAATAAGATAAATAAATTAAATAATACAGACCCTTGAATTATAAAAAAAAATGTAAATGGAATTAAAACAATAGAGCTTATTATTCTTTTTACAAATTCATTATTCATTAGATTTTACCAAAATTTCTTTTAATAGATTTGTATTTATCAATTATTTTATTAAAGTCATTTGTTGTAAAGTCAGGCCACAATTTTTTTTCAAAAAAAAATTCTGAATAAGCTAATTGCCATAACATAAAGTTACTTAATCTTTTTGTGTTGCCAGTTCTAATCAATATCTCAGGATCAGGTATATTTTTTGTTAATAAATTGTTGGAAAAATTTTTTTTCATTAATTTTTTTTTTATTTTTAATCATTTTTTTTATAGTATTAATTATTTCACTTTTTGAGCCGTAATTTAAAGCTAAATTTACTTGGAGCTTGTTATTTTGTGAAGTCTTTAACTCAACAAACTTAAGAAGTTGATTTAATTTCTTTGAAAATTTTTTATCACCAATTACATTTAATCTTATGTTTTGTTTGTGAAACTCTTCTATTCTTTTGTTTAAAAAATATTCTAATAAATAAAATAAATATTTAATTTCTTTTTTCGGTCTTTTCCAATTTTCTGTAGAAAATGCATACAATGTTAAATATTTAATTTTTTTTTTAATAGATGCTTTTATTATTTTTTCTACAGTGTTAATTCCAGCTTTATGTCCAGCGTTTCTCGAATTTTTATGTTTCAAACCCCATCTTCCGTTACCATCCATGATAATGGCTACATGATTAAGAGGGTTCATATTGTCATTATTTCTTTTTCTTTTGAAAATACTTTCTCATCTACAGAATTTATGTGATCATCAGTTATTGTTTGAATCTTTTTTTCTTTATTTTTTTCCTCATCTTCACCAATTTCTTTTGATTTCAAAAGTTTTTTAAGATCTTCATTTGCTTCTCTTCTTATATTTCGGATTGAAATTTTACATTTTTCCCCAATTGATTTAATTAGTTTTTTAATTTCAATTCTTCTCTCTTCATTTAATTCTGGTACTGGTAATCTAATTAGCTGACCATCTATTTGAGGGTTTAACCCTAAGTCTGATTTTTTAATCGCAGCATCGACCAGAGGTACATTGTTAGCATCCCAAATTTGAATATTTATCATTCTAGGTTCAGGTGTAGTTATGCTGCCAACTTGATTAATTGGCATTTGTTGCCCATAGACATCAACTTTTATTAAATCGAGCATTGATGCATTTGCTCTTCCAGTTCTTAGCGAAGAAAGCTCTTTGGAAAATACCTCAATGGCTTTATCCATCTTGAGGCTGTATGATTTCTCATCAAACATTTATTCTCCAATCTTTATTCTATAAAACTCTTTAATTTTTAAATCAGCTATAGAAAGTTCTTTTAACACATCTTTAACTTTTTTCTTTGGTTCCATCACCCAAGCTTGTGTTAAAAGAGCATTTTCCTCTTTAAATTTATTCATCTTACCTAAGCTTATTTTTTTTGCAATATCCTCAGGTTTTCCAGAGTTTTTTAATTCTTCAGTAACTAATTCTTGTTCTTTGTCAATAATAGCCTGATCTATTGAGCTTGACTCTAAAGCTATTGGGTTTGATGCTGCAATATGCATTGATAGTTGCTTACTAAATGTTTTAACTGTTTCTGAATTATCTTTAGTATCTAATGAAACCATAACAGCTAATTTTGCAACATTATCTTTTACAACTGTATGAAGATAGTGGTTATTAATCCCGTCAGTATTTTGAATTGTTTTAGCTTTTCCTATTGTAATTTTTTCACCAATTTTTGCAATTAAACCTACTAAGTTGTCATCAACTGTTTGGCCATTTTTCATTTTAGATATCTTTAAATCTTCAAGGTTTGAATTATTTTGATTATTTAATTCGCTTAATTCTTTAACAAAGTTTATGAAATCATCATTTTTAGCAACAAAATCAGTTTCACAATTTACTTCTATTAATGAAGTTTTTGAGTAGTCTCCACTAACTACAACAACTCCTTCCTTTGCGTCTCTAGACATTTTTTTTGAAGCTTTTGAAATTCCTTTAACTCTTAAAATTTCAATTGCTTTATCTAAATCCCCATTTGATTCTTTAATTGCTAAATTACAATCTTTAAAACCAGCTCCAGTTACTTCTCTCAGTTTTTTAACCTTTTCTATATCACTCATTAATTTAATTTCTCCTTATCTTCTTTAGAAAATTTTTTCTCTAATTTTTCTCTATCTAATTCCTGAATAGTTTTTGTTTTGTCTTCTTCTTTTATATCTTTAGTTTTATCTTTTTTTGAATCAATAGAAGAAGCTGAATTTTTAGCACTATTAATTGTTTCCTTGATTAAGTTACAATAAAGATCAATTGCTCTTCTTGCGTCATCATTGCCTGGAATTGGGTAATCAATATTGTCAGGATTAGAATTGCTATCTAAAATAGCAATAATTGGTATTCCTAATTTAGCAGATTCTGCGATTGCTAATGACTCATAATTTGTATCAATAACAAAAACTAAATCAGGAACTTTTTTCATTTCTGAAATGCCCCCCAAAGATCTTTGTAGTTTGTCTTTTTTAACGCTCATTTTTAAAAGTTCTTTTTTGGTAAAACCTCTATTTTCTGCAGCTAAATCTATTTCTAATTTTTTTAATTTTTTTATTGAGTTTGAAATAGTTCCCCAATTAGTTAACATACCTCCTAACCATCTATAATTAACAAAATATTGACCTGTTTCTTTTGCTACTTCAGCTATAGCTTCAGATGCTTGTTTTTTTGTAGATACAAATAAAACTTTTCCATTATTTGAAATAGTTTCGTAAACCTTTTCCAAAGCTACCTTTGTTAATTCTAGGGTTTGTGTTAAGTCTATAATGTGAATTGAGTCTCTTTTTCCAAAAATATATTTTTTCATTTTTGGATTCCATCTTAAAGTTTTATGTCCAAGATGAACGCCTGCTTCTAATAATTGTTGTATTGTAACGTTAGGTATTTTCATATTTATTCCCGGTTAAGCCACCACAGTAATTTCCAATTAAGGACCGGAGGTATAAAACCAATAACTGTGTGCGTATTAATTTAATTTAGTGGTTATTTACAAATATTTACTATATTTAACAAGTTATTATTTAGTTAATTATAGCCTGAATTTCTTGATTTCTTAAAAGATTTAGAGCTTTTCTGTCTAATTTACGTGTATTTTTTAATCTAAATTTAAGAATATTATCTCCAGAGTTAAGATTAATATTTACAATTGTTTTGCCATCACCTTCTAAAATTGCGGATATTTTGTCTATTTCCAACTTTGATTTAATTTCAAATGAAACCTCATTTATAGGACTATTAAATAAATCTTTAAGTGAGGCTATTTTTTTAACATTAATCCGAGTAAGTCGATTTTCGTCATTAGAAATATTTTTGAATAATGTTAAGATAACAGAACTTCCTTCTCTTAAAATTTCTCTATTTAGTTCCAAAATATCTGAGAAAATAAATAGCTCAAATACACTTGATAAGTCTGTCAATTTTAAAACAGCATAAGAATTGCCTTTTGCAGTTTTTCTCTCTTGTACTTTTAATAATGTTGCAGCTATGTTTGAGTCTTTTAACTCTTCTCTTGAAACAAAATTTGAATAATCTGTTATTTTGTAATCATTAAAAATTTCTGTAAATTGATTTAATGGATGGTCTGAAATAAAAAAACCTACTGATTCAAATTCTTTTGATAATCTTTCTTCGAATTTCCAATCTTCGGTCTTAATTAAAATATCATCCTGCGCATTTTCATCTTCTGAAAATAAATCAATCTGATTAGCAGATTTATTTTCAAATATGTTTTTACTTTTAGCTATAATTGCGGGAATAGAATTATACAAAGCTTGTCTATTTGAGTTTAAATTATCAAATGCACCTGCTTTGACTAAGCCTTCTAATTGAAGTTTGTTTATATCTTTTGGATTTATTCTATTAATAAAATCATAAATTGACTCAAATTTTCCATTTATAATTCTTTCTTCAATTATATTTGATATTGCCTCATAACCTACAGCTTTAATTCCTCCTAATGCATAATAAAATTTATCTTCAATTGTTCTAAAATCAGCAAAACATTCATTTATATCTGGACGGACAACTTTAACATTTAATCTTTTTAATTCTTCGTAAAACTCACTTAACTTATTTTGATTTGATATATCCATAGTCATAGATGCTGCAATGAACTCTTTTGGATAATATGTTTTTAAAAATGCTGTTTGGTAAGAAATAATTGCATACGCAGCAGCATGACTTTTATTAAACCCATATTCCGCAAATGGTTCAATTTTTAAAAAAATTCCGGCAGCAACATCTTTTGCTATTCCATTTTTAACAGCTCCAGCAATAAAACCTTGTTTCTGTTTTTCAAGTTCTGCTCTTTTCTTTTTACCCATTGCTCTTCTTAAAAGATCAGCTTGTCCTGCTGTAAATCCCGATAATTTTTGTGCAATCTGCATCACCTGTTCTTGATAAATAATTACACCATAAGTTGGTTTTAAAATATCTTCTAGAAGTGGGTGTAAATAATCTGGTTTTTGCTTTCCATGTTTGCAATCATTATATGTTGGAATATTGCTCATCGGTCCTGGTCTATAGAGGGCAACTAATGCAATAATATCTTCAATATGATTTGGCTTCATTTGAATTAAGGCTTCTCTCATACCAGCACTTTCAATTTGGAATAAGCCAACTGTTTTACCGGTTGACATTAAATCAAAAACTTTTTGATCTTCGTAACTTATTTTTTCTATATCAAAATCTTTAATTTTTTTTCTTACAAGTTTTTGCGTATTATTAATTACTGTAAGTGTTTTTAAGCCCAAAAAATCAAATTTTACTAACCCTGCATTTTCTGCTGAGTACATATCGAATTGAGTAGATGGTAACAATAAATCTGCAGTAACATCTTTATATAAAGGAACAATTTCAGTGAGTTTTTTATCTGCTATTACCACTCCAGCTGCATGTGTTGCAACATTTCTATTTAGACCCTCTAATTTTAATGAGAGATCAGTAAGTTTTTTTACCCTTGAATCATCATTTATGAGTTTTTGTAATCGTGGCTCCCCAGCAATGCACTGAGTTAAATTTTGTGGTCTAGATGGATCAAAAGGTATCATCTTAGATATACTGTCAACAAATCCATATGATAATCCCAAAACTCTTCCAACATCTCTGATTACCATTCGTGCTTTTAATTTACCAAATGTTATAATGTGAGCTACACTGTCTTTATATTTTGTAGTTAGATACTCAAAAACTTGATCTCTTTTATCTTCGCAAAAATCTATATCAAAGTCTGGCATTGAAATTCTATCTGGATTTAAAAATCTTTCGAAAATAAGATTAAATTTTATTGGATCGACGTCTGTAATTGATAAACACCAAGCTACTAATGAGCCAGCACCAGAGCCTCTTCCAGGACCTACTGGGATATCATTACTTTTAGCCCATTTAATATAATCAGCAACTATAAGAAAATAACTAGAATATTTCATTTCTACAATAATAGAAAGTTCATGATTAAGTCTGTTCTTATATTCTCTATAAGAATTATTATTTTCTAAATCTTCATCACCTAAATTAAAGATCTTGTCGAATTTGACTTTTAATCCCTCTAAAGAATCTTTTTTTAAAATTTCATCTGCATTTCCATCTTTATCACTGCTAATATTGGGCAATATTGGGTTAGAAAATAACGGTCTAAAACTACATCTTAATGGAAAATTATAATTATTTTCTAAAGCTTCAGGTAAGTCAGCAAATAATTCAGACATTTCTGAGTTAGTTTTTAAATAATGTTGGTCAGTAAATCGCAATCTGTTTTTTTCGTTTACATATGTTTTATTGCCAATACAAATTAAAGCATCATGAGCTTCATGCATTTCTTTATCTAAATAAAAAACTTCATTAGTTGCAATAATAGGTATTTCCAAATCTAAGGATTTTTTTAAATTAAATTTTTCAAATCCAATTTCATTTTGATCATTATGTCTTTGAATCTCTAAGTAAAATCTGTC
Source organism: uncultured Pelagibacteraceae bacterium (assembly GCA_902556505.1). Taxonomy (GTDB): domain Bacteria; phylum Pseudomonadota; class Alphaproteobacteria; order Pelagibacterales; family Pelagibacteraceae; genus Pelagibacter. The sequence goes on from CACDWM010000022.1 coordinate 7,596, forward strand.
ATCAAAAGCATTTTTAATTTTATTATAAAGTTCATCAATTTCACTAAACTTTCCTTTATCAAATAACTTACCAAATAAACCAAAAATAGTTCCTGAAAATATAGCTACACCTTTGGAATTTCTTAATAATAATTCAAAATCTACATGTGGATTTGACAATTCATCGTTTTCCAAATACGATAAAGATGAAAGTTCTATAATATTTTTATATCCATCTTCATTTAAAGCAAACAAAGGGAGTAAACCTGTTGTCTCACCAATTTTAAAATTAATTTGAGTTCCGATTATTGGTTGAGTACCATACTTTGAGATCTTTTCAGCGAATTCTAGTGCACCGCATAAATTTGAGGTATCACATAAACCTAAGGATTTAATTTTATTTTTCTTAGAATATTCTTGTAAAT
>CACDWM010000023.1 GCA_902556505.1 uncultured Pelagibacteraceae bacterium
ATATTCTCTGGTGTTCAGCCTACAGGTAATCTTCATCTTGGAAATTATTTAGGTGCCATAAAAAACTTTGTAGACTTAAATAACGATAAAGATAATAAATGTATTTTTTGTGTAGTTGATCTTCATGCTATTACAATAAGGCAAGATCCTAAAGAATTAAAAAATAATATCCGGGAAACTGTTGCAACTTTTATAGCAAGCGGAATAGATCCAAAAAAAAGTATAATTTTTAATCAATCTAGAGTGGCCGCTCATGCAGAAGGAGCATGGATATTAAGCTGTGTCGCAAGAATGGGTTGGTTAAACAGGATGACCCAATTCAAAGAAAAAGCCGGCAAAGATAAAGAGAAAGCTAGTATTGGATTATATTCTTATCCAGTTCTAATGGCAGCTGATATTCTTCTATATGATGCTACCCACGTTCCTGTAGGTGATGATCAGAAACAACACTTGGAATTATGTAGAGATATAGCTCAAAAATTTAATAACGATTTTGAAGTAGAAAATTTTCTTCAAGTTCCTGAACCTTTAATTCAGAAAGAATTTTCAAGAATAATGAGTTTAAAAGATGGTTCAAAAAAAATGAGTAAATCAGAGTTATCAGACTTAAGTAGAATAAATTTAACAGATAACAAAGATCAAATAATAAATAAAATTAAAAAAGCGAAAACTGATCCTTTGCCTATGCCGCAAGACATAAAGGAGCTTGAAGAAAGATTAGAAGCAAAAAATCTTTTAGGAATATATTCAAGTTTGACCAATTCTACATTAGAAAACTCAGTAAAAAATTTTGTAGGTAAAAACTTTTCAGAATTTAAAGAACAATTAGCTGAAGAACTTGTGAATAAAATTGAACCTATTTCTAATGAGATAAAAAAACTTTTAGGAGACAAAAGTTATTTAGATAATATTCTTCTAGATGGAGTTGAAAAAGCTAATTTAATTGCATCCAAAAAGATTGAAAGAATTAAAGAAATAGTAGGTTTTTAATAAAAATTTATTATCAAGTTTAAATTTTTAAAATATTCACTATATATAATTTATGTTCGTTCAAACAGAAGTAACACCAAATCCAAATTCTTTGAAATTTCTTCCTGGGAAGAAAGTTTCAAACAGTGGTCCTTATGAAATTACAAATAAAGAAGATATGCAAAATGAATTGGTGAGAAATATTTTATCAATAAATGGTGTTGAGGGCATTTTTTTAGGTAATGATTTTATTTCAGTTAATAAGAAAGAAAACATTAAGTGGGATGAAATAAAACATATCGTAATTTCTCTAATAAATGATTTTTATGCGGATGGTAAAGAGTTTGTAATTGATGAAAATATAAAAGAAGAAGATTTAGATTTAAGTGAAATTGAATCAAAAATTGTAAAAATTCTAGAAGAGAAAATAAGGCCTGCTGTTGCTAGAGATGGTGGAGACATAAAATTTAAAGAGTTTAAGGACGGAATTGTCAAGGTACAATTACAAGGGAGTTGTTCAGGCTGTCCTAGTTCAACAATGACTTTAAAACAAGGCGTTCAAAATCTTTTATGTCATTATTTACCAGAGGTAAAAGAGGTTGTTGCCATACAATAATTAATTATGAGAAAATTTAAAAAATCAGGTTTTTTAAAAAATAAAAGCTTTGATATAGTTGCGCGGTTTTTTTTAAGTTCTTTTATTGTAATTTCATTCTTTTATGTGGCACCGATAATTATTAATTTTACAGACAAAAATTTTAACAACAAAGAATTTACCAATAATTCAAAAAACATTTTAAATAATACTTTAAATAAAGATAAGCTAATTGAGGAAGACACAACAGCAGATGCTGATGAAAGAGATTTATTATATGATATTCTAGAAGAAAATAATTCTGAAATTAATCTAGTCAGATATACAACATCTGAGATTGACTCTTTATTTAGAGAGGTAAATTATAATTTAAAAGATGTAAGAAATACAAAATTAGTAAAACCAATAGATATTGGTTTACTACCTAATGAAATTAAAAATATTGGAAATACTAAAAAAAGAAAAGAAATGTTCATAAAAATTGTTCTTCCTTTAATAGTTAAGGAAAACAATAAAATAAGAGTCGATAGAAAAAGATTATTCACAATTTTAAATAAAAATAGCAATACTGATATTGAAAAAAAATGGTTAGAAAAAAAATATAAGCAATATGGTGTGAGAAAAAACGATATATCTACTTTAAAAGTAAGAATGGATGAAATACCAGTTTCATTAGCAATAGCCCAAGCAGCAAAAGAAACAGGCTGGGGTACTTCAAGATTTGCATTAAAGGGGAATGCTTTATTTGGACAATGGACTTGGTCTGGCGAAGGGTTAAAACCTAAAAATGCTGATGAGGGAAAAGATCATAAGGTTATGAAATTTCATAGCTTACAGTTATCTGTAAGGGCATACTTAAGAAATTTAAATACACACTCAACATACAGAAATTTGAGAAAAGCAAGAACAGAACTTAGAAATCAAAATAAACCTTTAGATAGTTTAATTTTATCTAAACATTTAGATAAATATGCCGAAACTGGTAATCAGTATATTGAAGTTTTGCAAAAAATTATCGAACAAAATGATTTAAAAGATTTTGATGAAGCAAGATTATTACCCTCAAGTAAAGATCTAGAAAGCCTAATTTAATCATTCTTTTATAGGGAATTGAACACCAAACCATCTCCATTTTCCATTATCATTTAGAGAGCAATTAATTCTTCCTCTTCGTGGTTTGAATGGTTCTCTAAATTCAATCGTTAAGTAGTTATTGGAAATGCTTGTTCTTGATTTTTCCCAAACATCTCCCTCATTAGAATAACAACTAATATTAGATAAATTTTTTTGCTCTTTGAAAAACTCAACTTTAAAATTTGGAGGGTTTGTGTTTTTGAATAATTGTTTTTCTTCAGGAAGCATTTTTTTATATTCTAGTGGGAAATAATTTATTATAGATTTAAATCTTTTTAACTCACCATATTTTTCATTAATTGGGAATCTTGGAAGTTCAAACTTATCCTTATTTAAATCAATAACACCAGAATGTTGTCCAAATGCATACTTAAAATTTTTTGATATATAGTCTTTCATAAATTTAGAGTATTCGCCAAATGGATATGAGAATAGATCAGGAACATAACCAATCTCTTTTAGAAAAATTTTATTAGCGGCTTCAATATCCATAATAAATTTCTCATTGCTAAAATCGATAAGATACTCATGGGTATGAGAATGATGTCCTATATATGCAAAATCGTTACTTTCAACTTCTTTAATTTGTTTCCAAGTCATATAACCTCTATTTCCTACTGGTTCAGTTGAAACAAACAAAATAAATGGAATTTTATTTTTTTTTAGGTAGGGCCACGCTTCTGTATAAAAAGACTCAAAAGCATCATCGATTGTAATGAGAATTTCTTTTTTTGATCTTGGAATATTAAATTTTTCTTCAAAATTATTTGGATTATGAAAATTAAAATTTGAGTTCTTAATAATATCCATATGTTCCTTAAATATATCCATTTTAATATTAGTAGTGGGGTACTTGTTCTCATTAAAACGGTGATACATTATTGATAGAATTCCTTCATCATTAGAATAGTATTTGATATTGTTTTCATCTGATTTAGAACTAAAATTAGAAAACAAAATAATTATGAATAAACTGATAATTGATGTAGCTGGTGAAAATATTTTTTTAATGATCATTACTAGTAATGATATTTATAATATTACTAAAGATAATACTAAAATTAATTATGAAAAATTAACTCTAATTATTAATGATTTTTTAAATTCTCATCAATTAAATTTGAAAGATATTAATAAAATTTATTTAAATAGAGGTCCCGGAAGCTTTGCAGGAATAAGAAATTCGCTTTCTATAGTCAAAGCATTAAATTTGACAAATAATATTGACTATTATTGTTACAGTATCCAAGATTTTATGGGTGAAAAAGACATAAAATATGAAAATATCCCTGATTTGTGTGATAAATTTAATATCAAAAAAAATTTGATTAACCCCATTTATTTAAGTTAAAATTATTTAATGTCAGAAACAATTGAACAAAAATGCTTATCTAAAGGAGTAAAATTAACTGAGCAAAGAAGAATAATTGCTCAAGTTATGTCCGAATCCAGTGATCACCCAGATGTAGATGAACTTTATAATAGGGTATCTAAAATTGATGCTAAAATTAGCATTGCAACAGTATATAGAACAGTGAAGCTATTCGAAGAAACTGGAATACTAACTAAGCATGAATTTAAAGGTGGAAAGGCAAGATATGAAGAGCTTAACGAAGGACATCACGATCATCTGATAGATGTTAAAACTGGAGAAATAATTGAGTTTGTTGACGAAGAAATTGAAAAACTGCAAAAAAAAGTAGCCGAAAAATATGGATATAAATTAGTTGATCATAAGCTAGAACTTTACGGTGTTAAGAAGAAATAATATGACAACCGAAATCTTAAAGCCGTTTGGTCCATCGATTTTAAAAGTAAGTATTCCTGACAAGATTGTTACAGAAATGAATAAATATGTTGATGAATCAATTCTTGATCAAGAAAAAATAGATAATCTCGATCATGGTAAATATTTAGAAGGAAATGTACATCGTGAGTTTAGATTAGATGTGGAATTTATGCAAAAAATTAAATGGGCAGAGTTCTTAGCTAACTCCTGCCAAAAGTGGTTATTTGAGGGTCACAGTATTTCAATAAAAAAGTTTGATATAATTGCTTCATGGATTATTCAACAATATAAAAATGACTACAACCCAATTCATTATCATAGTGGTCAAATATCAGGGGTAGGATATTTAAAAGTACCTAAGAATATGGGAGAAACTATTCAGAAAAGCAAAAAAAACAACCATAACGGAAAATTAGTATTGATAGATGGATCGAAGAAATTTTTATGTAATCCTACTTATGTAATTACACCAAAAAAAGGAGATTTTTATTTTTTTCCAAGTTACATGATGCACACAGTTTATCCTTTTTTAGATTCTTCTGAAGAGAGGAGATCTGTTTCATTTAATGCAAAGATTGATGAAGATGCAGCAAGACTTAGATAAATTAAAAAAAATAAATAAGATCTTTATTAAAACATTTGGATGTCAAATGAATGAGTATGACTCAAATAGAATATTTGATTCAGTAAAAAAAATTGGGTATGAGAAGACAGATAAATACGAAGAAGCAAATTGTTATCTGTTAAATACGTGTCATATTAGAGATAAAGCAAAAGAAAAAGTTTATCACGAAATAGGTAGAGTAAAAAAAATTTTTAGATCTAAGAAAAAACCATTGGTGATTATTGCTGGGTGTGTAGCTCAAGCAGAAAATCAGGAAATGCTTAAAAGAGAACCTTATATAGATTTAGTTATTGGTCCTCAAGCTTATCATAAAATTAATGATACAATTTTAAATTATATTGAAAAAAAGAAAAAAATAGAAGAGACAGACTTTGATGCAGTTTCTAAATTCAAATATTTAAGTAAAATAAAAAATGAGGCTGGAAAAGTTTCGTCTTTTTTAACTATTCAAGAGGGGTGTGATAAGTTTTGTCATTTTTGTGTAGTCCCATATACGAGAGGTCCAGAATATTCTCGACCATTTAAACAAATTTTAGATGAGGCAAAGTATTTAGCAGACAATGGTGCAAAAGAAATAATTTTACTAGGTCAGAATGTTAATGCTTATAACAATGAAGGATATAGATTATCAGATTTAATCTTAAATATTGAAAAATTACCTGAGGTAAAAAGAGTTAGATACACAACATCTCACCCAAAAGATATGACAGAGGATTTGATTGAAGTATATAAAACCTCTAAAAAGTTAATGCCACTTATTCATTTACCTGTCCAAAGTGGTTCTAATAAAATTTTAAAGTTGATGAACAGAAAACACACTATTGAGGAATATTTAAATACCTTTGATAAATTAAAAGAAATTAATTCAAACATAGAATTTTCAAGTGATTTTATAATAGGTTATCCAGGAGAAGAAGGTAAGGATTTTAAAGATACTTTTAATTTAATTGAAAGAGTTAAATTTATTAACTCTTACTCTTTTATCTTTAGTCCAAGACCTGGAACAGTAGCTGAAAATTTAGACTTAATTGAAAAAAAAATTTCCATTGAAAGATTGGAAAAAATTCAAACTACTCTATTTGAAAATCAAGTCCAAATGAACAAATCATTGGAGGGTAAAGTTATTGATGTTCTGGCTGAAAATTTAACTGACGATAAAGACAAAGCTTTTGGTAGATCTGAGTATATGACATCTGTGATTTTTAATGGTAAAGTGAGTGATATTGGAAAAGTAGTGCAAGTGAGAATTAAAGATAGTAATAAAAGTACTTTATTCGGTGAAGTTATAACTAGTTCAGATCAGAAGGTTGCATAGAATTTGAGTGAAATAAGTAAAAAGAATATAGATCAATCTTTAAAATTTGTTTATTCAGATAACAACTCTTTAAGCGTAATATTTCATGACAATAACTTGTTAATGGGTGTTGTTGGGGAATTTAATAAAAATTTACAAGAATTAGAAAAAATTACAAATTGCAGTTTGTATTCAAGGGGAAACTCAATTTTAATTAAATCAACACCTGAAAAGAATGAAAAAATTAAAAATGCTATTCAATTTTTGTCTAATCAGTTTATTAATAATGGAAGTATAGAGAATAAAGATATACTTTCATCAGTTGATAACTTTATGATTAATGAAAAAGTAAAAAATAATAATGTTACAGATATTATTAAAACTCCTAAAAAATCTATAATTCCTAGATCTGAAAGACAAAAAAGTTATGTTAGAGCTTTGAGGGAGAGTGACATTATAATTTCAGCTGGACCAGCAGGAACAGGAAAAACTTTTTTGGCAGTAGCCGTAGGTTTAACTATGCTTTTAGAAAAAAAGATTGAAAGGATTATTCTTTCAAGACCAGCTGTAGAAGCAGGTGAGCGTTTGGGATTTTTACCTGGTGATATGAAGGAAAAAGTAGATCCTTATCTTAGACCTTTATATGATTCCTTATATGATCTTTTTGATTTTGAAAAAATACAGAGAATGATTGAGATAGGTGATATAGAGATTGCGCCTTTAGCTTTTATGAGAGGTAGAACTCTGAAAAATTCCTTTGCAATTTTAGACGAAGCGCAAAATGCTACGGATACTCAGATTAAAATGTTTTTAACACGTATTGGAGAAAATTCAAAAATAGTTGTTAATGGAGACCCTTCTCAAATTGATTTACCAAATAAAAGGATGTCTGGATTAGTCAAATCAAAAGAGTTGCTTGGACATTTAAAAGAAATATCCATAGTTGATTTTGATCACTCAGATGTAGTTAGACATCCACTTGTTTCTAAAATAGTTAAAGCATATTCAAATAATGATTAGTATTAACGTCTTCTCTGACGAGAAGGCTTGGTCAAAAA
>CACDWM010000024.1 GCA_902556505.1 uncultured Pelagibacteraceae bacterium
CGCTGAAGGATATCAGTCAATTTTCCTACCACCAGCTAGCTCAAATTTAATTAGAGAAGATTTTATTTTATTATTAGAATTTGATGATATTTACGAATTAAAAAAGTTTAATAGCTCTAATAAACAATTATGTGATCCATTTCTTAAAAAAGGTTATAAACTGTTTTGGTTTAACCATCGAATAAAGGATGCAAAATTAGAGCTAAAAACCTCATTTGATAAGAGTATGGAAACTAACTCTTTAGGATTACTATTACCCTCTAAATATATTAATCTGAATTTTTAGAGAATGTATAATAAACTTGGATACTTAATGATAATTATAATTTTTTAAAATTTAATTTAAATGACGAAATTTTAAAAAATGCTATAATTATTTTTTCCTAATATTAAAAAAAATGACAAATAAAAATACATATAAAGCAGATTCTATTAAAGTTTTAAAGGGTCTTGAAGCAGTTAGAAAAAGACCAGGTATGTACATTGGAGATACAGATGATGGAACCGGTTTGCATCATATGGTCTATGAAGTTGTTGATAACTCTATTGATGAAGCGTTAGCAGGATATTGTAAAAATATTAATGTAAAAATTAACTCTGATGGAACAATCACAGTAAATGATGATGGAAGAGGTATTCCTGTTGATATCCATAAAGGAGAAAAAAAATCAGCAGCAGAAGTAATTATGACGCAACTTCATGCTGGCGGTAAGTTTGATCATGACTCTTATAAAGTTTCAGGTGGATTGCACGGTGTTGGTGTTTCAGTTGTCAATGCACTTTCAGAAAAATTACAGTTAGAGATATTTAGAGATGGAAAAAAACACTATATAGAATTTCAAAATGGTGAAGCCAAAGCTCCTTTAAAGGTAGTAGGAAAAGCAAAGCAAACTGGTACACAAATTACTTTTTTGCCTTCAAAAGAAATTTTTTCTTCAACGAATTTTAGTGCAAATATTCTTATTAAAAGAATGCGAGAATTAGCATTTTTAAACAAAGGAATTAAAATAATATTTACTGATGCAAGTCAAAAGAAAGAGAAAAAATCTGAGTTTAAATTTGATGGTGGTGTTTTAGAATTTGTAGATTTTTTAGATGAAAAAAGAGAAAAGTTACAAAACAAAAATGGAAATGATTTATTCAGAAAACCAATATATATTGAAGGAAAAAAAAATAATATTGAATTAGAGTGTTCATTAAAATGGAATGCAGGATATACAGAAGATATATTTCCATATACGAACAATATTTATCAAAAAGATGGTGGAACCCACTTATTGGGATTTAGAAGTGCATTAACTAGGGTAGTTAATAAATATGCTAATGAAAATAATTTACTAAAGAAAAATAAACTAGCAATCTCAGGTGATGATATCAAGGAAGGTTTAACTTGCGTGCTTTCGACAAAAATTCCTGATCCAAAATTCTCATCTCAGACAAAAGATAAGCTAGTTTCATCAGAAGTAAGAATGATAGTAGAAACACTCGTAAATGAAAAACTATCTATTTGGTTTGATCAAAATCCATCAATTGCAAAAATTGTTTTAGCTAAAGTAATTCAAGCTGCAATGGCGAGAGATGTTGCTAGAAAAGCTAGAGAAAATGTAAGAAGGAAAGGAGCACTTGAGTTAAGTGGTCTTCCTGGCAAATTAGCGGATTGCCAGATTGGTAAACAAGAAGGAACTGAATTATTTATTGTAGAGGGAGATTCGGCTGGTGGATCTGCCAAACAAGGAAGAAATAGAGCAAATCAAGCTGTCTTACCACTTAGAGGTAAAATACTTAATACATATGTAGAAGATTTTAATGTGAAGAAAAATGGCAATGGCAATGGAAATGGTTCTGATCAAAGAACAAAGGCTTTGTCCAAAATGATTTCTTCAAATGAAATCGTTACTTTGATTAATGCTCTAGGTTTGGACCCAAAAGCACAAGAAATTGATTTAAAAGATTTAAGATATGGAAAAATTATTATTATGACGGATGCTGATGTAGATGGCTCTCATATAAGAGCCCTTCTTTTAACTTTTTTCAATAATAAACCATTTAATAAATTAATTGAAAATGGCCATGTTTACTTAGCACAACCTCCTTTATTTAAAATTAACAAAGGCTCTAAAGGTATTTATATTAAGGATGAGAAGGAGTTAGAAGATTACATAATTAATAATAATAAGGAGTTAAAAAAAATTAAAAAAGGATCTAAAGATTATTCAAAAAAAATTGATGAGGAAAAATCAAAAATGAATATCCAAAGATTCAAAGGTCTTGGAGAAATGAATCCAGAGGAATTATGGAGTACTACATTAGATCCAGAAACAAGAAATCTACTTCAAGTACAATACTCAAAAGATCTGAAAAAAGATCAAAGTTTAATCCATACTTTAATGGGTAATGATGTGGCATTAAGAAAAGATTTTATAGTTTCTAATGCTATAAATGTTAGAAATCTTGATATCTAAAAATGAAGTTTTTTGAAACTTCAAAATATCATTCTTTTAAAAAATCAACATATGTAACTCTTAGATGGATCGGAATTATTGGGCAATTAATTGCAGTAAATTTTGTGTATTTATTTCTTAATCCTAGTTTTGATTTTATTACCTCAAATTTAGTTATATTTTTAGGAATACTTAGTAATTTATATTTAATTTTTATTTATAAAAAAACACAATTATCAGATAGATCTGCTTTTATCTTCCTACTCATAGATATTTTGCAATTAGGTATCCTTCTTTATCTATCAGGAGGAATAACTAATCCATTTGTAATTTTTGTATTAATACCAAGTGTTTTTTCTTCATCAAATTTGAGTTTAATAACTAATATATTATTAGTAACTTTAACAACAATTATAATTATTTTTCTAACTTTTAACTATCAAGATTTGCCAATTAATTTAAACAGTGATTTTCATAACAATCATTATTTTTATTATTCTATACCAACGTCATTAATTGTTGCCTTGGTCTTTTTAAATTATTTTGCAATGACATTTGGTACACAATCTAGATTAAGAAAAGAAGCATTAGGAAAAATGGAAGAGGTAATGGCTAAAGAACATGAACTATTATCTTTAGGTGGTCAAGCTGCTGCAGCGGCACATTCTTTAGGTACGCCGCTTTCCACGATAACAATAATTACGCATGATTTAATGAAACAATTTAAGGGGCAAAAAGATTTAGAAAAAGATATAGATTTATTGAATAGCCAAGTCAAGCGATGTAATGAAATTTTAAAGCGATTAACTTTAAATCCTGTAGAAGAAGATGAATTTATTGATAAAGATATTAGTGTTCGAGATTATTTGCATGAAATTATTTCTTCATTTAAAGAAATAAGTAAAAAGGGATTTGTCTTCAATTTTGATCAAGACTCAAATCCAAAAAAAATAAGTAAATCTATTGAAATAGTTTATGGATTAAGGAATTTCATAGGAAACGCGAATAAATTTGCCAAAAATACAATTTTTATTAATTTAAAAAGTGATAGTGAAATAACAGAAATAACAATTGAGGATGATGGTGATGGTTATCCGAGAGATATAATCTCAAAAATTGGTGAGCCATATTTGAAATCAAATTATTCTAAATACAAATCTAAAGAGGGTTTGGGTCTAGGCTTGTTTATTGGAAAAACTTTATTAGAAAAAAATTTTGCATCAGTTAATTGTAGAAATTCAAAAACACGTAATGGTGCTGAAGTTGTTATTAGATGGAACAATAAGGAATTATTTAATATTTAGTGGTATTTGTTCTTTGTTTCAAATAATGAGCTTAATTGGGATATCATAACATCTCCTAATTCATTAACGTCAGTAATTTTGATAGCTTTATTATAATATCTCGAAACATCATGACCAATTCCTATAGCCAAAACTTCAATATCTGATTTATTTTCAATAAACTTCACAATCTTTTTTAAATGTTTTTCTAAAAAGTCACCTGAATTTACCGAAAGAGTTGAGTCATCTACAGGGGCTCCATCAGAAATTACCATTAATATTTTTCTTTCTTCTTTTCTCTTTTTAATTCTATTATAGGCCCACGATATAGCTTCTCCATCAATGTTCTCTTTGAGTAATCCTTCTTTTAGCATTAGTCCTAAATTATTTTTTGCCTGTCTCCAATGGGTATCTGCTCCTTTGTAAATTATATGTCTTAAGTCGTTCAATCTTCCTGGTGTCTTCGGTTTAGAATTTTTGGTCCATAATTCTCTGCTCTGCCCACCCTTCCAATTTTTAGTTGTGAAACCTAAAATTTCAACCTTAACGGAGCACCTTTCTAACGTCCTGGATAAGATATCAGCACAAATAGCCGCAATAGTGATTGGTCTTCCTCTCATAGATCCAGAGTTGTCTATGAGTAGAGTCACTACTGTATCTTTAAAATCTAAATCTTTTTCTTTTTTGAATGATAAGGAATTATATGGATCCATAATAATTCTTGGAAGTTTTGAACTGTCTAATAATCCTTCCTCTAAATCAAATTCCCATGCTCTATTTTGTTTTGCAAGCAATTGTCTTTGAAGTTTATTTGCAAGTTTCGTTATAATATCTTGAAAGCCGATTAGTTGTTGATCTAAATTTTTTCTTAGTTTTGTCGCTTCATCTGCATTTTCCAGATTTTCAGCTTTTACAACTTCATCAAACTGAGTTGTAAATATTTTATAATCTAAATTTACATTATCTATTTTTTTTTGAGCTACTTGCTCAGAGCTTTGTTCATCTGACTCTGTGTCCGATAGCTGTTCGTCAAAGTTAAATTCATCAATACTATAGTCAGCATCTAGTGAAGCTTCTGATACATTTTCATCTTTTTCATCTTTATTATCTTCTTTGTCATTATTTTCATCTTCATTTGATGGATTATCTTGTCCTTGATCTTGATTTTCTTCTTTTGTTTCGTCCTCATCTTCACTTTGAAAAATATCCATTTCTTCCAATATTTCTGAAAACTTTGAGCTGTAAATGTTTTGATCCTCAAGATTTTTAAGTAAAAATTCTTTATGTTTTTCTATAGCGTCCTCAAAGTCTTTTTCCCAAAAATTAAGCATTTTTGTTGTTAGAGGATTTAGTTTAATTTTATGAAAATTCTTAAGCATATATAACTCGAATGCCTCTGAAACAGATACATCCTCTTTAGTTTTTAGTTGATCTTTCCTTTTACGATGTATTATTTGATGATAATTTTCTTGAAAATTTTTCTCAATTCCTTTTAACATTTTTCCTCCTAGAGTCTCATAACGTATTTTTTCAGCGATATTATAAAGAGATCTAGAAGAAGTATTTGAAGGAAGGTTTTTTTTGTAAATTGTTTCATTACAAAATTTTTTCTTCAAAGCAGAGGAATCTGTTTCTGCACGCAATCTTATAAAATCAGCTGGACTAGTTAAATTATCAATCTCCAAAAAATTAAATTCTTTTATTTTTTTTTCTTCAGAATTTGTTTTTTTTACATCAAAATCATCAGCAATTACTTTTGCTGTAGAAGTTAAAGCAATTTTGAATTTTTCTTTTAAATTATTTTCTTTAGTGCTCATTAGATTCGAATATTAATCAAAGATTCTGGCAACTCTTCACCAAAACATCTTTGATAATATTCTGCGATAGTATTTTTTTCAATATCATCACATTTATTAAGAAAAGTTACTCTAAAAGCGTAACCAGTGTCTTTAAATATCTCTGCATTTTCTGCCCAATGTAACACTGTCCTTGGGCTCATCACTGTTGAAATATCTCCTGCAATAAATCCTTTACGCGTTAAAGATGCTACTTTTATCATGTTAGCAACCTTTTCTTTTCCCTTTGCGTTATTTAAGTTTTTATTTTTAGACAAAACAATGTCCATTTCTCTATCTAGGCTAAGATAGTTTAAAGTTGTAACAATATTCCATCTATCCATCTGACCTTGGTTAATTTGCTGCGTACCATGATAAAGACCTGTCGTATCACCAAGTCCAACAGTATTTGAAGTAGCAAATAATCTAAAAAATTTATTTTGTTTAATTACTTTGTTTTTATCTAGTAATGTAAAATTTCCCTCAGCTTCTAAAACTCTTTGAATTACAAACATTACATCAGGTCTTCCAGCATCATATTCATCAAAAACAAGTGCAACTGGATTTTGTATAGACCATGGTAAAATTCCCTCGTTAAATTGAGTTACTTGTTTACCATCTTTAAGAACAATCGCGTCTTTTCCAATCAAATCAATTCTACTTACATGACTATCTAAATTTACACGGATGCAAGGCCAATTTAATCTTGCAGCAATTTGCTCAATGTGAGTAGATTTACCAGTGCCATGATATCCTTGAACTAAAACTCTCTTATTATAAGCAAATCCTGAAATAATGGCTAAAGTAGTATCTCTATCGAATTTGTAGTTTTTATCAATTTCAGGAACATATTCATTCTTTTTTGAAAATGCATCTACTTCCATTTCTGAATCAATTCCAAAAGTCTGTTTTAATGAAACTTTAATATCCGGTTCTGTGTTAAAGTTTGGTGTCAATTTTTTCTCTATAAGTATTTTTTAATTGTGTATAAGCCAATGTTATAAGTTTAAGTTTTTCCTCGTATTTTTTATTTCCAGAATTCATATCAGGGTGAAATTTTTTCACAAGTAATTTGAATTTATCTTGTATTTTCTTCCACTTTAAACCCACAGAAACCCCCAATATTCCAAAAGCTTTTATATCTTTATGATCGAATTTAAATTGACGCATATGATTATAATCTCCATTTATTTTTTCTTTATCTAACTCATCTCTCAAAGTTGTATTCCATAACACTTTAAAAAAATTATCTGAAGAGCTAAAGCTTTGCGTGGGTTTGTGCCAAGTCATGTCAGATTTTAAAAAATCCATTACTTGGTCATCATTCATTCCTGAAAAATAGTTCCAATTTTTATTAAATTCTTTTACATGCTCAAGGCAAAGCATTCTAAATTTTCTGCTATTATCTTTTTCAACTGGTGCCTTATATTCACCTATTTCATTACAATTATTCCAGTCACAAAT
>CACDWM010000025.1 GCA_902556505.1 uncultured Pelagibacteraceae bacterium
TACGCTTTGTTTTTTTTCAGTTTTGTTTAGTTTTCTTTTTTTATAAGCCAATTCACCTTTTGGTCCATGAGCAATACCACCACCAACAAATATAGGAGCTTTTCTACTAGCATGCCTTGCACCACCAGTTCCTTTTTGAGCATATATTTTTGAAGTTGGTCCTTTTACTTCATTTTGTTGTTTAGTTTTGGCATGTCTTCCTTTGTAATTAGCATTTGTTTTATATAGAACAGCGCTAACTAATTTATGGTTAATTTTAGCAGAAAAAATCTTATCCAAAACTTCAATACTATCTTTTTTCCCGTCTATGCTAATTTTATCTAATTTCATTATTTTTTCTTTTTCTCAGGTGTTTTTTTAGCTTCTTCAGCAGCTGCTTGTTTCTCACCAATTGTCATTTTGCTTATATTTTTTACTGATTTTTTAACCATTACTTCAGAATTTTTTGAACCAGGTATTGATCCTTTTAAGTAAAGAAGTTCATTTTCTAAGTCAGTTTTTATTATTTCAATATTTTGCATTGTTCTTAGCTTGTCACCCATATGACCAGCCATTTTTTTTCCTTTAAAAACTTTTCCTGGATCTTGACTATGTCCTGTTGAACCATGAGCTCTGTGAGATATGGAAACACCATGACTGGCTCTTAAACCACCAAAATTATGTCTTTTCATAGCACCTGCAAAACCTTTACCAATTGTTTTTGATCTTGTGTCAACAAATTTAATGTCTTTGAATATTTCTAAACCAAACTCGTTTCCTTCTTTGTAAGCAGATGTGTCGTTTACTCTAAATTCTTTTAATTTTTTCTTAGCTTCAGTATTTTTTTTAGCAAAAACACCTTTCATAGCTTTGGTTAATTTTGAATTTTTAATTTTCCCATATCCAAGCTGAACAGCTTTGTATCCTCTTTTTTCCTCTTCAATAACCTGAATTACTCTAGCTTTTTCAACTTTAAGCACAGTCACAGGAACTAACTGACCAGATTTATAGAATTCTCTCGTCATTCCTATTTTTTTTCCTAATAAAGCTATCTCGCTCATAATTAAATTTTTATCTCCACATCAACACCAGAAGCTAAATCAAGTTTCATCAATGCTTCTACAGTTTGTGGTGTTGGTTCAATAATATCTATTAATCTTTTGTGTGTTCTTGATTCAAACTGTTCTCTACTTTTCTTATCTATATGAGGTGATCTTAATACAGTGTATCTTTCAATTCTTGTAGGCAATGGAATAGGACCTTTAATTGTAGCTCCAGTTCTTTTAACTGTATTTACAATTTCTTCTGTAGAAGCGTCTAGAACCTTATTATCGTACGCTCTTAGTTTTATCCTTATATTTTGCTTTTCCATTATCCAGCTACCTTTTTAGTTACTTCGTCTTGAACGTTTTGAGGAACTTTAGAATAATGATCAAAGAACATTGAATATTGTGCTCTTCCTTGTGACATTGATCTAAGATTATTAATGTAACCAAACATATTGGCTAGAGGAACCATAGCTGTAATTACAGTTGCATTTCCTCTTTGTTCTTGAGTGCTAATTTGCCCTCTTCTACTGTTTAAATCACCAATAACATCTCCCATATAATCTTCAGGAGTAACAACTTCTACTCTCATAATTGGTTCCAGAAGTTTTAATCCACCTTGAGTACAAGCTTCTTTAAAACATGCCCTACTTGCTAGTTCAAAAGCTAAAACACTTGAGTCAACATCGTGATGTAAACCATCAACAATAGTTACTTTGTAATCAATCATTGGGAAACCTGCCAAAATTCCACTATCAGAGACTGTTTCAATACCTTTTTCAACACCAGGAATGAATTCTTTTGGAATAGCTCCACCTTTAATAGCACTCTCAACTTCTCTTCCTTTTCCTGGTTCTTGAGGTTCGACAAATAGTTTAACCTTAGCAAACTGACCAGCACCACCACTTTGTTTTTTATGTATATATTCGTACTCAGCAGATTTTTCTATAGTTTCTCTGTATGCAACTTGTGGGGCACCTACGTTTGCTTCAACTTTAAATTCTCTTTTCATTCGATCAACAATAATATCTAGGTGAAGTTCTCCCATACCTTTAATGATTGTTTGACCCGACTCTTCATCTGAAGAAACTCTAAATGATGGATCCTCTTTAGCTAGTCTTGCTAATGCTTCACCCATTTTTTCTTGGTCACCTTTTGTTTTTGGCTCTACAGCAATTTCAATTACTGGGTCTGGGAATTCCATTGGCTCTAATAAAACTGGATTTTCTTTGTCACATAAAGTGTGACCTGTCATAGTATTTTTTAATCCTGCTAGTGAAACAATATCACCTGCATTAGCCTCTTTAATATCTTCTCTTGAATTAGCATGCATTAAAAGCATACGACCAACTCTTTCTTCCTTATCAGATGAAGAGTTGTATACGGCAGTTCCAGACTTAATCGTACCAGAATAAATTCTAACGAATGTTAAAGAACCTACAAAAGGATCATTAGCAACTTTAAATGCTAAACCGGAAAAAGAAGAACCATCATCAAATTTCATTTCTATTTCATCATCTGATCCAACTTTTGTTCCTTTAATTGAACCAATATCAACTGGGCTTGGCAAGTAGTTCACAACTGCATCTAGTAAAGGCTGAACACCTTTATTTTTAAAGGCAGAACCAGTTAAAACTGGAACAAAACTAAAATTCAATGTTCCTTTTCTTATACACTTAACTAAATCTTCCTCTTTAATTTCCTCTCCATTTAAATAAGACTCCATTAATTTTTCGTCTTGCTCTACAGCAGTTTCGACTAATTCTGTTCTATATTTTTCAGTAATTTCTTTAAGATCATCAGGAATATCTTTGTATTCCCATTCAGCACCTAATGCCTCATTTTTCCAAACTTGAGCTTTCATTTTAACTAAATCAACAACTCCAGCTAAAGAAGCCTCAATTCCAATAGGAACTTGTAATACTAATGGCTTTGCGCCTAATCTATCTTTAATCATGTCAACACATCTAAAGAAATCAGCACCTGTTCTATCTAGTTTATTTACAAAACAAATTCTTGGAACTTTATATTTGTCTGCTTGTCTCCATACTGTTTCAGATTGTGGTTCTACACCTGCTACACCATCAAAAACAGCTACGGCACCATCTAAAACTTTTAAAGATCTCTCTACTTCAATAGTAAAGTCTACGTGGCCTGGGGTATCAATAATATTAACTCTGTGATCATTCCAAAAACAAGTAGTTGCTGCAGAAGTAATTGTAATTCCTCTTTCTTGTTCTTGTTCCATCCAATCCATGGTTGCTGCACCATCATGCACTTCACCAATTTTATGGCTTTTACCTGTATAATATAAAATTCTTTCTGTAGTAGTTGTTTTCCCAGCGTCTATATGGGCCATGATCCCAATATTTCTATATTTATCTAATGAATGAGTTCTAGCCATATCTTATTACCACCTAAAATGAGCAAATGCCTTGTTAGACTCTGCCATTTTATGTACATCCTCTCTTTTTTTAACAGCAGCTCCTTTTTTTTCATAAGCATCATAAAGCTCATTAAAAATTTTATCTGCCATATGTTTATCTTTTCTTTTTCTTGCTGATTCTACTAACCATCTAATTGCTAAGGCTTGTGCTCTTTTACTTTTTACTTCAACAGGAACTTGATAAGTTGCACCACCTACTCTTCTAGATCTAACTTCTACAGTTGGTTTGATATTGTTAATTGCTTCATTAAAAATGTTAATTGGCTCATCTTTCGTTTTTGTTTTAATTTTATCGATAGCGTCATAAACTATTTTAGCAGCAATACCTCTTTTACCATCGTACATGATGTTATTGATTAATTTTGGAATGATAGTTGATTTAAATTTTGGATCTGGAACTACATTTTTTTTTGGTTGAGTTTTTTTTCTAGACATTATTTACCTTTTTTTGTTCCGTATAAAGATCTTCTTTGTTTTCTGTTTGCAACACCTTGCGTATCTAGATTACCTCTTAGAATATGATAACGAACTCCTGGTAAATCTTTTACTCTACCACCTCTAATCAGTACTACCGAGTGTTCTTGAAGGTTGTGACCTTCTCCAGGAATGTAAGCTGTAACTTCAAATCCGTTTGACAATCTTACTCTAGCAACTTTTCTTAATGCAGAGTTTGGTTTCTTAGGAGTTGTTGTATAAACTTTTACACAAACACCTCTCTTTAAAGGTTGTTTTTGTAGAGCAGGAACTTTGTTCCTTGCTGCTGGTTTCACTCTTTTTTTTCTTAACAACTGATTAATAGTTGGCATAAATTTTTTTAAAATTAATTAATTTATTTTTAGATGAAAATAACTGACAGGTTATTTTGTGGCAGCGTTTAGTACTGTTAGAAGCACTACATTCCAACCAAAAACATCGCCAAATTACTTATTAATAGCTCTTTGTCAAACTAAAACTGCAATTTTTAGGCGATTTTTTTACTGATTTGTCTGTGTTTCCTCAGGTTCTGAAGCTTCTATTTTTTCCTGCTCTGCTAAGAAATTATTATCATCCTCTAGAGCTTTATTGTTCCATCTATTTTTAATATTACCAGTACCTGCTGGAACTAATCTTCCAACAATTACGTTCTCTTTTAGACCATTTAATGGATCAACTTTTCCTTTAATAGCAGCATCTGTTAGTACTCTTGTGGTTTCTTGGAACGAAGCTGCTGAAATAAACGATTCAGTTTGAAGTGAAGCTTTAGTTATACCCATTAGAACCCTTTCACCAACAGCTGGTGTTTTACCCTCGGCAACTAATTTTTCATTGGTATTATCAAACTTAATTCTGTCAACTACTTCACCAGGTAAATAACTTGAGTCACCTGATCCTTTTACTTCAACCTTTTTAAGCATTTGTCTTAAAATAGTTTCGATATGCTTATCGTTTATTATTACACCTTGTAATCTATAGACTTCTTGAACTTGGTTAACAAAATATTCTGTTAATTCTTTTATTCCTAATATTCTTAAAATATCATGTGGCAATGGTTGGCCATCTAAAAGGTATTCTCCTTTTTGAATTTTTTCACCAGGGTTGAAATTTATATGTTTACCTTTTGGAATTAAATAATTTGAAGGTTCTGATCCATCTTCAGGAACAATAGATACTCTTTGTTTACCTCTTACCTCTTTACCAAAAACAACACTACCATCATTTTCAGCAATGATTGCACTGTCCTTAGCTTTTCTAGCTTCAAATAACTCAGCAACTCTTGGAAGACCTCCGGTAATATCTTTTGTTTTTGTAGTTTCCTTAGGTAATCTTGCAATTACGTCACCTGCATAAACTTTTTGACCGTCTTTAATTGATAAAATCGAATCCGGTACTAAATAATACCTAGCTTCATTATCATCAGCTTTTTTAATCACATTTCCTTTTTCATCTCTAAGTGTGATTCTAGGTTTTAAATCAGTGCTTTTTGATTGACCTCTCCAATCAATTACTGATTTAGAAGAAATTCCTGTTGCATCGTCAGTAGTTTCTTGTATCGAAACACCATCAATTAAATCTACATAACTAGCTGTACCACTTTTCTCTGCTATAACTGGTGTTGTGTAAGGATCCCATTCACATATTTTAGTATTCGCTTTTACTTTATCACCGTTATTAAAAAATAATCTTGACCCATATGCAACTTTATAAACTGCAATTTGAACTCCATTATCATCCTCAATTGAAAGCTGAGTATTTCTACCCATTACAATTAAATTCTTTTTAGAATCCTCTAATATATTTGAGTTTATAATTTTTAATGTTCCTTCATTTTTAGTTACAATTTGTGAGTCCTGTTTAACAGAAGCAGTTCCACCTACGTGGAAGGTTCTCATTGTTAACTGTGTCCCTGGTTCCCCGATTGACTGTGCAGAAATCATTCCAATAGCTTCACCAACGTGAACCATTTTACCTCTAGATAAATCTCTTCCATAAGAAGTGGCACAAACACCTTCTTTTGAACCACAAGTCATTACTGAGTAAACTTTTATTGATTTTACACCTGCAGCATCAATTTTATCGCATCCAGCCTCATCGATCATGGTTTGTTTTTTGATTATTACTTCACCGGTCAAAGGATGTTTAACCTCATCAAATGTAACCCTGCCTAGCGCTCTTTCAGAAAGGCTAACTACTACATTACCACCTTCTAAAATTTCAGAAAGTTCAATAAATCCTGGATTTTTACAGTCACAAGCTTTTTTGGTGACGGTTAAATCTTGAGCTACATCGCAAAGTCTTCTTGTTAAATATCCAGAACTAGCTGTTTTAAGCGCTGTATCTGCTAATCCTTTTCTAGCTCCATGAGTTGAATTAAAGTACTCTAAAGCAGTTAACCCCTCTTTAAAGTTTGAAATAATTGGACTTTCGATAATTTCTCCTGACGGTTTAGCAATCAAACCTCTCATACCAGCTAATTGTTTCATTTGAGCAGCAGATCCTCTAGCTCCACTATCAGCCATCATAAATACAGAATTAATTTTTAATCCTTCATCAGTTTTTTCTGTAGCTGAAATTCCTTTCATCATTTCTCCGGCAACTTTATCCGTACACTTAGACCAAGCATCAACAACTTTGTTATATTTTTCACCTCTTGTAATTAAACCTTCGGCATATTGAGTTTCATAATCTGCAATTAATTTCTTAGTATCATCAATTAATTG
>CACDWM010000026.1 GCA_902556505.1 uncultured Pelagibacteraceae bacterium
AATTATTTACTTCATCATCAAAGTTTTCAATTATTTTTTTTGATAATTGAGACTCAGTTTCTTTGAAGTGCTCACTTACTAAATTTTTTAAATATTCTTTCCAATAATCTGTCTCTACATTTTGCCAAACTACTGACTCTGGATTTACTTTCTTTTCAAATTGTTGAGATTTATCATATATAAAGGCCATTCCACCTGTCATACCAGCTGCAAAATTATCACCAACATCTCCTAAAATTACTACAGTTCCACCAGTCATATATTCACATCCATTAGAATCGCATCCTTCAATTACTGTAACTGCACCGGAATTTCTAACTGAAAATCTTTCACCAGCTTGGCCAGCAGCAAAAAGTTTTCCTGAAGTAGCCCCGTAAAGAACAGTATTTCCTAAAATTGTATTCTCATTTGAAACTAAATTGCTCTCTTCTGGTAATTTTATTGAAATAGTAGCTCCTGACAAACCTTTACCAACATAATCATTTGCATCTCCCTTTAATACAAGTTTTAAACCTTTAGAAGAAAATGCACCAAATGATTGACCTGCTGATCCTTTAAAATTTAAAACTAAAAAGTTTTCATCAAGTTTTTCATAACCATATTTTTTATACAAATGATGAGAAATTCTAGTGCCTACTGCCCTATGAGTATTTTTTATTTGATATTCTTTCTCAATTTTTTCAGAAATATCTAAAGCTTGTTCAATTTCTGGCCAAATTTGTTGGTCAAGAGTATCTGGTACACTATTTATTTCTTGATTCTCACAATACCTTGGATTATTTCCAGTATCAGCTTGAACAAATAAAGGATTTAAATCTAAATCGTCTAAATTTGGAGAACCTTTACTAACCTGTTTTAACAAGTCTGTCCTACCAATCACCTCATTTAATGATTTAAAACCTAAATTTGCTAATATTTCTCTTACTTCAGTGGCTATAAATGTAAACAAATTAACTACTTTTTCTGGAGTCCCAGTAAATTTTTCTCTCAGCTTTTCATCTTGAGTGCAAACGCCTACTGGACATGTATTTGAATGACACTGCCTCACCATTATACAACCCATTGCAACTAAAGCTGTAGTTGCAACACCATATTCTTCAGCACCCATCATTGCAGCTATCACCACATCTCTTCCTGTTTTAATTCCACCATCTGTTCTTAATGTAACTTTATGTCTAAGATTATTTAAAGTTAATACTTGGTTTGCTTCCGTTAAACCCATTTCCCATGGTATTCCAACATACTTAACACTAGTCTGTGGTGTTGCTCCTGTTCCACCATTATGTCCAGAAATTAATATTATATCTGCTTTTGCTTTAGCTACACCAGCTGCAATTGTGCCTACTCCAGAGGAAGCAACAAGCTTAACTCCAATTCTTGCTTTAGGATTTATCTGTTTTAAATCATAAATTAGTTGTGCAAGATCTTCGATTGAATAAATATCATGATGTGGTGGTGGTGATATTAAAGTAACTCCAGGAGTTGAATGTCTAAGTTTAGCAATCTCCTCTGTAACTTTAAATCCTGGTAGCTGACCTCCCTCACCAGGTTTAGCGCCTTGTGCAATTTTAATTTCTATCTCATTACAATTATTAAGATAATTAACTGTAACTCCGAATCTTGCAGAGGCTATTTGTTTAACTCTTGAGTTTGCGCTGTCACCATTATCTAAAACTTTAAATCTACTTGCATCTTCACCGCCCTCTCCACTACATGAAGCACCTTTAATCCTATTCATACCAGTTGCTAAAGTTTCATGCGCCTCTTTTGATAAAGCTCCATGAGACATGCTCCCACTTCCAAATCTTTTTAAAATATTTTCTATTGGCTCAACCTCAGAAATATCTATTGGCCCACTTAATTTTTTTTCTCTGAAATCAATTAAGTCTCTAAGATTAATAGGTGGTAAGCTGTATATTCCATCCGCATATCTTTTATAGGCATCATAGGAATTAGATCCAACAGAACTTTGAAGTAAATGAATTAATTTTCCCTGATATTGGTGTGTTTCACCATTTTTACGATATCTGTATATACCACCTATCGGCAAAATAGTTTCAGAACTTTCAAATGCCTCTTTATGAATCTCTCGAATTTTTTTCTCTATACCCGTAAGTCCAATACCTGAAATTTTTGAGACAACTCCTGGAAAATAGTCTGCAACAATTGTTCTGCTTAAACCTACGGTTTCAAAGTTACATCCACCTCTATAAGAACTTAGAACTGAAATACCCATCTTAGACATGATCTTTAATAAACCTGCGTTTACTGATTTTATGTATCTCTCTACACATTCATCAAAGCTAAATTGACCAAATAGTTTCTTTTCATGACGCTGAAATAAACTATCAAATGCTAAATATGGATTTACAGTAGTTGCTCCAACTCCTATTAAGGTTGCAAAAGAGTGTGTATCTAAAGCCTCTCCAGACTGAACATTTATTGATACATATCCTCTTAGTTTTTTTTCAATAAGGAATGAATTAATTGATCCAACTGCTAAAAGCATTGGTATTGGAAGTTTTGAGTTAGAAAGCTCTTTGTCACTTAAAATCAATTGAGTAACTCCCTGTCTTACTGCAATTTCAGCTTCTTTTTGAATTTTTTTAATTGAATCAAATAAAGTTTCTTCCTCAGAAAAAGTACAGTCAATTATAGATGAATTATTGCCAAAAAAATTTATAAATTTTTCAAACTGAGAATTTGATAATATTGGACTATTTAAAACATAAATATTTTGCTTTGTTAAATTATCAAAATTTAAAATATTTCCAAGATTTCCAAATCTTGTTTTCAAGCTCATAACCTTGTTTTCTCTTAAAGAGTCTATTGGTGGATTTGTGACTTGGCTAAAATTCTGTCTAAAAAAATGGTATAACGGTCTATACCTATCTGACAAAACAGCCAATGGTGTATCGTCCCCCATAGATCCAGTTGCTTCTTTAGCATCTTCCGCCATAGGATGCAGTATAAGCTCAAGGTCTTCTAAACTTATTCCAAAAGTATATTGCCTTCTTCTTAAATCATCTCCCGAAAAAGAATTTTTTTCATCTGAAATGGTTAACTTGTCATCTAGGTCGATAATTTGTGAATTAAAGTGTTTATATTCTTTGGCTAAATAATCTTTTATTTGCTTGTTAGTAAATACTTTACCTTTTTCTATTCTAACTCCAATTATTTCCCCAGGACCCAATCTTCCCTTTGACAAAATTCTTTTTTCATTTAATTCAATCATTCCTGTTTCAGAACCTGCAAATAATAATTTGTCTTTTGTAATAGCGTATCTTAAAGGTCTTAATCCATTTCTATCATTTGCAGCTATAACCCACTCATTATCAGTTCCAGCAATAGCTGCTGGTCCATCCCATGGCTCCATAGTACTGTTTAAAAAATTAAATAATTGTTGGTGATCTTTTGGTAAAGTTTTATTTTTTTTAGACCATGCGTCTGGAACTAACATAAGCTTCGCCAAAGGCGCAGGCTGACCAGATATATTTAATAATTCAAAAACATTATCTAATGCAGCAGAGTCTGATGCTCCCTGTTGTATAACAGGTTTTAAGTTCTCAACATCGTCAAAAAGGGGACTATTCATCTCTTGTTCATGAACTTTCATCCAATTTTTATTTCCTCTATAAGTATTAATTTCTCCATTATGAGCTATAGCTCTAAAGGGTTGAGCTAAATTCCAGCTTGGCGCTGTATTTGTTGAAAATCTTTGATGAAAAATAGCAAACCTTGAAACAAATCTCTCATCTTTTAAATCAAGGTAGAAATCTGAAATCGCTTCAGCTAAAAACATCCCCTTGTAAATGATAGATTTAGAACTCAATGAACAAATATAAAAATTGTTTAAAGATTTTTTAAAAGCTTCATTTTCTATTTTTCTTCTAGTTTCATAAATTTTTCTTTCTAAATCTTTATTTGTTAATTCTGGATTATAAGGTTTAAATAATACTTGGATAATTTCAGGCATTGTTTGGAATGCCTTTTCTCCTAAAACTTTTGGATTAACCGGAACTTGTCTCCAACCGTAAATACTAAAATCATTTTTTGTTAATTCACTTTCTACAATAGTTTTGCAACTTTCTTGCGCTGCGTAATCATTCCGAGGCAGAAATATCATACCCACACATATTTCGGAATTGTCATGTGTGTGTCCTGTCACTTCTATCTTTTCAATGAAGAAATCTTTTGGTATTTCAACATGAATTCCAGCTCCGTCACCAGTTTTCCCATCGGCATCTACAGCGCCTCTATGCCAAACTGCTTTTAACGCTTCAATACCATACTCTACAACTTTACGAGATTTTTTACCTTCAGTTGATGCAATTATACCAACACCACAAGCATCATGCTCCATGTCTTCTGAATAAACATTGTTTTCTTTTAAAAGGTGAAGGTTCTTTTTATAATTTTTCATTAAGCCACTCTTTTTTCCACTTTAGATTTACTCTCTAGATAAGTTTTAATTGAAGCTGCTGCATCTCTTCCATCTTTAATCGCCCACACAACTAATGAAGCTCCTCTAACTATATCACCAGCAGCAAACACCCCTTTTATATTTGTTTCCATAGTATCAAAATCTGTTTTAATAGTTCCCCACTTTGTTACTTGTAATTCACTACTATCAAATAAATTCGGTAAATCCTCAGGATCAAAACCTAGTGCTTTGATAACCATATCTGCTTTTGTTTCGTAACTTGAGCCTTCTTGTACTTGTGGCTTTCTTCTTCCTGTCTCGTCTGGATCACCTAGTTTAATTTGATTTACAATTATTTTTTCTACTTTATTTGTACCTTTAAATTCTTTAGGACTTGATAACCAAACAAATTCAACACCCTCTTCTTCTGCATTTGCAACTTCTCTTGCAGATCCTGGCATATTTTCTTTATCTCTTCTATACAAACATTTAACAGATTTTGCCTTCTGTCTTATAGAAGTTCTCACACAATCCATTGCTGTGTCACCTCCACCTATTACAACAACATCTTTACCTTCTGCGTTTAAAATTCCTTTATCAAACAACTCAACATCATCTCCTAGACCTTTTTTATTAGATGCTGTTAAAAAATCCATTGCAGGAAAAATATTATCAAGATCATTTCCAGGTAAGTTTACTTCTCTTGCTTTATAAACTCCTGTAGCAATTAATATTGCATCGTGTTTTTTTTCTCAATTGGTCTAGGCTTGCATCCTTACCAACTTCAAAATTTTGAACAAATTCAATTCCTCCATCCTTTAAGAGTTTTGTTCTTCGCTCTACAACTTCTTTTTCTAATTTAAAATTTGGAATTCCATAAATTAATAATCCTCCTGCTCTATCATATCTATCGTAGACAGTTATTTTATACCCATTTTTTCTTAATTGTTCTGCAGCAGCTAAACCAGCAGGACCTGCTCCTATAATTCCTACGCTTTGATTTTTTTCATTCGTTAACTTAATTGGCTTTACCCAGCCCTGAGCCCAAGCATTATCTGTAATATATTTTTCTACTGATCCAATAGTTACTGTTCCATGACCAGACTGTTCAATTACACAATTTCCCTCGCATAATCTATCTTGGGGGCAAATTCGGCCACACACTTCAGGCATATTGTTTGTGCTTTGGGATAATTCATACGCCTCTTTTAATCTTCCCTCAGCTGTGAGTTTAAGCCAATCTGGAATGTTGTTACTTAAAGGACAATGAACTTGGCAAAATGGTACTCCACATTGCGAACATCTACTCGACTGTTCTTTAGCTTTTTCATTGATATACTCGTCATAGATTTCCTTAAAATCTTCCTTTCTCGCATCAACTTCTCTTTTAGGTGGAGTTTGTTGACCTATTTTAACAAATTTGAGCATTTTATCTGACATAATATTATTTAAGTTCCGGCAAAATATACCCTGATTTATGTA
>CACDWM010000027.1 GCA_902556505.1 uncultured Pelagibacteraceae bacterium
TTAACTTCATCATGCTTGATTTGACTAATTGCATTTTTGATTGCTTCAGATGATCCATGTACATCAGATTTAATAATTAAATTTAGTTCTTCAGTAGATTTATCTGAAAAAGCAGAATCTTGATTTGCAAAAGTTAATGGATTTTTTCCATCCTTACTCTCTTGAGCTCTATTTTCGCTCAGTGTCTTAGCTTCTTTTTCTGTATCAAGAACAATAAAATCGTCTCCAGCTTTGGCTGCACCATTTATTCCTAAAATTTCAACAGGTGTTGAAGGCAAAGCTTCATTAATATTTTTACCTTTATCACTAATAATAGCTCTTACTTTTCCCCACTTTAAACCACTTACAAAAAAATCACCTCTCTTAAGTGTTCCAGTTGTTACAATTATATTTGCAACTGGACCTCTGCCAACATCAATTTTTGATTCTAAAACTATTCCTGTAGCTTTAGATTCATAATCCGTTTTAAGATCTAAAATCTCTGCTTGTAGAATTATTGACTCTACTAATTTATCTAAGTTTTGTTTTGTTTTAGTTGAAATCTCAACCATTAAAGTATCACCAGATAAATCTTCAGCAATTAATTCATGCTCTAATAATTGATTTTTTATTTTCTGAGGATCTGCCTCCGGTAAATCACATTTATTTATTGCTACAACTATTGGAACATTTGCAGCTTTAGCATGTTTGATAGACTCGACTGTTTGAGGTTTAACTCCATCATCTGCAGCAACAACTAACACAACCACATCGGTTAATTTTGATCCTCTTGCTCTCATTTCTGTAAATGCAGCGTGACCTGGAGTATCAATAAATGTTAATTTATTACCCTGACTTTCAATTTGATAAGCTCCAATGTGTTGGGTTATTCCGCCAAATTCTCCAGAAACTACGTTCGCGCTTCTGAGCACATCTAGTACTGATGTTTTGCCATGATCCACATGACCCATGACGGTAACTATTGGTGGTCGATTTTTTAAATTTTCTGTTCTTGAAGCTTTTATTTTTTGAATTATTTCTTCTGCTTTTTCTTCCCTAATTGGATTATGACCAAATTCTTTAACTAAATATTCTGCAGTATCTGCAGCTAATGTTTGATTAATAGTCACAGTAACTCCCATACCAAATAAATGCTTAATTACATTGCTTGATTGTTCAGCCATTCTATTTGCAAGTTCTCTTACTGTGATTGCTTCAGGAATATTAACATCTCTTTTAATCGGTTTTAAATTTTCTTGAGAGTCATCTTTTGTAGCATTTTTTATTTCTTTTTGTCTTGCTCTCTTTACTGATGCTAAACTTCTTTGTTTTGCGTCAATCTCATCACTTAACGCTCTTGAAACTGTTAATTTTAATTCTCTTTTCTTCGTACCTACTTTTAAAGTCTTTTTATCTTTATTTTCATTATCACCTTTAAGTCTTTTAGTAGCTCTCTGCTCTGCTAGTTTTCTCTTTTCAAAATCGTTTGTTATAGAAGGTGATTTAGGATTAAATAAAGGTTTTGCAGAGGCTCCTCTGTTAAACGTTGATGTTGTTCTTGGCTTGTTTGCATTAGATCTAAATAATCCACCTCTACTAGAAAATTTCCCAGTTTGTTTTTCAATTACTACAGAGTTTTTACCTTGAGCCTTTGCAATCTCAATATTCTTTATTGATTTTTTGGCTGAGCCTGAAATTGTTAATTTTGTTTTTTTCTCCATACCTCATCACTCAATCTTTAAATACAATATTTCGCGCTGACATAATCAGCTCATCTGCTTCTTCTTTTGATAAAGCAAAATCTTCGAGATAACCTTGTATTTTTACTCTCTCACCTCTCACTACATCATAACCACCAGTTAATTCATCAGACGCTAGGTCTGCAAAATCTTCTAAACTTAGGATTTTTTGTTCACCGAGTGTAACTAACATTCCCGGAGTTAATCCCTTTAAATTAATCAAGGCATCTTCAAGACCTAGATCTTTAATTCTCTGAGAAATATCCTCCTGATCCTTTTCATGAAACTCTTTAGCTCTTTCAATCAATGCTTTAGCAGTATCCTCTTCTATACCTTCTATCTTAATTAAATGTTCAACTGAACTATCTTTAATATCATCAATAGTTGAAAAACCTTCGGCAACAAGCAACTGACCCAATGTTTCATCTAACTCTAAATTTTTTACAAAGTTCTCTGTTTTTTCTTTAAATTCTAATTGTCTTCGTTCAGAGTCCTCTGCATCTGTCATTATATTAATTTCATAATTTAAGAGTTTTGTTGCAAGTCTAACGTTTTGACCTCTTCTTCCAATTGCTTTACTTAAATTCTCTTCAGTTAGAATTACATCAAGTTTTTTTCTTTCAACATCAACATTAACTCTTTGTACCTCAGCCGGAGATAAAGCATTTGAAACCAAAATAGCAGGATCCTCTGACCAATTAACTATATCAATTTTCTCTCCTTGAAGTTCGTTTACAACAGCTTGAACTCTTGAACCCCTCATACCCACACAAGCACCAACTGGATCTAAAGATGTATCGACTGCTTTAACACATATTTTGGCTCTACTTCCAGGATCTCTTGAAGAAGATTTAATTTCTATTAGTCCATCATAAATTTCTGGAACCTCTTGAACAAAAAGCTTTTCCATAAATTTAGGGTGAGCTCTAGATAGAAATATCTGTTGCCCTCTAGGTTCTCTTCTAACATCATAACAATAAGCTTTTATACGATCACCTGCTTTAATATTTTCACGAGGGATCAATTCATTTTTTTGAATTATTGCTTCAGTTCTTCCTAGATCAACAATTATATTTCCAAATTCTAATCTCTTTACAATTCCACTTAAGATTAAGTCTTTCTTATCAATAAAATCATTATATTGTCTTTCTCTTTCAGCTTCTCTTACATTAAAACTAATCACTTGCTTTGCAGTTTGCGCAGCAATTCTTCCAAAATCAAATGAAGGAAGTGGTTGTAATACTTCGTCACCAATAGACTTATCTTTGTTTAATTCATTTATATTAATTGCATCCTCCAATTTTATCTCCGTATTTGCATTTTCAGGATTTTCAGCGATTATCAATTTTCTAAAAAGCTCAATATCACCATTGTCTCTATTAATAGAAACTTTAATTTCATTTTCTTGTCCAAATTTTGATTTCGCAGCTTTAGCAATACCTGTTTCCATAGAACTTATAATTAATTCTTTATCAATTGATTTTTCTAAAGCTACGGCTTCAGCAATTCTTAATAATTCAAGTTTATCTGCTCTTTTATTCAACATAATTTTGTTTGCTCCAAAAAAAAATGGGCTAAAGCCCATTTTGTAAAATTCAATAATGTAAGAGCAATATAGTAAAGTTTTTTTTTAATTCAACAGAAACTATTTGGAAAAAACATTAGTTTTATTAGTTTTTTCCCATGAAAATGAACCATTTTCTTCAGGTGCTCTACCAAAATGACCATAGGCAGATGTTTTTTCATATATTGGTTTATTTAAATCTAACATTTCTCTAATACCTCTAGGACTTAAATCAAAGCTTTCTTTAATCCGTTCTACAACAAATTTATTTTTATCTAGATCGTTATCAAATAAATCGACATAAATAGATAATGGTTTTGATACACCAATTGCATAAGCTAACTGAATTAAACATTTTTCAGCAATTTTAGAACCAACAACATTTTTAGCTATATATCTGGCAGCATAAGCTGCTGATCTATCAACTTTAGTTGGATCTTTTCCTGAAAAAGCACCACCACCATGAGGTGCTGCTCCACCATAAGTATCAACAATAATTTTTCTACCTGTCAAACCACAATCTCCATCTGGACCACCAATTACAAAATTTCCTGTGGGGTTTACATAAAACTCATCCTCATTAAAACCATCAAGAAAATTTTTAGGAATAGACTTTAACATATAAGGTCTGAGTAAATCTCTGACTTGCGATTGATTAACATCTGGAGAATGTTGTGAAGAAATAACTACAGATTTTACTTTTGAAGGTTTTCCATCAACATACTCGAATGTTACCTGACTTTTTGAATCTGGTTCAATATTTTTTAATTTTCCTGATTTTCTATCTTCAGCCATTAATCTTAAAATTTTATGAGAGTAATGTATAGGTGCTGGCATTAAAACATCCGTTTCATTACATGCATATCCAAACATAATACCTTGATCTCCAGCTCCCTCATCTTTGTTGCCAGAAGAATCTACACCCATAGCAATATCAGCTGATTGGGAATGTAAATGACTTTCAATTTTTGTGGCTTCTTTCCAAGTAAATCCTTCTTGGTCATAGCCAATATCTTTTATACAATTCCTAACTTTTTCAATTAATTCATCTTTTTTTATTTGGGGTCCTCTTACTTCACCAGCTAAAACAACTTTATTTGTAGTAGTTAATGTTTCACAAGCAACTCTAGAATATGGATCGCCAGAAATATAACTATCAACAACCATGTCTGAAATTCTATCAGATACTTTATCTGGATGGCCTTCTGAAACTGACTCACTTGTGAAAAGATAATTTTTTAAATTACTCATTTTTAAGTTTCTTAAACGAAAATATTAAAAAAATATACAATAAAATTATAAATCCAAAAATTTTATTCCCAAATTTTGCAAATAGTGTCGTCTCTATTTTTCTTGTCTCACTTAAATCAATATAACCCGATTTATTTATATCAACTTTTTGCTCTATAACTCCAAGTGGATTAATAATTGCTGTTGTCCCATTATTTGCAGATCTTAAAACATATTTTCCGCTCTCTATCGCTCTAAAAATACTATGAGTTAAATGTTGCTCTGGGCCAATTGATTTACCAAACCAACCATCTTCAGAAATATTTACAATATAATCAAAGTTATTGTTTGTAAAAATTTTACCTGAATAAATTATCTCATAACAAATAAGAGGTAATATTTTCAATGATAAATTATTAGATTTCAGATCAATT
>CACDWM010000028.1 GCA_902556505.1 uncultured Pelagibacteraceae bacterium
TTAAAGATCCACAACAACGTATTTTTTTTGGAACAACTACTTCTACACCGTGTCTGTTTAATAACCTTATTGTTGCTTCATTAATTTGAGGAGATATTTCTTTTTGTACACATCCTGTTAAAAGAGCAACCCTAGCAACCCTTTTTTTAGTGGAGGATTTGTAAACTTCTTTTATTGGTAAACTTTTTTTAGGAAAATTTGTAGGCATTAATTCAATCATATCTTTAATTTTTGATGGCATTAAGAATTTGAATGGTTTTGATAATTTTACTAATAAACTTGATAATCGAAAAACTTTTGTATTTGGAAGAGTAATAGATAAAAAATACCTTATTAGTTTATCAAAAATAGATCTTTGATAATTTTTTTCGATATATTTTTTTCCATGATCAATTATATGCATGTAATTTACTCCTGCAGGACATGTAGTCATACAGCTGTAACATGAGAGGCATCGGTCGATATGCTTTACAACTTTTTCGGTTGGTTTCCTACTATTTTCAAGCATATCTTTAATAAGATAAATACGTCCTCTAGGACCATCTAACTCGTCACCTAAAAGTTGATGCGTAGGGCATGTAGCATTACACATTCCACAATGCACACATTTTTTAAAAACTTTTTCATTTGCAAAATTGTCAGGATCTCTAAGTTGTTCTTCCGTAAATTTTGTTTGCATTAAACTCCTCTATACATTTTCCCTGGGTTTAAAATCCTTTTAGGATCAAAACTTTGTTTTATTTTTTCAGAAATCATTAAACGTACTTTATCAACAGTAAAAATAGCTTCTCCATAATCATATTCTGATGAAGTTTTAATTACTGTCAAATAACCTCCAAAATCTTTTGCCATTTTTTTTAAGTCTTTAATCTTTTCTTCTTTTTTACTATTAACTTCAATCCAGAATAACGACCCACACCAATCAACAAAATAGTTATGGTTGTTTTCTAGATGTTTGCATAGTTTTGAACCATTTGCAGGTGCTATCACCATTCGTATTAAATTATGCTCAGTCTTTTCAAATACCTCTAAATTATTCACTTTTTTCCAAAATGGTTCTGATTGATAAACATCAAGAGTAGAAATATCTGAATTACTTAATTTAAGTTCTTTTTTTAAATTGTTAATTTTTTCTTCAATTGAAATTTTGTCTCCTTCAACTCTAAATGCTATAAATGAAATGTTTGATTTAAGATCATTAAACTTAAAAACAGAATTTTTTTTAGTAACAAAATCTTTATCCTTTGATTGTTCAGGAATAAAAACGGCGCCAGAAATTTCGCTACTTGAGCTAGATAGTTTATTAAAAAAATCATAAATTTGCTCGAAATTACTAGGATAAATTATTACAGTTTTAGAAGAATCTTTCTTAGGTAGCACCTTTAATGTAATTTCGGTTAAAGCAACAAGAGTGCCGAACGAACCAGCTATAAGTTTTGATAAATCATAACCTGTAACGTTCTTAACAACAGTACCACCTGATTTAATTATATCTCCTTTTCCATTAACTCCCTTAAAACCTAGGACATGATCTCTCACACTACCAACTTTAAATCTTCGTGAACCTGCATAATTGCAAGATAAGTATCCTGCTATTGTCCCTTTATTTGACTTACCTTCTTTAACATATCCAAAGTCTATTGGTTCAAAAGCTAGCTCTTGATTATTTTCGCTTAAGACCTGCTCGATTTCATTGATTGGTGTACAGGCTTTAACTTTGATATACAATTCTTCAGGTCTATAATCGATAATACCTGAGATTTTAGATAAAGACGTAGTATTAGCTGACTGTGTTTTATTTCCAATAAAACTTTTTGAATTGTTACCGATAATTTCTGTTGGAGAATCTTGTTTATATAGTTCCCTAATTAAATCTGAAACTTCCGACTCATCTTTGGGATAATAGATGTTGTTAGAATCTTGGAAGATCTGGGAATTTATCTTTATTTTTGTGGACATGAACCCTTCCTTCCTCTGCACATTTTCTAAGTATAGGATAAACTTTTCCAGGATTTAATAAATTTTTTTCATCTAATGACTTTTTAATACTCAATTGTTGTTGAATATCGTTATCATTGAACATTTCACACATAAGTTCTCGCTTTTCTATACCAACACCATGCTCTCCTGTAATTACTCCACCAAGTCTCACACATGTTTTTAATATTTCCGAACCAAACTCTTCAGTTTTTCTAAGTTGTTCTTTATCATTTCCATCAAACATAATAAGTGGATGTAAATTCCCATCACCTGCGTGAAAACAATTTGCCACTGGTAGTTCATATTTTTCAGATAACTTTTTTATTTCTAATAATGCTTCAGCAAGCTTGCCTCTGGGAATGGAACCATCCATACAATAGTAATCAGGTGCCATAGCTCCACATGCAGGAAAAGCTGCTTTTCTTCCAGCCCAGAATGAAAGTCTTTCTTTCTCACTATTGCTAAGTTTAAGACTAGAGCAATTATTTTTTTTACAGATTACCTCTACTTTTTTTATTAACTCATTAACCTCTGACTCCGTACCATCAAGTTCCACTATTAATAATAATTCTGCGTCTCTTGGATATCCTGCTTTACTAAAATTATCTGTTGCCTCAATTAAAGCTTTATCCATTATTTCCATTCCTGCAGGCACTATTCCACTTGAAATAATTTCTGAAGCTGCATCTCCACCTTCTTTAATAGATGGAAAACCTATCAAAGCAGCTCTTACCACTTCTGGTGTTTTTAAAATTTTAACTGTAACCTCAGTGACAACTCCCAATAATCCCTCTGAACCACAAATTAAACCCATAAGATCATATCCCTCTTGATCAAAAGATTTTCCTCCAAATCTACAAATAGTTCCATCCATCATAACCATTTGTACACCTAAAATATTATTTGTAGTCGTTCCATACTTTAATGAATGAACTCCACCAGAATTTTCAGCAACATTTCCACCTATAGAACATGCTAACTGGCTCGAAGGGTCTGGCGCATAATAAAATCCTTTGTGTTGAACTGCATGAGTAATACCTAGATTTGTAACTCCTGGCTGAGTTACAACACATTTATTTTCGTAATCAATTTCTAATATTTTATTAAATTTTCCTAAACCAAGAAGAATAGCATCTTGAAGAGGTAATGCTCCGCCGGACAATCCTGTGCCTGCGCCTCTTGGTACAACTTTAATATTTTCACTATGACAATATTTTAATATCTCGCTTACTTCATCTGTGTTTTCTGGAAGTACTACTGCTAATGGTGTTTGCGTATAAACTGATAAAGCATCAGTTTCATATGGTCTCAATTCATCAGCCTCGCTCAATACATTTTCTATATTGGTTAACTTTGAAAGTTTTTTTACTATTTCACTTTTTCTATTTAGAATAGAACTATCAATTTTTGGTAAAGCTATTTCAGACATAGCCTAGCCTAACATTTTTTTGATATTTTCCAATGCGTTAGAAATGTTATCTCGAGAGGCTGCAAAGCTAAATCTTACATAATCTTTGCATGTTTTTCCAAAAGCTGTACCGGGAACTATAGCAACACCCGCATCATGCATAGCTCTTTTACAAAATTCACTGCCGTCCATTCCAGTTCCAATAACCTTAGGGAACGCATAAAACGCTCCACCAGGTAAACTGCATTCTACACCCGGTAAACTATTCAAACCTTCATGAATTAATTTTCTTCTTAATGTGAACTTTTCCATCATCTCATCAATTGAGTCATCAGGTCCATCTAAAGCTGCGATACCTGCAAATTGAGCAGCAGCATTTACACATGAGACACTATTAATTAATAATTTATTTACATGCTCAACTAAATTTTCCGGCCAAAAACTCCAACCAAGTCTCCACCCTGTCATTGAATAAGCTTTACTCCAACCTTCTAAAACTATTAATCTTTCTCTTAACTCAGGATAATTAAAGAATGTTGGCATTTCTTTATCATCAAAAATTTGTCTACTATAAATTTCATCACTTAAAATAGTCACATGAGGATATTTTTTTAAACCCTCAGCCAATTTGTCTATTTCTGATTTTTCTACAAAACTTCCAGTAGGATTATTTGGATTTATTAAAATTAATAATCTAGTTTTATCGGTAATTAGAGATAAAATTTTATCTGCACTAAACTTTAAATCTTTATCTTCAGTTAGATCGTAAGGCACTGCAGTAGAACCAGTATAATTAATCATTGATTCATAAATAGGAAAAGCTGGAGTTGGATGAATTATCTCTGCACCTGGCTCACCAAAACACTGAATTGCATAATGCATTGTTGGTTTACCACCTGGCATAATAATAATTCTTTCAGGATCTACCTCTGCACTATAACGTTTCTTTATCCATCTAGTGACTGCCTGTCTACACTCTAAAATACCATTCGAAAGAACATATCCGTGATGTCCATCATCTAGAGCTTTTTTTGCTGCGTCAACTACATGTTTTGGAGTTTTAAAATCAGGTTGACCTAGACCTAAATGAATCATCGGTTTACCTTGAGCTTCAAGTTTTTTTGCTTCAGCTAAAACAGAAAAAGCGCTTTCAGTTCCAAGCCTATTTAAAGATTTTGCAAGTTCCATAACAATTTTAAAATTAAAGTCGCCAAACTAAACGAAAATTGGTTTTTTGTCTATTTAGTTTGAAAATTTAATTTATCAAATAAATGCCTAAAATTCTTATATTTTAGTCTCTATATATTATTTTTGACGCATCAAGATCTTTAACAGACTTACAACCCATTAAAATCATATTTCTTCTAATTTCTTTTTGCATGTTTTCTAAAAGTCTTTCAACACCTTTTTGACCACCGGCACCTAAGCTAAAAAGAAATGCTTTTCCAAAACTGCAAGCTGTTGCTC
>CACDWM010000029.1 GCA_902556505.1 uncultured Pelagibacteraceae bacterium
TTTAAAACCTTTGTTGGAAAGTATTAAATTTAAGTCAAAAAAGTTTTCAAATTTAAAATTATTCTTAAACAATAACCTGAAAGATATTAATAAAAATTGGCCCAAACAATTGCCCAAAGGTATTATCCATGGTGACTTATTTATAGATAATATCTTCTTCAAAAAAAATAAACTTTCTGGAATTATTGATTTCTATTTTGCCGCTGATGATTATTTTATGTATGAAATTGCTATATGCATCAATGCTCTTTGTTTTGATCATAAAAAGAGTAAATTCTATTTAAATAACAAAAAAATTAAAAATTTAATCAAAGGGTATGAAAGAGTTAAAAAACTTTCAATGAATGAAAAAAAATCTATAAATATTTTGTGTAGAGGTGCAGCATTAAGATATTTATTAACAAGATTGTATGACTACTCAAATACGCCAAAAACAGCATTGATTAAAATTAAAGACCCTAATGAATATTATCAAAAATTGCTTTCTCACAATAATTTAAGTTCATTTAAAGATTATTTAAATTAATGATTACAATTTATACAGACGGTTCTTGTTTAACAAATCCAGGTAATGGTGGATGGGCTGCAATTATAAATGATGGAAAAGAAATGAAAAAAATTAGTGGTAACGAAAAAAATACAACAAATAATAGAATGGAGTTGTTAGCTCCAATTAATGCATTAAAAGATATGAAGCCTGGTGTTGAAATAAAAATATATACTGACTCTCAATATGTAAAAAATGGAATAACTGAATGGATTAATACTTGGCTAGCTAATAATTGGAAAACCTCAAAAAAAGAAGATGTTAAAAATAAAGATTTATGGATTGATCTATATAAGTT
This sequence comes from uncultured Pelagibacteraceae bacterium, assembly GCA_902556505.1. GTDB lineage: Bacteria > Pseudomonadota > Alphaproteobacteria > Pelagibacterales > Pelagibacteraceae > Pelagibacter. Next base: position 846 of record CACDWM010000029.1, read on the forward strand.
AAATAAATCACTTAATATTCAATGGAATTGGGTTAAAGCTCATGATGGAAACCCTTTAAATGAAGAGGTGGACTTACTAGCTAAAAAAGCAGCAAATTTAGATTAATTTTAAAAAATTTTGAGCTGCTGAAATTTCACAAGTGGCAGTATCTTCTTCTGCTTGTATTTTCTTTACAACATTGTCGTCAATTAACATTGTATATCTTGCTGACCTCATTCCCTGACCCCGATCGTGTCTATCTATTTCTGCTCCAATTAATTTAGTAAATTCACAATATGGGTCTGCAGCCATAAATATTTTATCTTCAATTTTTTGACTTTCACCCCATGCTTTCATCACATTTGGATCATTAACTGAAACACATATAATTTTTGTAACCCCTTTATTCTTTGCTTCTTCGTAATTATTAACATACCCTGGTAGATGTTTTGTGGAACAAACTTTTGTAAATGCTCCAGGTACACCAATCACAATTGTTTTATGATTTTTAAAAACTTCTGTTGTAGTTATTTTTTTTGCTGCTCCACTTGAGTCTAAATAATAAAATTCTGAATTTGGAAGTTGTTCCCCTTCTTTAATTTTCATTTTGTTTTACCTGTAATGTAGTTTTTAATTTTTTCTAAATTATTTTCAACTATATCATAATCTTCTTTTTCATTCAAAATAAACTCGAGTTCTTTTGGTAAATCAGATTTTAAATTTATAGCTTTGGAAACGGCATCAGGAAATTTACAAGGATGTGCGGTTGCTAGTACAATATTATTTCCTTTTAAGTTATGTTTGTCGAAAGCACCATATCCAATAGCTGTGTGTGGGTCTAAAACTACAGAATATTTTTCATACACCTTTTTAATAACCTCTAAAGTTTCATCCTCACTCATTCTAGCTGATAAAAAGTTTTCACTAATTTTATTTAATTTATCATCATTTATTAAATACTTTCCCTTCTCTTTAATATTTTTCATATCCATAGAAGTCTGTTGATCGTCTCCATTATTAAGATCAAATATAAGTCTTTCAAAATTACTAGCTATTTGTATGTCCATACTTGGAGAGATAGTTTCTGAAACCTTTTCTGCTTCATAACTTCCTTTTGAGATTGCTCTATGTAAAATATCATTTTGATTAGTTGCAACAATCAACTTATCTATCGGCAAGCCCATTTTTTTGGCTAAATATCCTGCATACACATCTCCAAAATTTCCAGTTGGTACTGAAAAATTTGTTGGTTCACTTGCATCTTCAACTGATAAATAACTATAAAAGTAATAAACACTTTGAGCAATAATCCTCGCCCAGTTAATAGAGTTTACACCTGACATTTTGATGTCATTTGAAAATTTCTTATCTGCAAACATGGATTTGACCAAGTTTTGACAATCATCAAAATTTCCTTTTATGGCTATGTTAAATACGTTTTCATCTTTACCTGTTGTCATTAATTTTCTTTGAACTGGTGAAACACGATTATCTGGATGAAGCACAAAAATATTGATATTTTTTTTACCTCTAATTGCATCAATTGCTGCGGCACCAGTGTCTCCAGATGTAGCAACAACAATATTAATCTTCTGATTTTCATTGTTTAGGTAATACTCGTAAAAGTTACCCAAAAGTTGCATAGCAATATCTTTGAAAGCTAAAGTTGGACCATGAAACAGTTCTAACACTGTCCTGTCTCCAAGCTTTATCAAATCTACAACATTATCTTTTCTAAACGTAGAGTAAGATTTATCAATAATGTTACTCAATTCAGCTTGAGACATGAAATTACCTATAAACGGATAAACAATTTTTTTAGCTAATTCTGAATAACTAAGTTTTTTTAAATCTCTGATATCTTTTTCATCATATTTCACCACTGTTTCTGGAATAAATAAGCCTCCATCATCAGCAAGGCCTTTGATAAAAACGTCTTTAAATTCAAAGGTTTTTGATATGTCTCTTGTACTTACGTATCTCATTTAATAATTTTTTTTCCTAAAATATAAATATATTAAAAGAATTGAAATCGCCATAGAAAACCAAGTAATTGCATACTTCTTATGATTATTTGAAATTTTAGCAGTAATCACTCTTGGTTTTGGAATTTTATAATCACCGTTTAAATAGATGACATACTCTGAAAAATTTCTTCCAGTAAATTTTGAAATATCTTTTCTATTCAAAGTAAACCAATAATTATTCTGAATATCATTTTCTGGCTTAAATGAACTTGGTTTAGTTTGCAGCATAAGAGTACCGACTATTTGATTTTGATCAAATAAATTTATTTCAGGTAGATCTTTTTTTTCAAAAGGTATCCATCCCCTATTTATTAAGTAATTTTCGTCACCAATTTTTATTGGATTAATTACTTCAAATCCAGGTTTCCCTGCATCATTTAAATTGTACAAGTAAATTTGATTATCAAAATCAATTTCTCCACTTGTTTTTATTCTAAGATAATTTTTTTTTTCAATATTGGATAATTCTACAGGATCATTTTTTAAGGAATTTTGTATTTGCTCAATTAAATCTAATTTCCAATTTAATCTATAAATTTGCCAAAACCCAAGAGAGAGCAGAGTTAAAATAATAAAGTAAACAAAAACTGAAAATAGTAATTTATTCTTCAAGGATAAATATTAACTTCCCCAAATATAAATTGCAGCAAATAAGAATAACCAGACTACATCAACAAAATGCCAGTACCAAGCAGCTGCTTCAAATCCAAAATGATGATCTTTAGTGAAATGACCAAGTCTTCCTCTCCACAAACATACTGCTAAAAATATTGTTCCAATTATTACGTGAAAACCATGAAAACCTGTCGCCATATAAAATACAGCTCCATAAATATGGCCAGAGTAAGTAAAAGTAGCATGATGATATTCGTATGCTTGCAATAAAGTAAAAAAGAAACCAAGAATAACAGTTAGTGTTAAACCTTGTATAAATCCTTTTCTATCGTCTTCTAATAAAGCGTGATGAGCCCAAGTAACAGTTGTTCCTGATAATAATAATACCAGAGTGTTTATTAAAGGAATGTCCCAAGGATCAAATGTTTCAATATCTTTTGGTGGCCATACATTTCCAACAAATTCATTTGGAAACAAACTTATATCAAAGTAAGCCCAGAACCATGCAACAAAGAACATTACCTCAGAAGCAATAAATAAAGTCATTCCATATCTATGATGAATTTGAACAACGGGAGTATGATGACCTTGATGCTCTGCTTCAATAACTACATCTCTAAACCACATGTAGGCACCATAAATTAACAAAGCTAAACCAAGATACATTCCCCAGGAAATACCATTATGCATATAAAAAATTGCACCTATTGCTAATACTAAGCATGCAAAAGATGTATAGATTGGCCAAGGGCTTGGATCAACTAAGTGGTAATCGTGTTTTTTTTCTGCCGACATTTTTCGTGATTATGATTGTTTATAGTAATCTGTCGAGAAAAAAGTGTACGACATGGTTACATCTTGTAAATTTTTTGTTGTTGGATCGTTTACAAGTTCAGGGTCTAAATAAAAAGTCATCACATAAGTAGCCTTCTCACCAGCCTTCAACTCTTGTTTTTCAAAGCAAAAACATCCTAATTTACTATAATATTTACCAAAACTTGCTGGTGAAACGTTAAAACTCGCAACACCATAAGTAGTTTCGTCTCCAATATTCTCAACTTCAAATTCTATTCTGTTGACCTGGCCAACCTTTACATCAATCACGTTCGATTTTGCCTTAAAATTCCATTCAAGATTATTCACATTTGTATCAAACCTCACGCTTACAACCTTATCTAAAACTATTTTTGGAGCTTCTTTAGATACCTGGGTTGTTCCACCGAAGCCTGTAACTCTACAGAACAGATCATACAAAGGCACTGCTGCAAAAGACAATCCCAACATAAGGACAAAAATTCCAGCCAAAAGTAAAGGAGTTAATGTTTTGCTTTTAATCATATCTGTCTATCAAATACTCCAACATTGTATAAA
>CACDWM010000030.1 GCA_902556505.1 uncultured Pelagibacteraceae bacterium
CTATGGTCAGCTAGCTTTTTTGAAATTAAATCCAAATGGAAAATTTGAATTAGAAAAAGATATGGAAATTGATCCAAAATATAGAATTCAATTTTTTAATAAGGAGCTTGTAAAAATTTCTTATCTTCTAGATGAATTAAAGAAAGACAAATATACAAAACATATTTTAAGGCATTTAGCTAACGACAATATAGCCAAGGGTAGTGAAGTTTTGGCTGCAGAATTAGCTACAAGCATAAATAGATATGATTTTGCTATTCAAGTTTCAAAAATTGCGTCTTATCAAAAAAGATTTCATAATAAATACAACTACCCAATAATTAGCACTCCTAAATATATTAATAAAAGAAAAATTCCAGAAAGTGCTTTGATCTTATCTATAATTAGACAAGAAAGTGAATTTGATTTAGAGGCTAATAGCCATGCTGGTGCAAAAGGATTAATGCAATTAATGCCCTACACAGCAAAGTTAGTTTCAAAACAAGCCAAACTTCCTTATTCAAAATCAAGATTAACCACTGATCCAGAATATAATATTAATTTAGGCTCACATTATATTGCAGGTTTAATTCTACAATATGATGGTGCCTATCCTTTTGCAGTCGCAGCGTATAATGCTGGACCCAACAGAGTTAAATATTGGAAAAAAATAAATAAAGATCCACAAAAAAAACAAGTTGATTATGTTGATTGGGTTGAATTAATAAAATTTAGAGAAACAAGAAATTACGTACAGCGTGTGATGGAAAATTATAATGTCTATAGATATATTTTGGAACAACGACCTGTACCTATGAAAAACTTTTTTAAAGATCAGCCTCTATTTTAGTGGCGGAAGAGGAGGGATTCGAACCCTCGGTACAAGTTTCCTCGCACGGTCATTTAGCAAACGACTGGTTTAAGCCTCTCACCCACTCTTCCATATGACATTGTGTATTAAGCGATTGTATTGAAAATTCAATATATATAAAGTAATTATTCAATTATTATGAGAAATAATTACTCAGTATTTTCGTTAATCAAAAATGCTCTTTCATATCATGAAAATTGGCAAAGAGCATGGAAAGACCCTGCGCCTAAAAAAGAGTACGATGCAGTTATTGTTGGTGGTGGTGGCCATGGATTAGCCACAGCCTATTATTTAGCAAAAAAACACAATATGAATAATATTGCTGTAGTCGAGAAAGGTTGGATTGGTGGTGGAAATACTGGTCGTAATACTACTATTATTAGATCAAATTATTTATGGGACGCCAGTGCGGGTTTATATGATCATGCATTAAAAATTTGGGAGGGTTTATCTCAAGAACTAAACTACAATGTGATGTTTAGTCAAAGAGGTGTAATGAACCTAGCGCATAATTTACAAGATGTTAGAGATTTAAAAAGAAGAACACATGCAAATAGATTAAATGGAATTGATGCAGTGTACTTGAGCACAGAAGAAGTTAAAAACTTTTGTCCAATTATAAATACATCGCCAGATATTAGATATCCTGTTTTAGGAGGAACATTACAACGAAGAGCTGGTACAGCAAGACACGATGCAGTTGCTTGGGGATATGCAAGAGGAGCTGATGCAATGGGTGTCGATATTATTCAAAATTGTGAAGTTAAAGGAATAAAAAGAAATGGAGATAGTGTTGAAGGTATAGAAACAACAAAAGGATTTATAAAAACAAAGAAAGTTGGTGTGGTTGCAGCTGGTCATTCTAGTGTAATAGCTAATATGGCGGGTCTAAGGCTTCCACTTGAAAGTAAACCTTTACAGGCTTTAGTTTCTGAACCTGTAAAACCAATTATTGATACAGTTGTAATGTCTAACGCAGTGCATGCTTATGTTAGTCAGTCTGACAAAGGAGAATTGGTTATTGGTGCTGGAACAGATGATTATGTTTCTTATACTCAAAAAGGTAGTCATCAAATAGTTGAAGGAACATTAAACGCTATATTAGAATTATATCCAATTTTCAGTAGAATGAGAATGTTAAGACAATGGGGAGGAATAGTAGATATTTGTCCTGACGCTAGTCCAATTTTAAGTAAAACTTCAATTAAAGGATTATACTTTAATTGTGGTTGGGGTACTGGAGGATTTAAAGCAACTCCTGGATCTGGAGATTTGTTTGCACATACTATAGCAAATGATGAACCACACAAACTTAATGCTGCATTTAATTTAAATAGATTTGTAAGCGGAGACCTTGTTGATGAACATGGGGCTGCAGCGGTTGCTCATTAATGTTTTTAATAAACTGTCCATACTGTGGAGAACGAGATCAGCAAGAATTTAAGGCTGGAGGTGAAGCTCATATCGAGAGACCTAAGCAACCAACAGAATTAAGTGATGATGAGTGGGCAGAGTATTTATTTATGAGAAAAAATATTAAAGGTGTTCAATTTGAAAGATGGAATCATGCACATGGTTGTCGTAAATGGTTTAATATGGTTAGAGACACTTCTAACGATGAAATAAAAGCAATTTATAAAATGGGTGAAAAACCACCTTCTCAATAAAATGACTAAAAACTTAAGAGTAAAATCGAGTGAGTACATTGATGAAACTAATAGAATTTCCTTTAAATTTAATGGCAAAACTTATCATGGATTTAAAGGCGATACTTTAGCATCAGCATTACTTGCAAACGATGTTCATTTAATTGGAAGAAGTTTTAAATATCATAGACCAAGAGGAATTATGACGTCTGGTTCTGAAGAACCAAATGCTATAGTTCAAGTAAACTCTGGTACCAATAGAACGGAACCCAATGTTAGAGCAACAGAGGTCGATATTTATGAAGGTTTAGAGGCATCAAGTCAAAATTGTTGGCCAAGTGTTGAATTTGATATTGGTGGAATAAACAATTTTCTCTCCCCTTTTTTTCCAGCAGGTTTTTATTATAAAACATTTATGTGGCCTGCTAGTTTCTGGGAGAAATATGAATTTTTCATAAGACACTCCGCTGGTTTAGGGAAATCACCAACAACAACTGATCCTGATATTTATGATCACCGTAATGTTCACTGTGATGTATTGGTTGTAGGTGCAGGTATATCGGGAATTATGGCAGCAAAAAATGCAGCTAAAAATAATTTTAAAACGTTATTAGTTGAAGAAAAAAATGAACTTGGTGGATCAACTATTTATGAAAATAATGAATTTAACAAAATTGATAACAAAGCCCCTTCAGAGTGGTTAAAAAAAGAAATAGAGGAACTTAAAAATATTAAAAATCTTGAAATAAAAACTAGAACAAGTGTAGCTGCTTATCATCAATATAATTATCTTTTGGCTAGAGAAAATCTAACTGATCATTTAGAGGAAAAAGATAAAACAAATAAAATAAGACAAAGACTTCTTAAAATTAGAGCTAAGAAAGTTATTTTAGCTACAGGTGCATTAGAAAGACCTTTGATATTTAATAATAATGATAGACCAGGAATAATGCTTTCATCTGCAATAAAAAAATACAGTGAATTTTATGGTGTTGCGTGTGGTAGTAAAAATGTCTTTTTTACTAATAATGATAGTGCCTACGAAAGTGCTATTTCACTATACAATAAGGGTATCAATGTTGAAGCAATAATTGATATTAGAGAACAATCCGAAAGTAAAATTGTTAAAAAAGTAAAAGAAGCAGGTATTAAAATTTACTGGTCACACTCAATTGTTGATACAACTGGTTATAAAAGACTAAATAGTATTTCAATAATGAAACTATCTAATGATGGTGCTTCAGTTACTGGAAGTAAAATTTCTATTTCGTGTGATTGCTTAGGAGTTGCTGGTGGCTGGACACCTGCTGTACATTTATATACACAATCAGGAAGCAAACTTAAATTTGATGAAGAAAAAAAAGTTTTCTTACCAAATCAGAATACATCTGAACAAATAAGTGTAGGATCGTGTGGTGGAGATTTTAAAATTGATGAAATCATTAAAAATCTAAATCAAAAACTTAAAGATACTCTTAATATTAATGAAACAGATTTAGATAGTATTAAAGTTGAGATTGATCAGGAAAATTCAAAAAGAAATATTTGGTTACTACCTTCCGATAAACCTATAGGCAAAACTAAACCATTTGTAGATTATCAAAACGATGCAACAGCTAAAGATATAAAATTAGCATTAAGAGAAGGTTTTAGATCTATTGAGCATGTTAAAAGATACACGACTACCGGTATGGGAACTGATCAAGGTAAACTAGGAAATATGCATGCGTTAGGCATAATTGCAGATACAGCAGGCGTTAAAATGGGAGAATTAGGGACCACTACATTTAGACCTCCTTACACACCATTAACATTTGGAACTATTGTAGGTCGAAATGTAGGAAAGTTTTTTGATATTTTTAGAAGAACGCCAAT
>CACDWM010000031.1 GCA_902556505.1 uncultured Pelagibacteraceae bacterium
GAACTCTGGTTAGCTTTTTCTCCAATAAAATCAAATTACTTTAATTTTATGATCCAAAAAGCAACGGAGCTTGGGGTAACTAAGTTTTTACCAGTCATCTTTGAAAGAACAATTGTTAGAAAAATAAATAAAGAGAGATTGGAAAAAGTAATCATAGAAGCTGCTGAACAATCAAACAGAATAACTGTTCCATCAATTGAAGAGCCTCAAAAATTAAAAAGCTTTCTAAATAATGATATGGATTTAATTTTTACTGATCTCAACACTGCTAATACAAAAATTGATCTTAAAAAGTTAACAACCAAACCCACTTGCGTAATCATAGGGCCTGAAGGAGATTTTTCTGAGCAAGAAAGGGATGAGATTCTTAAATTTAATGGTGTTCAGCCTATTAAAATCAATGAAAACATCTTGAGATCCGAAACGGCAGTAATTTCTGCTCTATCGATCATAAATTACGCCATTAATTGATATTTTGTCGCTAAAAGTAAAAGTGTATTTTTTTAAAAGACGCTCTATATAGGGTAAAAAAATGAAAAAAATTTTATATATATTTCTAACATTCTTTATCACCTCAAGCGCGTTCGCTAATCAACCTGTCGATTGGCAACTAGGATTTCAAAAGGCTGCTTCCGAGACTATGAGAGATATCGTTAATTTTCATGATAAATTGTTGTTACCAATTATAATAGCAATCAGTGTTTTTGTTCTATTTTTAATGGTCTATGCTTGTATTAGATTTAGAGCTTCAGCAAATCCAGTTCCATCAAAAAGAACTCATAATGTTGCTGTTGAAGTTTTATGGACTTTAATTCCATGTTTAATTCTAATCGTGATGGCAGTTCCATCATTTAAAATTTTATACAAACAAGATGCAATTCCAAAGGCAGATATAACTGTTAAAGCTATAGGATATCAATGGTACTGGGGATACGAGTATCCAGATGAAAATATTTTCTTCGACTCTTACATGATTGAAACTAAAGATTTAAAAGAAAACGAGCCAAGACTTTTAGCTGTAGATAATGAGCTAGTTGTACCAGTAAATAAAGTAGTTAAAGTAATGATCACTGCTAATGATGTTCTACATGCATGGGCACTCCCTTCATTTGGAGTAAAACGAGACGCTGTGCCTGGAAGGATAAATGAAACTTGGTTTAAAGCAGAAAAAGTTGGAACTTATTATGGTCAATGTTCTGAACTGTGTGGAATTAAACACGCGTTTATGCCAATTGAAGTTCGAGTTGTTACTGAAGAAGAATATCAAGAATGGTTGTTAGACGCTAAAGTCAAATTTGCAAAAGAAATTAATGAAGAAGATCAATTTAAAAAACTAGCGAGTAAATAATATGTATACACAAACAGCATCACACGACGATCATCATACACCAACTGGTTGGAAACGTTGGGCTTATTCAACTAACCACAAAGATATTGGAACTATGTATCTAATATTTGCAATTATTGCAGGTGTAATTGGTACTGCATTCTCAGTTTTAATGAGAATGGAATTAATGCATCCAGGTGATGGGATTTTAGGTGGAAACTATCATTTATATAATGTCTTAGTCACTGGTCATGGTCTGATCATGATCTTCTTTATGGTGATGCCAGCGATGATTGGTGGATTTGGTAATTGGTTTGTTCCAATTATGATTGGTGCACCGGATATGGCTTTTCCTAGAATGAACAATATTTCATTTTGGTTATTACCCACATCATTCATTTTACTAATAATGTCGATTTTTATGGATGGCCCTCCAGGTCAAACAGGAGTAGGAGGTGGATGGACTATTTATCCTCCTTTATCATCTACAGCAGGTCAACCAGGTCCAGCAATGGATTTTGCTATTTTAAGTTTACACTTAGCTGGAGCCTCTTCAATTTTAGGTGCAGTTAATTTTATTACAACGATCTTGAACATGAGAACACCTGGCATGACACTTCATAAAATGCCATTATTTGCTTGGTCAATACTAGTGACTGCTTTTTTATTATTATTATCATTACCTGTTTTAGCGGGTGCAATTACAATGCTTCTAACAGATAGAAACTTTGGAACAGCTTTCTTTGATGCACAAACAGGTGGAGACCCGGTTTTATTCCAGCATTTATTTTGGTTCTTTGGTCACCCAGAAGTTTATATTCTTATTTTACCAGGCTTTGGAATGATCAGTCATATTGTTTCAACATTTTCCAGAAAACCAGTTTTTGGATACTTAGGAATGGCTTATGCAATGGTTGCAATTGGAATAGTTGGTTTCGTTGTTTGGGCTCACCACATGTATACAGTTGGTTTAAGTACAGATACTAAAGCATACTTTTTAGCTGCAACGATGATTATTGCAGTTCCAACTGGTATAAAAATATTTTCATGGATAGCAACTATGTGGGGTGGTTCGATTTCGTTTAAAACTCCAATGGTTTGGGCTTTAGGATTTATATTTTTATTTACTGTTGGTGGAGTTACCGGTGTAGTGCTTGCGAATGCTGGAGTTGATACTGCAATGCATGATACTTATTACGTTGTTGCTCACTTTCATTACGTACTATCTTTAGGGGCTGTATTTGCAATTTTCGCAGGATTTTACTATTGGTTTGGAAAAATGACTGGTTATGAGTACTCAGAATGGATGGGTCAATTACACTTCTGGTTAACGTTTATTGGAGTAAACTTGGTTTTCTTTCCACAACACTTTTTAGGTCTTGCAGGAATGCCAAGAAGATATGCTGACTATCCAGATGCTTTTGCCGGATGGAATTACATTTCTTCAATTGGATCTTATATTTCTGTAATTGGATTGGTGGTATTTTTTATAAACCTTGCTCATGCGTTTTATAAGAAAAAGGCTGCAGCACAAAACCCATGGGGAGAAGGCGCTACAACTTTAGAATGGACTGTACCATCTCCACCTAATTTTCATACTTTTGAAGAATTACCAAAGTTTGAAGATGATGAGGGTGTTGAAAAATCTACAAGCTAAATATAGCAAACAAGATTTTTTAACTTTAAATTAATGATTAAGTCTAAATTAAAAAATAGAAACTTATCACAAGAAGACGCCTTTAATTTATCTGAATTATTTAAATTAATGAAACCAAGAGTAATGTCTTTGGTTATATTTACCTGCGCAGTTGGATTGTTAATGGCTCCTAATATAATTCCAACAAGAGATGCAATCATTGGAATAATTTTAGTTTCAATTGGAGCAGGAGCAGCTGGAGCTTTAAATATGTGGTACGAGTCAGATTTAGATGCTCTTATGACAAGAACTTGTTTGAGACCGATTCCGACAGGCAAGGTAAATAGAAATCAAGCACTAGTATTTGGAATTTCTCTTTCAATTTTTTCTGTAATTGCGCTTGATTATTATTCAAACAGAATATCAGCCAGTTTATTACTTTTTACTATTTTGTTTTATGTGTTTGTTTATACAATTTGGCTAAAAAGAAAAACTCCGCAGAATATAGTAATCGGAGGAGCTGCAGGAGCATTACCTCCAGTGATTGGTTGGACTATAGCCACCAATTCTTTAACTTTTGAGCCAATTACATTTTTTTTGATTATATTCTTTTGGACGCCTTCACATTTTTGGGCTTTAAGTTTGTATAAATCAGATGATTACAAAAAAGCGAAAATTCCAATGCTTCCATTAACAAATGGTGTTGAGAGTACAAAATTAAATATATTTATCTATTCTTTAA
>CACDWM010000032.1 GCA_902556505.1 uncultured Pelagibacteraceae bacterium
GCATCTTTTATGTCGTTTTTGCAATTTACAACAAATAATTGAGGGTCGTCTGTTCCTCTAGCAAGTGGCTGCATATCACTTAACTTAACTTTAGTTTTTCCTAAAGCCATAGAAACAGCATGACCTGTTGTCCAAGTTAAAGTGTGATTTCCATCAGCTGGTAAAGACATCATGTAATCCATAGATGCGGCTCCACCACCACCTTTTTTGTTTACTAATTGCATATCTTGTTTAAGAACTCTTCTTGCTCTTAATAACATCATTCTAGTAGTAACATCAGTTCCACCACCAAAACCAGCGTGTGTAATTGCTTGTATTGGATGACCATCAGCTTTAGCTGATGTGATCATTAATGGAAGAGCTACAACAAAAAATTCAGTTACTAGAAAAGCAGCTGCTAAAAATAGTTTAAAGCTTTTTTTCATTATTTCCCTCTTTAGTTAATTTATATTTAATAATTTAAACATAATCTGCTACAAGACGTAAAGAAAAAAATGACTGAAAATAAATCTAACATTGCTCTTCTGCTTGGTGATCCAGCTGGGATTGGACCAGAATTAATTTCAAAGCTTTTAAATGATGAGATGACAAAAAAAGCAAACATCGTCATAATTGGTGAAAAGCAAGTATTTGAAAGTGGAAATAGTATTACAGGAATTTCACATAATATAGATGTTGTAGAAAATTTTGATGAGGTAAATTTTGATGAATCAAATAGATTTTTATTAGATATTTCTAAAGGAAAAAATCATAAATATAAATTATCTGAACCATCAAAAGAATCTGGTGAAAGTGTATTAGAAGCTTTAGATTTAGCTTTAACTCTTGCTAAAGAAAAAAAAATAGATGCAATTAATTTTGCGCCAATGAATAAGACAAGTTTAAAACTTGGAGGCAATAAACATTCAGATGAATTACAGTTAATGGCAGAAAAACTTGAAGTAAATAGTTTTTGTTGTGAGTTTAATGTAATAGATAATTTTTGGACAGCAAGAGTAACTTCTCATATTCCAATAAAAGAAGTTGCTCAACATATTACTAAAGAAAATATCATGAAGCCTATAAAATTAATAAATGAGGTTATGAAGTTGAATGGTGTTAAAAATCCTAGAATTGCTATTCAAGCTCTAAATCCACACGCAGAGTTTGGTACAGAGGAAAAAGACGAAATCATTCCTGCAATTGAGGAAGCAAAAAAACTTGGTTACAACGTTGATGGGCCACTGCCATGCGATACTTCTTTTGTCGTAGCCTATAAAAATAAAAACCATGATTGTATGGTTGGTATGTATCATGACGCGTTACAATCTGGTCTTAAAGCATTTGGTTTCGATAGAGGAGTTACAGTTCAAGGTGGATTGACCGTACCAGTAACTACTACTGCACATGGGTCAGCATTTGCTATCGCTGGAAAAAATGAGGCTAATCTAGCTCCGATTTTAAACTCATTTAAAATTGCATTATCAATGGCTCAAAATAAAAAGAATTAGATTTAATTATCTGTTAGTTCATTAGCAAAAGGCATAGATGAAGCAGCACCTAATCTTGTCGTTGAAATACCTGCAACTTTATTTGCGAATGATAAGGCTTCTTTTATATCTAAATCATTTGCTAAACCGACAGCAAAAGCTCCATTAAATGCGTCTCCTGCTCCTGTAGTATCTATTACAGGTTGTTTTAGTTTATAAGCTTCCATGAAAAAGTTTTCTTTTACGTTTGCGAAATAAATACCTTTTTCACCTAAAGTAATAATCACATTTTTTATACCCTTTTTTAACAACTCATTAGCTGCGTTTTTTATATCTTCACTTGTTTCAATTTTTTTATTTAAATAAAATTCAGCTTCAGTTTCATTGGGTGTAAAAAAATCTATTATTTTAAAAATATCCTCATCAATTTTACGTGCTGGGGCAGGATTTAAAATTGTTATACATTTATATTCTTTTGCTTTTTTTAATGCGTAAATAGTAATTTCATCAGGGGTTTCCATTTGTGTCAAAAATATTTCTGAATTTTTTATTGTTTGAACTTTATTGTCTATATCTTCACTAACAAGGTGTTCAGCTGCTCCTGAAATAATATTAATTGCATTGTTTCCATCTTTATCGATCATAATGCCAGCAACTCCTGTAAAAAGTTTTTCATCCTGAATAATTGAATGAGTTTTTACTCCAGCTTCCTTATAAAGATTAAATGCCATTTCAGAATGACTATCTTTACCAACTTTGGTAATAAAACTTACATCTCCATTTAATCTAGCAGCTGCAATCGCTTGATTTGATCCTTTTCCACCTGGACCTACTACATGTTTTTTTCCTAAAATTGTTTGACCTTTGCTGGGAATTCTATCTCCAATAAAACATATATCTGCTACAAAAACTCCTAATATAGAAATAGATTTCATTTGTTAAATTTTATGACCAAACCTTGCCATCTGGTAAAATTACACCTTTGGTTAAAACAAAACATCCAAAAGGTCTAGCATCTGTAGTTGTAACTATGCAGTATGCTTTTTTTGCTTCTTCATAAAAATTTTGTCTAGATATTGAACCAACTTTCCAATTTTCTCCAGAAACATTTTTAACTACATCAATAAATTCCTTATGCGTCTCTGTTAATTCATCTGGTTGATCATCCACTTCCATTCTCAAAGCTGGAGATCCACCTTGTGTAACAATAAAACTATCAAGAGGAAAAACTGAGAGGATTGCTGAGGCTGCTTCTTTAATACCAACTCCATCTAATCTTATTACCTTATCATTTGAAGTATTAGCAGGAAAATTCGCATCAGCTAAAATTAATTTTTCTCCATGACCCATAGATCTTAGATGAAATAATAATTCAGGGCTTAAAACTGGATTAATATTTATTAACATTAAAATATTATATTACATAAAAAAAAAGGGTGGAATTAAATTCCACCCTTTTTAATATTTTATTATCTAATGATTATTTAAAATCGTTAGCGTTTTCTTTTGTTACTAATTGCGTTCCTGTATCGATATTTGGATCAATACTTCCACCATTAGCTAATTCAAGAGCATATTTAACTCCATATGCACCCATGTTATAAGAAAACTGAGCAATTGTTGCTGTCATCTCTCCTTTTAAGATACTTGTAGCTGCATCTGGCGTAGCATCAAATCCTACCACAACTACATCATTCATGTCTGCATCTTTAAGAGCCTGCATAGCACCTAAGCCCATATTATCATTTGAAGCAAATATTGCTTTAATGTTTGGATTTTTTAAAATAATCGACTCAGTTACAGATCTACCTTTTGCAGTGTCCCACTCAGCAGTTTGAGTTGCAACAATGTTTAATCCACAATTTTTAAAACCTTTTATTGCACCATCTCTTCTTAACAATGCTGTAGATTGTGACTCAATACCAGTTAAAATTGCAACATCTGAACCTTTAGGAGTTTTGTCACAAATAAATTTTGCAGCTAACTCTGCACCATTCATGTTGTTTGTTCCTATAAAAGTTACTCCTTCGTTTATTCCTTTTGTGTCAACGAATACTACAGGAACTCCACTTTTGATAGCATCATCAACGATCGGAGCAAATGCATTTGGATCTCCTGGTGCAAGTGCTAAAGCGTCAACGCCTTTTGCTAGTTGGTCCTCTACTTGGTTTATCTGT
>CACDWM010000033.1 GCA_902556505.1 uncultured Pelagibacteraceae bacterium
TATTAATATCATTTATAGTTTCAAATTGTTCTTTTAAACCAGTGGTGAATCATCACGGAGTACCTTTTCTAGAAAAAAAACAAGAGTCTCTTATCGTGAATAAATCAAATAAAAATGATATTTTAAATATCCTTGGAAATCCCTCAACAAAAAGTAAATTTGACAATGATGTTTGGATTTATATTGAAAGAAAACAAACACAATCAGGTCTAAAGAACCTTGGTAAAATGCAAATATATGAAAACAATGTTTTAGTGGTTGAAATAGATAGATATGGACTTTTAAAAAAGAAAGATTTCTATAATAAAAATGACATGAACCAATTAAATATATCTAAAGATATTACTGGTAAAGCCTTCAGAAAAAATTCATTTATTTATGGTTTCATGTCTAGCTTAAGACAAAAAGTTAATGACCCTCTAGGACAGAGGGCCAAAAAACGTGAAAGTATTAACCAGCGATAACCGCTAGAAGAAGTAAAGCAACAATATTTGTTATTTTAATCATTGGATTAACAGCAGGTCCAGCTGTGTCTTTGTAGGGATCACCAACCGTATCACCGGTTACAGCAGCTTTATGTGCTTCTGAACCTTTTCCACCATGATTTCCATCTTCAATATATTTTTTTGCATTATCCCAAGCACCACCTCCTGCAGTCATTGAAACTGCAACAAATAATCCTGTTATAATCACTCCTAACAACATTGCACCAACTGAAGCTAAAGCAGCAACTTGACCTCCAATTGATAAAATAATGAAATAAAGAACTACTGGTGACAAAACGGGTAGCAATGAAGGGATAATCATTTCTTTGATTGCTGCTACAGTCAATAAATCAACAAGTTTAGCATAATCAGGTTTTTGTTTTCTTTTCATAATACCAGGGAATTTTTTAAATTGTCTTCTTACTTCAACTACAACAGCTCCCCCTGCTCTTCCAACAGCTTGCATTCCCATTGACCCAAAAAGATAAGGTAACATTCCACCAATTAATAATCCAACTACCACATATGGGTTAGATAAATCAAAAGTTACAACAATACCTTCTAATGCAGATCCAGCTTCTTTTGAAAAATGTTTGATGTCTTCTGTGTAAGCAGCAAATAAAACTAAAGCACCCAAACCAGCAGAACCAATTGCATAACCTTTTGTAACAGCTTTAGTTGTGTTACCTACTGCATCTAAAGCATCTGTTGTTTTTCTAACTTTTTTATCAAGATTTGACATTTCAGCAATACCACCAGCATTGTCTGTAACTGGTCCATATGCATCTAAAGCAACAACCATCCCCGCTAATGCAAGCATGGTAGTTACTGCAATAGCAATACCAAAAAGTCCAGCAATAGAATTTGTAATAAGAATACCAGCAACAATTATTAATGCTGGTATAGCCGTTGCTTCCATAGAAACTGCTAACCCTTGAATAACATTTGTGCCGTGACCTGTTGTAGACGATAGAGCAACAGATTTAACAGGTCTATAACTTGTTCCTGTATAATATTCAGTTATCCAGATTAGTAATCCAGTGATAACTAACCCTATAACACCACAATAATATAGATCCATTCCATTAAATGTCTTATCATTTATCGTATACTCAGTTGCAAAACCAATTACATGATCTGTAACAGGCCATAGTATTACTAAAGATGCTACCGCAGAGACAACAAATCCTTTATACAAAGCATTCATAACGTTATTACTTCTTCCAAGTTTAACGAAAAATGTTCCAACAATAGATGTTAATAAGCATGCAGCACCAATCGATAAAGGGTAAATCATCATATTTAGATCACCAACAAAGAAAATTGAGGATAAAACCATTGTTGCAACAATTGTAACAGCATATGTTTCGAATAAATCAGCAGCCATACCAGCACAATCTCCTACGTTGTCACCAACGTTATCTGCTATCACAGCAGGATTTCTAGGATCATCCTCTGGGATTCCAGCTTCAACTTTACCAACTAAGTCAGCACCTACGTCTGCACCTTTTGTAAAAATTCCACCACCTAATCTTGCAAAAATAGAAATTAGAGAAGCACCAAAACCTAATGCAACTAATGCATTAACTATCTCTCTTTCTTCAACATTAGATTTCAATAATATATAATAATAAACGGCTATAGCTAATAAGGCTAAACCAGCAACCAACATTCCAGTGACAGCACCAGATTTAAATGCAACAGAAAGACCCTGAGCCAAACCTTTTCTAGATGCTTCTGCTGTTCTTACATTAGCTTCAACGGAAACTAACATTCCTACGTACCCCGCAATACCTGATAAAGCAGCACCTATTAAATAACCAAGACCTACTAGTGGACTAAATGCAATACTTACGATTACTAAAACTACAGCACCAACAATAGCAATAGTTTTATATTGTCTTGCTAAATATGCCTTTGCACCAATTTGAATTGCAGATGCAATATCTTGCATTTTTGCATTTCCTGCACTTGAATTAAGAATATTTTTTCCAGTTAAAAATCCATAAACGATAGATAATAAACCAGCTCCAATTGTGTATAATAGTATTGTTTCGACTGTTCCGCTCATATTAACCTTAAGTTGTTGGTTGTTAAAATTTAAGCCCGCACAATACAAAAAAAGATAAAAAAGACAACGATTAACTTCTAAAACCGATGAATATAACCTTTAGATTTAGCTTGTATTTGCTTGCCTTTTACATCGAATATCAAAGATCTACTTTTTCCAGATACAATTTTACCAATTTTAGTTATTTTAATTCCAGTTGTTTTAGACACCTTTTTAATGATTCTAGCTTTCTTAATATCTGCAGTAAACAATACCTGATAATCATCTCCATTAGAAATTAGATTAATTTTATTTAATTTTTGTTTTTTAATTAAATTACTCAATTTATTAGAAACAGGTATTTTATTTTCAAATAAGTGAAATGATAAACTTTGTCTATTAATCATTTTGGATAAATCATCGATTAATCCATCAGAAACATCAATAGAAGAATTAGCAAATTTTAATAAATAATTTGTTAAGTTTAAAGGTAACTCTGGTTTGTAATATTTATCTACAAAGAATAATTTATCTTTATTCTTAAATTTAGCCTTATTACTTAATGCTTTAAGTCCTAAATAACTATCTCCCAAATTTCCAGTAACATAAATATCATCATTTGATTTAGCTTTGTTACGATAAATTATTTCATTTGAGTACCCCATTGAGGTAATGGTGAAACTTAGTTTGTTTGAAAAGGTTGTGTCGCCACCACATAAATCTATATTAAATTTATTTTGTTCTGATTTGAGTGACTTTGAGATTTTATATAAATTTTTTTTTGTGAACGTTTTTTTATTACCTGAACCAGAAATAAAATAAAATTTTGGTTTAACACCTTTACAAATTAA
>CACDWM010000034.1 GCA_902556505.1 uncultured Pelagibacteraceae bacterium
ATTATCAATATATTTACAACTAAATGGATTTGCTTCCACACAATGTATATCTACGTCATTAAATATTTTAGAGGCTAATATTGAGTTATAACCATAAAGTGCTCCTATATCCCAGAATCCAATTTTTTTTTCTTTAAACATTTCTGATAAAAGAAAAAGTAAATTTATCAATCCTGGTTCGTGTAAACAATTATTTTTATGTTCTTCAATTAGCCACTGCTTTGGCTCTTTATAGCCTAAATAACTATCTACTGTTTTAACATCTATAGGAAATACAAATGATTTTTCATTTATTTTTAGATTAAATGTCTTATTGGTTACAAACGACGTAAAAGAAATATTAGAATTAATGTAATTAAATTTTTTGATTATGTTCACAATATATTCTTAATATTTAACCTTTTCCATATCCTAGGTTGTAATTGATAAATTGTCACCACTAAATGTTTTATATTTCATTATGGCGGAGAGAATGGGATTCGAACCCATGAAAGGATTCCTCCTTTACACGCTTTCCAAGCGTGCGCCTTCAACCACTCGGCCACCTCTCCACTTACTTTTCTTTCGAAATCTTTAGAACTCCAATAAAAGCTTCTTGTGGTATTTCAACTCTTCCAAATTGTTTCGATCGAGCTTTTCCTTTTTTCTGTTTTTCTAAAAGTTTTCTTTTTCTATCTGTTGCTCCACCACCATGAATTTTTGTCAAAACATCTTTCTTAAAACCTTTTATTGTTTCTCTTGCTATAATTTTACCTCCTATTGCCGCTTGAACTGGAATCATAAAATTATGTCTAGGTATTAAATCTTTTAATTTTTCACAAACCTCCCTTCCAGTTTTTTGGGCAAAAGTTTTATGAATCATCATAGCCAATGCATCAACTGGCTCAGCATTTACTAATATACTTAATTTTACTAATTCACCTTCTCTATGCTCTATAATTTCATAATCAAAGCTAGCATAACCACTGGTCATAGATTTGAGACGATCATTGAAATCAAAAACTACCTCATTTAGTGGGAGTTCATAGTTTACAACTGCTCTATTTCCTGAATAACTTATATTTGTTTGTATTCCTCTTTTGTCCTGGCACATTTTAATTATAGATCCCAAATACTGGTCTGGAGTTATAATTGTTGCCTTAATCCAAGGTTCTTCAATATGTTTAATTAATGTTGGATCTGGCAGACTAGATGGATTTTGTAAATCAACTATGTTTCCATTATTCAGATAAACTTTGTAAACAACCCCAGGAGTTGTTGTTAATAAATTTACATCAAATTCTCGCTCAAGTCTTTCCGTCACAATTTCTAGGTGTAATAGTCCCAAGAAACCACATCTAAACCCTAAGCCTAAAGCTGAAGATGATTCAGGCTCAAATGAAAAACTTGCGTCATTTAATTGTAGTTTAGCTAATCCATCTTTTAGTTTTTGATACTCTGAACTATCAACTGGGAATAAACCACAAAAGACAACTGGTTTACTAGGTTTAAATCCTGGTAAAGCATTTTTTAAAGGTTTGGATGCATCACAGATTGTATCACCAACTTTTGTTTCTGAAAGAACTTTAATTCCTGTTGTAATAAACCCGATTTCACCTGTTTTTAATTCATTTATGTCTGCTGGTTTTGGTGTAAAAACCCCAACTTTTTCAACAATATAATCCTGATTTGTAGACATCATTTTTATTTTCATCTGTTTTGAAAGTTTTCCATCTATCACTCTGACTAAAATCACTACACCTAGATATGTGTCATACCAACTATCTACCAATAAACATTTTAGATCTGCAGAACTTTCTCCCTTTGGAGCTGGTAATTTTGTAATAATTTGCTCTAAAATATCTTCTATTCCTTCTCCAGTTTTGCCTGAACATGGAATTGCATTTTCGGTATCAATACCAATAACTTCCTCAATTTGTTTTTTTGTTCTATCTAAATCTGATGCTGGTAAATCAACTTTATTTAAAACTGGTACTATCTCATGGTTAGTATCTAAAGCTTGATAAACATTTGCTAAAGTTTGAGCTTCTACGCCTTGTGTACTATCTACGATCAAAATTGAACCTTCACATGCATATAAAGATCTACTTACCTCATAACTGAAATCTACATGGCCTGGAGTATCAATAATATTTAAAATATAATTTTTTCCATTTTTAGCTTTATAATTTAACTTTACAGTTTGAGCTTTAATTGTGATTCCTCTTTCACGCTCAATATCCATAGAATCTAAAACTTGAGCTTTCATTTCTCTTTCAGTTAATCCACCACAACTATGAATAATTCTATCAGCTATAGTAGATTTTCCATGATCAATATGCGCAATTATTGCAAAATTTCTTATATTATCAATTGAACTCATTAATTATTTTAGGAACGAATTTTAGCACCAGTTTTATTTTCAACTGTTTCTATTATCAAATTATTAGTTTTTTCTAGATCATTATCCGTTAATGTTTTTTCAAATGATTGAATAGTAACGCTTATAGCAACTGATTTTTGATTTTCAGGAATATTGTCTCCTTCGTAAACATCAAATACTTTAATGTTTGAAATTAAATTTTTGTCAATATTTGATATGACACTTATTAAATCTTGCACACTTATTTTTTTGTCAACAATAAATGCAAAATCTCTTTCAGATTTTTGAAAGTCGGATACTAAATATTTTGATTTTTGGTCTTTTAAAGGTTTTTGTGGTAGTTTTAAATTATCTAAAAATATTTCGAATCCTACTAAAGACTCTGTTTTAATATCTAGCGTTTTGACAATGTTTGGATGAATTTCGCCAAAATAAGCAGCTACCTTGTCTTTTTCCTCATTTAAAAATAATCTACCTGATTTTCCTGGATGATAATAATTGGGACTTTCATCATCAATATAAAATTTTTCCGATTCATAACCAGCCTCAACTAAAGTTTGTATAACATCTTTTTTAATATCAAAAACATCTACATTTCTCTCTTTTTCAAGCCAAGAAAGTCTAGATTTTTTTCCAGCTGATAAACCACAAACAACAGTATTCTGTTCTCCAGGTTTTAAACCATAAAATATTGGCCCTATTTCAAATATTGATAAATCTTTAATTCCTCTATCTAAGTTTTTGCTAATGTACATTACTAAGTTTGAAAATATAGAATTTCTCAATACACTCAACTCGGAGCTAATTGGATTTATAATTTTTATTTCTTTACTGGCTTGTTTAAAATGATCGTTAAATTTTGAATCTGTAAAAGACCAAGTTATTGCTTCCAAATACCCTTTAGATGCTACTGCCCTTTGAAGAAAATGAAATAACTTTTGAGTTGGATTTAATGTAT
>CACDWM010000035.1 GCA_902556505.1 uncultured Pelagibacteraceae bacterium
AGTTATTTCCAAAGATGGAAATCAAAGAGCTCATTTTTTAATTAAAGAATTAATTAATAAAGCTTATCGAGAAGGAGCGAATATTCCTTATACTCAAAATACACCATACATTAACACAATACCTCCTGAGGCCGAAGTAAAGTCTGGTGGCGATCAAAATATTGAAAGAAGAATTAGATCCTTGATTAGATGGAATGCAGCAGCAATGGTAGTTCGAGCAAATAAAAAATATCCTGAGCTTGGTGGACACATTGGTACATTTGCATCTGCTGCAACATTATATGATGTTGGGATGAATCATTTTTGGAGAGCAAAAAATAACAAATTTGGTGGAGATTTAATTTATTTTCAAGGACATAGTGCTCCAGGAATGTATGCAAGAGCTTTCTTAGAAGGTAGATTAAATGAAAAACAATTAGATAGTTTCAGACAGGAGGTAAAACCTGGAGGTCTATCGTCATATCCACATCCATGGCTAATGCCAAATTTTTGGCAGTTCCCCACTGTATCCATGGGGTTAGGTCCTATGCTTGCTATATATCAAGCTAGATACATGAAATATTTAATCAATAGAGGCTTGATTAAAGATGAAGGAAGAAAAGTATGGGCCTTTTTAGGCGATGGGGAGATGGATGAACCTGAATCAATGGGAGCTATTGGATTAGCTGCTAGAGAAAATTTAGATAATTTAATTTTTGTAATTAATTGTAATCTTCAGAGATTAGATGGTCCCGTTAGAGGTAATGGAAAAATTATCCAAGAGCTTGAGGGAAGTTTCAGAGGATCTGGCTGGAATGTAATTAAAGTTATTTGGGGATCATATTGGGATTCGTTGCTTGCTAATGATAAAACTGGTCACTTAATAAAAATTATGAACGAGACAGTAGATGGTGAGTACCAAGCAATGAAAGCAAGAGATGGTGCTTATGTAAGAGAAAAGTTTTTTGGGAAATCTCCTGAAGCATTAGAATTAGTTTCAAACATGTCAGATACAGATATTTGGAGACTTAATAGAGGTGGTCACGATCCTCACAAAGTTTTTGCTGCATATGATAAAGCAACCAAAAATCAAGGAAGTCCAACAGTAATTATCCCAAACTTCTCTTTTTGTTATTTCATTCCTATCGACAATTTCTTTCATTTTATTTTCAATTTTAACAAGATCATCCTCTGTAAATGGTTCTTTTCTAGCAAAGTCATAATAAAATCCATTTTCAATCACGGGTCCAATTGTAACTTGTGTTCCAGGAAATAATTCTTGAACAGCCATAGCTAAAATATGAGCTGTATCATGCCTTATAGTTTCCAAGCCCTCAGGATTTTTTGAGGTAAAAATTTTTAGAGAACAATCATTTTCAATTAAAAAATCAAGATCTTTAAGTTCACCATCAACACTTATGACCATAGCTTGTTTGGCTAATGATTTGCTAATTTTTTCAGCTACTTCAAGTCCAGTAACTTTATGAGGAAATTCAATATTGTTTCCATCAGGTAATGTTATTATCGGCATTTAATTTAATAATCTTTTATACTCTGAATAAGTAGAAAAGCACATTTTTTCAACATTAAATTTTTGAACTATGTTTTTTCTTCCTTCATTACCAATTGATTTTAATAGAGTTTCATCCATGTTAAGCGTTCTTAGTATTTTATTACTTAATGATTTAGCATTCCCTGCTTCATATAAGAAACCAGTTTTTTCATCAATAATTGTTTCATTAGAACCTCCAATGTTACTTGCTATAATTGGTTTTTCCATAGATTGTGCTTCAACAGCAACTCTACCAAAAGCCTCTGGTTCGGTTGAGGCTGAAACAATAATATCAGAAACTTTATAAGCTAATGCCATATCCTTACAATGATCTATGAATCTTATTTGTTTAGACAATCTGTATTGCTCCGAAAGTCTTATTAATTTTTTCTTATATAAATCTCTACCTTGATCACTGCCTAGAATGACAGCATAAAAAGCTTCATAACCGAGTTCTATATTCACTAAATTAATAGCCTCTATAAAAACTTCCTGTCCTTTCCAGGAAGTTAATCTACCAGGTAAAAGTATAATTTTTTTATCTTTTTCAATGTCCCATTTTTTTAATAATTTTTTTTTCGTCAATTTCAATTTTAGTTGTTGGGTCAAAATAGTTGACGTTTATTCCTCTAAAAATAACCATTAATTTTTTTTTCTCATTTAAATATTTAGAATAATTTTTTTTAATATGAGAAAAAATAAAATTAGATCCTGCAATTATTAAATCTGCTCTAGTCATTACTGAATTATAAATTTTTTTTATATTACTCTTAAAATTGTATGTTCCATGAAATGTAGTTACAAATTTTCGTCCTGTGATTTTTGTTGCTAACAAACATGACCAAGCAGGTGCTCTACTTCTCGCGTGAACAAGAGAAATATTATAAACTAAAATTATTCCAATTAAGATAAAAGCATTAATTAAAATTAGTAGAGGATTTTTGCTTTGCACTGGAAGTCTAAATATTTTAACTTTTTTTCTATCCACAAATTTAAGTAATTCACCACCGCTTGTTACAATAAATGATTTACAATTATTTTCTGGTAAATAATGTGCAATATCGTAACAACCTGTTTCAGCTCCTCCATATCCTAATTTTGGAATTACTTGTAAAACTTTTAAATCAGATGACATTTGATATGATTATATATTAATAGACAAAACTTATAAATGATTATGGCAAATTTCAGATTTCACCAAATATCAAATACAAAGAAAATTAGATATATTTCTAAAATTTTTAAAAATAGTTCATTTATAGTTTTTTTGCATGGCTTTATGTCAGATCTTGAAGGAAAAAAACCAAATGCTTTTTTGAAATTTGCTAAAAAAAATAAAGTAAGTTTTTTAGCACTAGAATACTCTGGTCATGGGAAATCCTCTGGAAAATTTGTAAATGGAAATATTTCAAAATGGAGTAAAGAAACATCAATTTTAATTAGAAAATACGTTAAAAAAAAAGAATTTGTGCTAATTGGTTCAAGTATGGGCGCATGGATTTCGCTCAATCAATTCAAAATTTTCAAAAAACAGATTAAAGGATTTTTAGGAATAGGGGCTGCTCCTGAATTTTTAGAAAATTTAATGTGGAAAAAATTTACTAAAAAAATGAAAGAGGAAACAATAAGTAAGGGTATTTATCAATTAAAACATGGCAATTATGAATATCCAATTACTCTACAATTAATAAAAGATGGAAGAAAAAATAAAGTCTTAAATAAAAAAATTAATTCAAATATTAAAGTAACAATGGTTCATGG
>CACDWM010000036.1 GCA_902556505.1 uncultured Pelagibacteraceae bacterium
AAACTTCTCCATAATTTGTAGTTCCAAAATTACTAAAGTCCTCTGAGTTAAAGTTGGCTAAATTTACTCCATAAGAATGAGTGAAATAAAATTTATTTTTCATAATATTTTCAAGATTTTTATCTTTTTTTTTTAAAACAATATTATTAAAACCGACATGAGGAACGGGACTTTTGCAATTAAGTTTATTTAAATTTTTTACTTCACTTTTGATCAATTTAAATCCTTCCTCATTACCTTCCTCACTTTTATCACAAAGTACCTGAAGCCCTATACATATTCCCAATACATGCTTCTCTCTAAAAAATTTTTTTATCATAGTTGATGACAAACCAATTTCCTTCATTGATTTTACAACTGGATCAAAAGAACCAACACCTGGTAAAATTATTTTTTTACAGTTCTCCAATTCTTTCAAATTAAAAACTAACTTTGATTTTATTTTTAAATGATCTAAAGCGTTTATTATTGATTTTAAATTTTGAGAAGATGTTTTTACAATTCCAATCATTCATTCATAATTTTTTCAATCATCAGTGCCATCTTTATTTACTGTATGTCTTAAATTCCAATCACCATTTACTTTATTCCAAATATGCGGTGATCTGAACTCATCACATTTATCAATAAACTCATCATATTTAATTCCTAAATATTCCAATACTTCATAAATGTATTTTTGAGGAAATTCTCCATCAAATCTTTTAACTAAGGATTTAGCCTCATCTCTTGTAAGATGGTTATTTCTTACTTCTTGTGATGAGTCATAACTTGCTCTACCAAGACCGTATTTTATGAATTGCGTATAAAAATGCAGATCATCAATTTTATCATCAATACTGTTATACTTGCTATAAGTACCCTCAGTTCTAAATGGCCTTGCTTTAAATCCACAATTTTCAACTGCGTAATAATATGATTCTTGAGGTATCCATCTTAAGTAATACCCAAGGTAATGTACTTCTATATTTTTTGAATTAAAATCTTTTGCACTTATTGGAAGATAGGTTAGTAAATCTGATTTTTTAACAAATTCATATTTCTCCAGTATCTCTTTAATGCTCATACCACTCAGATAAACATCATCTAAATTTGAAAAAGTATAAAAAGATTTATCTCTTAAGCTTGTTAAATTATCTGCAATTGGATTTCCATATTCAGCCTCATTTTCCCCATAAAAAATTAAATCAATATTAAATTTAGATGCAATTTTTGGAGCAAGATTTTTTTGACCTAGAATAAAAGTTTGAAATGGATGCAAAAGATTTTCAATTGCTAATTTTGTTAGCAATTTCATAACTCTCCCATTCTGTTTGTAAGTTATATTGTCAAATCCACCTTCTTCAATCCAATTTCTAAAGTTAGCATAACCATATTCTGTATAAAGTATTGGTGGCCAAGTGCATGTTAACGGATTCATGCCATATTTGTATTTAAGCACATGAGCTTGATATGCACTATCCTTTCCCCCACTTCCTGGTACTAAGCAATCGTAAGATCCATCTTTGCTTCTGTGTTTATCTAATAATTTTATGAGTTCCTTTTCTCGATTTTCCCAATTAATTCTATCTTTGACTTTAGCTTGATTGCAGGCATCACAAACATTATTATTATCAAGATGCAAATATTTAGCACCTTCTCTATTCTTTGTATGTTTAAATTCTGGAATTGATGATGGTCTTTGGTTTGACATTACACATTTACTGCAAAATTCAATTTTTTCAGGTAAGTTATATAAAGGCTTCATTTTCATTATATTCTGACATTAAATTTTTTAGATAAGAAATTTTTTATCATAGTTATATCTTCTTCGCCAAAAGATTTATAAGAAGATTTTTTTTTTAAAAATTCAAAATTTCCTTCTAATTTGTTGTTGTTAATTAAATTTTGATTATTCGGATTTAAGATTGTGTTGTAATGAAGCATTGAGGCTAATGCAAGAGCATTGGCACCACTAATAACTGCATTTTCTAGATGTTCTTTGTTCCTTGCTCCTCCATGAGCAATTAAAGGTATATTCAATTTTTCAGAAACTTTTTTTATTAAATCCAAATCAAAGCCTTCTCCAGTACCATCTTTATCTACTGAAGTTAACAATATTTCTCCAGCTCCTCGCTCTTGGACTTCTTTTGTCCAATCCATTACTTTTTTTCCAGTAAATTCCCTGCCATTGTCTGTGTAGGCAAAGTACTCATTTTTATATTTGATTACTTCTATAGAAATTATGATGGTTGATGATCCAAATTTTTCAGCTGCTTTGTTAATTAACTCTGGATTTTTTATTGCAGCTGTATTGAATGCAACTTTATCTGCTCCAGCTTCTAAAGCTTTAGTAAAATCATCAATACTTCTTAACCCTCCAGAAACTGTTACTGGAATAAAAACATTTTTCGTAGTTTTCTCTACTATTTCAAACAAATTATTTCTACCATACAATGATGCTACAACATCTTGATAAAAGATTTCATCTATATTATTTTCATAGTAGTATTTGGCAAATGAATAAGGTTCACCAAATGCCCTGAGACCTTCTAACTTAATTCCTTTAACCAAGTTAGGACCTTTGACATCTAATCTACCAATTATTCTAATATTATTTTGTAAATTCATGGTTTTTTAAATTTTCTATATTTGAATTAAATCGTCTTCAAAAAAATTTTTCTTAGATTTTTTTCCAATTAAATTATAAAAATTCATCGGAGATACACCTTTTGCAGGTCTTTTGGTAGTAATATTTTCTATTGTAAATTTCTCACCTTTTTTAATATTTTTTTTTGCCACTATTGACTTTCTTACATATTGAATATTTTTTTTTTCGTTTGGGGTTATAATTTTTTTTTCCCTTCCTAACATTTTTTCAATAACTCTGATTTTTTCGACCATTTTTTTTAACTCGTTCGGTTCTAAGCTTGCTTTGTGATCTGGTCCTTTCATTTTATTGTTTAAAGTAAAGTGTTTTTCTATGATTTCAGC
>CACDWM010000037.1 GCA_902556505.1 uncultured Pelagibacteraceae bacterium
TCATCAGATCACGCTGGATTTAAATTAAAAGAAACAATCAAAGATTATTTAAGGAATAAAAAAGTAAAATTTGAGGATCTTGGTCCCATAGATGATAGCAGCGTTGATTATCCTGACTATGCTCATAAAGTTGCTAGAAAAGTCAAATCAAGAAAGAGTAATGTTGGTATTTTAGTGTGTGGATCTGGGACTGGAATGAGTATTGCGGCAAATAAGCATAAAAATATTCGCGCTGCACAATGTTTTAATCTAAAATCAACGAAATTATCCAGATTGCATAACGATGCAAACATCATTACATTAGGATCAAGGTTAATAACCAAAAAAAATGCTTTGAAATTTGTAAGTGTTTTTTTAAATACAAAATTTGACGGTGGAAGACACTTGAGAAGAGTTAAGAAAATATAATTATGTCGAGCGAAAAAAGTTATTTAAACGATAGTTATAAAAGTTTTTTTGAGGATAGTTTATCTGTAAAAGATCCAGAGCTTTATAAAGCTATTAAAGATGAATTAATTAGACAGCAACAACATATAGAGCTAATTGCGTCTGAAAATATAGTATCTCAAGCAGTATTAGAAGCACAAGGATCAGTTTTAACTAACAAATATGCCGAAGGTTATCCTGGTAAAAGATATTATAATGGTTGCGAGCATGTTGATGTAGCAGAAAACCTTGCTATTGAAAGATTAAAAAAATTATTTAATTGTAAATTTGCAAATGCTCAACCACACTCAGGTGCACAAGCCAATGGAGCGGTGTTTTTAGCCCTGTTAAGCCCAGGTGATACGTTCATGGGTATGAGTTTAAATTCAGGTGGTCACATTACTCATGGATTAAAAATTTCAATGTCTGGTAAATGGTTTAACGCTATAGGTTATGATGTAGACAAAGAATCTGAGTTGATAGATTATGATAATGTTGAAAAACTTGCATTAGAACATAAACCTAAACTAATCATTGCAGGCGGAAGTGCTTATTCTAGAGTAATTGACTTTAAAAGATTTAGAGAAATAGCAGATAAAGTTGGAGCATATCTAATGGTTGATATGGCTCACTTCTCAGGATTAGTTGCTGGTAAAGGATACCCTAATCCATGTGACTACGCTCATGTAGTTACTTCAACAACTCACAAAGTATTTAGAAGCGCAAGAGGAGGAATAATTTTAACTAATCATGAAGATCTTGCTAAAAAATTTAACACAGCCGTTTTTCCTGGTTATCAGGGAGGACCTTTAATGCATATTATTGCGGCAAAAGCAGCTGGCTTTCTTGAAGCCCTACAACCAGAATTTCAAGATTACATTAAATCTGTTTTAGCAAACGCAAAAATGTTAGCGGAAACCTTAAAAAATAATGGATTTAAAATTTATTCAGATGGAACAGATACACATTTGATGTTGGTTGATTTGAGACCCTACAATGTAAAAGGAAATCTTGCAGCAGAGAGTTTGTCTAGAGCAAACATTACATGTAATAAAAATGGAATTCCATTTGATACAGAAAAACCAATGATTACATCTGGAATAAGATTAGGAACTCAAGCGGCTACAACTCGTGGATTTGGTTTAAATGAGTTTAAAACGGTAGGTGAATTAATAACAAAAACTCTAAAAGGTTTATCTGAAAACCCAACAGATAATAGCAAAATAGAAAACGAAGTAAAAAATGAAGTTATTTCTTTAACTTCTTCATTTCCGATATATAAGAACCTTTAGTAAATGATTTGTCCGTGTGAAAAAAAAGGTGATACATCTGTTGTAGACTCACGTCCAACTGAAGATGGTACCGCAATAAGAAGAAGAAGATTGTGTATATGTGGTGAAAGATTTACTACATTTGAGAGAATTCAATTTAGAGAATTGATGGTTGTTAAAAAAAATGGAAGAAAATCATCATTTGATCGTGATAAATTATCTAAATCTATCTACATAGCTCTTAAAAAAAGACCAATAGATACGGCAACAATAGAAAAATTCATTAGTAATATTTCAAGATCTCTTGAAGAGCTTGGACAAGGAGAGATATCAACAAACACAATTGGGACAATGGTTATGGATGGATTAAAAGATTTAGACCCAGTTGGATATGTTAGATTTGCATCAGTATATAGAAACTTTAGGGAAGAAAAAGATTTCGTACAATTCGTGGACAAGCTTGATGTCTACAAAAAAAGATAAATTTACATTAAAAGATAAATTTTACATGGAGTTAGCCTTAGACTTGGCTAAATCTCGTCATGGACAGACTGGATCAAATCCTTCTGTAGGCTGTGTTATTGTCAAAAATGATAGAATTATTTCCATAGGACAAACCTCATTTAACGGTAGACCACACGCTGAATTTAATGCGATTAAAAATAGTTTTGAAGAATTAGAAGGTTCAAAAATGTATGTTACCTTAGAACCATGCTGTCATCATGGATTAACACCACCATGCACTGACGCGATAATAAAATCTAGAATTTCAGAAGTTATATATGCAGTTACTGACATAGATAAAAGAGTAAGAAATAAAAGTTTTAAAATTTTAAAGTCAAAAAAAATAATTGTAAAAAAAGGTTTATTAAAAAGCAAAATTGAAAGTTTTTATTTACCTTATTTTTTTAATAGAAAGAAAAAATTACCCTTTGTTACCGGCAAAATAGCTATTTCAAAAAACAATATTATTTACAGCAAAACCCAAAAAAAGATTACAAATTCTTATTCAGATCAGTTTACACACATGTTGAGATATCAAAATGATAGTTTGATGATTACTCACAAAA
>CACDWM010000038.1 GCA_902556505.1 uncultured Pelagibacteraceae bacterium
GCTACCAGCACACAAAACTTTAAATTTTTTTAACTTTTTGAATAATTCTTTATTTTTTTTACCTAGAGAGATTTTTTCTCCGTAGTATTTTATATTTCCTGCTGTAATAATTTTTTTAATACCAAGAATTTTAAGATATTTTTTTGTTTCTGTATTTTGAGGGAGAGCAATTGAAATCTTACTGAAGATTTCTTTTGCAAAACTTTTTACAATCAACCATTTCTTAAAACTAGACCTTGTAAATCTTGCATTTAATAAAATTATTGGAATTTGATGTTTTTCTAAATTTTTTATCATATTTGGCCATATTTCCGAATCTACAAAAATTGCTACTTCAGGTTTCCAAAAATTAATAAACTTTTTCGTTAAAACGTTAGTATCTAAAGGAAAAAACTTGTGAATTGTTTTTTTAAATTTTTGTTTTTTGAAAATTTTTGACGAACTTATTGTAGATGAGGTTATGATTATTTTTTTTATTTTTTTATTTTTTTCTAATTTGTTTATAACTGGTATTATACTCATTAATTCACCAACACTGACTGCATGAAACCATATTGTTTTTTGAAAATTTTTTCTTGAGTAAACACAATACTTTTCTTGAAATCTATTTATGTCTTCTTTTTTATTTAAAATTCTAAAAACAAAAATTATTGGTGATAATAAAAATAAAATATTTGTTAATATACTGTAAATAAAAAACATTAATTTTGTTTTATTTGTCTTTCATAAAAATTTTTATAAACACTTGAACCTGACAAAAGATCCTTATGATTACCAGAATCTATAATTTTACCTTGATCAACAACATATATCTTGTCAGAGTTGAGAATGGTTGATAATCGGTGAGCTATTACGATAGTAGTTTTATTTAATATAAGTTTGTTAAGTGCAGACTGAATTTTTTCTTCTGTTTCAGAATCTAGAGATGATGTTGCTTCATCAAGTAAAATTATCTTACTTTTTTTCAAAAATGCTCTAGCTATTGATAATCTCTGTTTTTCTCCTCCTGATAATTTAACTCCATTTTCACCAATTCTTGTTTCATATTTATTATCTAAATTTTCAATGAAGTCTTTACACATAGCATTTTCTGCTGCCTCATAAATTTCCTCTAAACTAGCATCTGGATTTGCATACTTGATATTATTCAAAACAGTATCATCAAAAAGAGTTACATTTTGGTCTACAATTGAAATTTCTTTTCTTAAAGAATTTAAGTTTATTTTTGAAATGTCTTGTTTATCTATCTCGATATTACCTTCAATTGGGGAATAAATTCTAGGTATCATATTTAGTAAAGTTGATTTTCCTGATCCGCTATGTCCAACTAAAGCTGTCATTTTTCCTCCTAAAAATTCAGCAGATATATTTTTTAAAACTTTATTTTCGAAATTTGATTTGTAAGAAAAATTAATATTGTTAAATAAAATATTACCATCTTTCAAATCTAAGCTTTTGCTGTTTTCATTAGACTTTATTTCGACCTCCATATCTACTATAGGCAAAATTCTTTTTGCAGCTGCTAACCCTTGACCGATTGCAACATTTACCTTTGTAAGAGTTTTAACTGGCTGGTAAGCCAACATCATTGCTGCTAAAAATGAGAAAAAATTATTAATTCCCAATTCTTCTTTTATAATTAGTTTTCCTGAATAAAAAATTAATATTGCAATCATTATTCCAGTAAGAACCTCCATTACTGGAGCAGATCTAATATATACAGCAGCAATTTTTGCAGATTTTTCTTTAAGATTATTTACAAATATTTCAGATCTAGATTTTTCAAAATCCTCTCTTTGAAAAATTTTTATTATTTTATGATTTTTAAATAAATCAATTAAATACCTATTTAAATCCCCAGATCTTTCTTGTGCTTGGGTAGAAACTTTACCCATTCTTTTACCAAGAACTTTCGCAGTTATAGATGCCAAAGGTATCATAATAATGGCAATCAAAGATAATTTCCAATTTTGATAAAACATTACTACTAACAACCCTATTAATGTAAGACCATCTTTGAATAAACTAAGGAATGCCTCTGATAACATTCTTGTTATTTGTTGAACGTCAAAATTTAAATTTGAAATATAATTACCTGAGTGCTTATTTTCTATAGTTTCAGTATCTGCTTTAATAAATGAATTAAGCATATCTACTTGAAGTATTTTTTTTACTTCTTCACCTACATTTATCATAATTAATTTTGCAAAATAGAGTGAGATACCTTTAGTAGTGAAAGCTAAAATAATAGCAAAAGGAATTAATATTATTAAAGTTTGATCTTTATTAATGAAAATTTTTTCAATTGCTGGATCTAATAACCAGGCTGTTGCGGAAGTACTAACCGCAACTAATACTGATAGTAGGGCAGCCAAAATTATTTTAATTACAAATTTACTAGTATATTGATTATAAAGTCTCTTTAAAATAGCAGTATTATTCATTTATATCCTAAATTAGTTTTCCAATAAAAATATTTATAAGCACCAGCATTCCTAAA
>CACDWM010000039.1 GCA_902556505.1 uncultured Pelagibacteraceae bacterium
AAAAAGAAATAGTAGATAAAAAACGTATCAATTTTATACTTAAAAAAATTCACTCAAAATCTAAAAAACTAAAGATTGATCCTAAAATTACTAATCGTATATGGAAAAATATGATTTTGTCTTATATCGATTATGAAAAGAGAAACTTTAAAAAAAAATAATTACTTACTGTGTGGTGGAAGCTTTTTTTCCACAAACATTTCGTGTTTTCTAGTATCCGGATTGTATTTCTTTGCTGAAAGTTTAACTTTAGCCTTCTCACCTCCAGCTGGTTTTTTTACATAATAGAAGTAAGGGCTATCAGGTTTAGCCTCAGGAACCATTCTTACTTTAACGTGCGTTTTTTTTGCCATTTTTTAATTCTTTTAATTTATTAGAAATTTTTAATAACTTATTTCTTAAATTTTCAGTCCTTATAGATTTATCTGAAATTTCGTCAAGCTTTAAAGAATCTTCATTATTTAATATTTTTTTTACACCCTTTATTGTCATACCTTGATCTTTAAGTAAAAATTTAACTTTTTTAAGAAGATTTATTGTTTTTTCGTCATAATATCTTCTATTAGAATTTAATATCTTTGGTTTAATTTGTTTAAATTGAGTTTCCCAAAATCTAATGACATGTGTCGGTAAAGTTCCTTTATCATTTGATTTAAGATTTAATATTCTAGCTACTTCACTAATAGTTTTATAAGCGCTATCTGATTTATCCATTATCCTTTAAATTAATAAATTCTTTAAATTCCTTTGATGGTTTAAACAATACGACATCTCTGCTTGAAATTATTTTTGTTTCTTTAGTTTTTGGGTTTCTACCGATCCTAGATTTTTTTTGTCTAATAGAAAAGGTTCCAAATTTAGATAATTTTAATTTTTTTTCGTTTTTAATGTTAGTAACTATAGTTGATAAAAAATCCTCAATTAAATTTTCTGATATTTGTTTTGAAAAACCAAGCTGCATATAAACCAAATTAACTAAGTCTTTTTTAGTTAAATTAATTCTCATATTAAATATTTTGCTTAATCTTTTCTATCAAATTACCTTTTACAATTCTATGACAAACATCTAGAGAGTTTGAAAAGCCAATGTAATCAGTTCCTCCATGACTTTTAACAACTGGGGAGTCTAAACCAATAAAAATTGCTCCATTATATAGTCTTGGATCTAGTCTTTTCTTAAATTTTGTTAAGTTTGATATATTCAGTAAAGATGAAATTTTACCTACTAATGTACCTGTCATCGCATTTTTTAATTCACTGGTTATAAAATTTGCAGTACCCTCTGCAGTTTTTAATGCAACGTTTCCTGTAAAACCGTCTGAAACTATCACATTAACCTCTCCATCCATAAGATGATTTCCCTCAATGTAACCAGCAAAGTTATAATTATCTGATTTTTTTTCATTTAATAATTGATAAGTTTCTTTGATAGTCTCATTGCCTTTTAATTCTTCTGAACCGATATTTAATAATGCTACGTTTGGTTTGTCATTCGGATAAAGTGAGGTATATAAAGAAGCTCCCATAATTGAAAAGTCTAATAAATTTTTAGAACTACATTCAATGTTGGCACCTAAATCCAATACAACACTCATACCTTTTTTATTTGGCCATAAAGCAGATAAAGCTGGTTTGTCTATATTTTCTATCATTTTCAAATTCAATTTCGATACAACTAACAATGCACCTGTATTACCTGCTGATATAACTATGTCTGCTTCTTTATCTTTAACACTTTGAATCGCAAGCCACATACTAGTGTCTTTCCCTCTTTTTGCACCCTCTAGAGGGCTATCAGTGCTTTCAATTTTTTTTTCTGTATGAATTAATTCAAAAAATTCTGTAGCTATTTTTCCTCTAATTAATGGATCTATTTTATTTTTGTCCCCAAAAATTTTAAAAAAATTATTTTTATTAGTAGAATGATTTAAAATAATACCATCTATTATTTTCTTTGGTGACCCATCGCCACCCATTGCATCTACTGCAATTTTAATCAAATCTGACATTTTAATAGATTATAATATACTATTCTTTTGGGTCTAAAACTTGTCTTCCCTTATACATACCAGTTTTAAGGTCTAAATGATGAGATAGCCTGTATTCACCTGATTTTTTATCTTCAACTATATTTTTAGTTGAAAATTTCATTGTTTGAGCTCTTCTCATCCCTGTTCTGGAAGGGGTTTGTTTTCGTTTTGGTACAGCCATAATTATGGGTTACTTACACTTTTTAAATAAGAATTCAAAGTTTTTTTTGATAAATTTTTGTTAAAAAGTTCAAAATATTCTAATAAATCCTCATTATTTTGAAAATCACTTAAAAAGCTGGAAATTTTATTTAATTTATCTGAATTTGATAAATCATCCCAGAAATGAATTTCGGAAACCAT
>CACDWM010000040.1 GCA_902556505.1 uncultured Pelagibacteraceae bacterium
ATCCAGATCAAGATATACAACTTTATTTTCTGCATGTGCAATTGACGAAACAAATAAAATAAAAATAATTGTTTTTAAAAATTTAATTATTTTTAGCATTAAAAAGTAGTGCCCAAATTAAACCTAAATTTTTCAGTTCTGTCCCCATCTGCTTTTGTTATTGGATGAGCAAATGAAAAATTCAATGGACCTAGGGGGCTAAACCAATCAAGTCCTATACCTAATGAGCTCCTTATTTTACTATTATCTAAAGATGAATC
Organism: uncultured Pelagibacteraceae bacterium; assembly: GCA_902556505.1. GTDB lineage: Bacteria > Pseudomonadota > Alphaproteobacteria > Pelagibacterales > Pelagibacteraceae > Pelagibacter. The sequence goes on from CACDWM010000040.1 coordinate 261, forward strand.
GTAATCTACACCCCAAATATCAGCAGCATCTACAAAAAAAAGAAAATCCACATTTTGTGACTCCTCAAAAATTTGTGGAATAGTAGATGAAAAGTTTAAAGAATAGGCATAATTACCTCCAACAAAATCATCCCCATCCTTTGGTCCAACTCTACCGGTTTCAAAACCTCTTAATCTTCTTGATGGTATATTTATTCTTTCAGACAATTTTACATCATCATTAGTTAATGAATTTGCTGTTTCAAAATAAAGAGAAATAATAGAAACATTTTTTTCAAATAAATCAAAATAATGAGCGTAATTATAATAATTTTTAAGTGTATTAGTTTCACTTATAACTGGAATATCTAATGAATAAAATGATCTAAAGCCAGAACTTGTTTGAAATTTTTGATTTCTTTTATCGTAATTAAAATCTAACTTTAAAAAAGAATCCCAGTAGTTACCCTCTTGTGCTTGCTGTCTTGTTGATGCTGTACTATTTGTCTCTATTTTTTCATAAAAATTAGAATTACCAATACCAAGGAAAAAATCATCTAAATATTCAAAATTAGTACCAATACTAATTCCGGTTTTATTTGATTTATATCCAAAGGTTTTATAATTATCTGTTTCTAGTGCTTCAGCGGATATGTAAATTGATTTATCAGAATTTTTATAATTAGGATTAGTGACAGAAAATTTACCTTTAAAGGAGTCTGATGTTATTGTAAAATTAGTATCAAGGGCAATACCATTGCCCATAAAGTTATTTTCTTTTATACCAAAACCAATTGTACCTCCATCAGTACCTACTCCTGCTGCAGCACTCAATTCTCCAGTAGGTTTTTCTTTTAATATAATATCTACAATTTTAGTGTTATTTATACTTCCGTCTCTAATATCTTTTTTTACTTCTTTAAAAAAACCCAAACTTTTGAGGTTATTAATTGATTTGTTAACCAATATTTCATTGTATGGGTCACCTTCATCAACTTCGAACTGATTTCTAATTACATTTTCAGAAGTAATATTATTTCCAAATATATTAATTTTTTCCACATAAAACTTTTCAGTTTCAACTATATTAAAAATTAGATTAATTTTATCTGCCTCTAAATTTTCAGTAACAGTAGCATTAATAAATTTGTATTGTTCATAAGTTGTGATTAAGTCAATTGCCTCCAGTATTTCATCTATAGAATTAATAGAGTAAGGTTCACCTTTAATTTTTTTAAACAAATTTTCTATATTAGTAAAATTTTTCTCATCAAAGTCTAATGGTAAATTTAAGTTTAAATTACCAAAATATACTTTAGATTTAGCATCAATATTAAATATAAGTTCAAATTCATTTTCATTTAATAATTTTGCAAAAGATGAATTAACTTTCACATTATAATAACCATTATTTTTATAAAAATTTTTGAGAAGACGTTCATCAAAATTTACAAGGTTTTGATTTAAATATTTTCTTCCTGAAATAATTTTCCAGAACTTATATTCTGAACTTGCTATAACACGTCTTAATTTCCTATCTTTAAAAACTTTATTTCCAATAAATGTGATTTTTTTAATTCGTGCTTTTTCACCAAGTTTAATTTTAAAAGTTAAATCAATTAAATTGTCATTTTGATCATTAATCAAAATTTCTAAACTTGAATTATAATAACCAAGGTTTTTTAAAACATTAAGTATTCGGTCTTTTTCATCTATCAAAATAACATCATTATAAGAAGATCTTGATTTAACAAGAGTATCTGCTTTAAGAAGTTCTAAGGTTTTAGAGGATTTAACACCTTCGTAGTTTATATTTTCAATTATTGGGTTTTCAATAACTTTAATTAACAAGATGTTGTTATTAAATTCGATTGAAATATTTTTAAAAAAATTTGTTTCATATAAATTTTTTAAAATAATATTTAAATTATCTTTATCTAAAACATCATTAACAGAGACCTCAGAGAACAATTTTATAGTTTCATTAGAAATACGATCATTACCACTAATTTCAATTTTATTTACTATTTCAGAATGGACAGGAAAAATATTAATTAAAAAACAAGAAAATAAAATAACAAAATTTATATAAATTTTTCGATACATATTTTTTTTAATTTAATAGTTTTATTTTATTACGA
>CACDWM010000041.1 GCA_902556505.1 uncultured Pelagibacteraceae bacterium
TACTGAAAATATTGATAATTCATATAAAATTAATAAAGGAATAGCTAAACCTATTTGAGTAATTGGATCTGGTGGTGTAAGTAATGCAGCAGCAGCAAATATAATTACTACCACATACTTTCTTCTTTCTTTTAAAAATTGACTGTCAACAACACCTATTCTTGCTAACAAACTTAAGACTATAGGTAGTTGGAAACTTATTCCAAATGCGAAAATTAACTTCATAACAAGTGACAAGTATTCATTTACTTTTGCTTCTAATTGAATTGGTAGACTTGTTGAAAGTCCTGTACTTTCAAACGATAAAAAGAATTTAATGGCTAGAGGCATTATCAAATAATAAACAAGCATACCTCCTAAAAAGAAAAGGATAGGTGTTAATACAAGATATGGGAGTATGGCAACTTTTTCATGTTTATATAAACCTGGGGCAATAAATTTCCATATTTGCATTAGAATAAATGGACAAGTCACGAAAAAAGCTGTGAAAAAAGATACCTTGATATACGTTAAAAAAGTTTCTTGTAAGGCTGTAAAAATAAGCCTTCTATCAGATCCATCATCCTTGACAGCTTGAGCAAAAGGATCAACTAAAAAACCGTAAATATGTTCTGCAAAAATATAACAAATAACAAAAAAGATTATTAGAAATATAAAACTATGTATTAATCTTTTTCTTAGTTCTGTTAGATGGCTAACAAATCCACCTTCATTTTCTTCATTACTCATCTTTTTTAGTTTCTTTTTTTATTTCATTATCAATTTTTTCTTCATCAATTTCTAAATTAGAAACCTCATTTTGAATGTTACTTACATATCTTTTTGCAGTCCCTATCCAAGAACCTGCTTTCTTTAACATGATTGGAAAATCTTTAGGACCAAGAACAACAATTGCAATACCAACAACAATTAATATCTCAAACCAACCAATAGTAGGCATGCGATTTAATCTTTATTTTCTGAGTCTTTATTTTCGTCGGATATATTTTTTGGCTCTGTATCGTCAGCAACATCTGACGCCATTCCTTTTTTGAAACTTTTAATTCCCTTAGCTACATCACCCATCAGACTAGAGATTTTACCTCGTCCAAATAATAAGACTACTAATATAACTACGATTGCTATTTGCCAAATTCCTATGCTCATGAAAAACTTATAACCTTTTTATGCTTAATTTAAAAGTTACTTTTTTGTTAATCTTTCTCTTCTGTATCAAGAGTGCTGTTTAACATTTCATCAATATTGGAATAAATATCCTCTTTTTTTTCTTCTTGTTTTTCTTTGTAGAATTTTCCTGTTCCAAAAATTGCATTATCAATACTAGAACTATCAATTAATCCAGCAGCACCTAATTCATCAATTGTTGGCAAATCAGATAATTTTTGAAGATTAAAATGACTTAAAAAGTCATCAGTTGTAACATACTGAATTGGTCTACCTGGTACATCTTTACGACCACCTGGTTTCACCCAGTTGAGTTCCATTAATATTTCAAGAGTATTCGTTCCAAATGCAACACCTCTTATCTCCTCAATTTCTGCTCTAGTAACAGGTTGGTGATAAACGATTATAGCTAAAGTCTCCACTGCAGCTCTAGAAAGTTTCTTTTCTACAGTCTTCTCTTGTGACATGATATTAGATAAGTTAGGTGAAGTTCTAAACGACCACTTATCTTTAATACAAACTAAATTAATACCACGTTTAGAGTATTCTTGTTGTAACTTCTCTAATGATTTTGCAACACTACCCTTTTTAGTAATTTTGCTTTCAATTGTATCAATATCTAATGGTTCTGCAGCAGCAAAAATAACTGCTTCAATTTCTTTTTCTAAATCAGTTAACTTAGATGGAAATTTTACAATATTATCTTTTGTAATCTTTTCTTTTTTAATCATTATTTTCCTTCACATAAATGTCATCAAATAACTTATCTTGTTTGATAGTTAAATTTCCTTCTTTGACTAATTCTAATGATCCAGCAAATATACCTGCTTTACCCGTACGTTTATATTTTGATCCACTTTTAAAATTTTGAGGAATTAAATCATCTAATTTTTTCCAATCAATTAATTTACCAAAAAATTCTCTTATTGTTTTAATTCCATCCTCTGCTGTAAAGACAGGTAATTTTGGAATATTCATTTTTTGAAAATCTTTGGTCATAATAATTGTTGAATATGACTTGAGAAGCTCAAATAAACTTAAATTATACTCAGTGCTATAAATAGATCTTATATTTCCTTTCATTCCTCTTGATCGAATTTCTCTTCCTAATCTTTTTCTTTTTAACATTTGTTCAGAAAGCAATCTAATTAATTCTAATTT
>CACDWM010000042.1 GCA_902556505.1 uncultured Pelagibacteraceae bacterium
GTTCTTGGAAATTATGGAAGAATATTTTCAGAATATGTGCATTTAAAAAATTTTAAAAATGATAGTTTACAAAAATACTTCTCTATAGAGGGATTGGATTATTTAAAAAACATTAAAAAAAATAGTGAAAAAGTTGTTTTTATTTCGGGCCATTTTAACAACTTTGAATTAATGGCAATGCAAATTGAAAAGGCGGGAGTTGATTGCGCCGCAATTTATCGACCATTGAACAATCCTTATTTAAACACAATAATGGAAACAATTAGAATTAGAGATATTTGTAAAAATCAAATTAAAAAAGGGAGAGCTGGTACAAGAGAAATTATACGTTTTTTATCAAAAGGCACATCAATTGCTTTAATGATCGATCAAAGAGTGAGAGAAGGTGAAAAGATAAATTTTTTTGGAAATCCTGCAACTACAACAACAATCCCAGCACAACTAATAAAAAAATATGGTTGCAGTGTTGTACCAATTTATATTGAAAGAAAAAAATCACATCATTTCAAAATGTATGTTTCAAAACCTATCAAGATAAACAGATCAAGAAGCATTTCTGAAATCACAAAACATTTAAATGATATTCTTGAAAAAATGATATTGAAAAATGTTGACCAGTGGATTTGGACACACGACCGTTGGAAGGTATAATTAATTATTTTTCTTTTTCTCTTTGTAATGAAGCTTCAATATAAGAGTAATATGCTTCCTGTTTGTCCACATTCCAGTAAGTTAAATTTTCTAACGTAATTTTTTTACCTGAGATAGCGCATATTACATGATCACCAGCTTCTAATACATTAAAGTTATTAGGTAGATATTTTAATTTAGCTAATTTATTTTTCATTTCTAAGATATATAAATAGTTATATGAAAATTGCAATTTTAGGTAGTGGAGGAAGAGAGCATGCTCTCACGTTTTCAATATCTAAATCAAATAAAGTTGAAAAAATTTACTGTATACCAGGTAATGCAGGAACATCTGAGCTAGCTGAAAATGTTTCATTAGATATAAATGATTTTAAGACAGTTTATGAATTTTTAAAAAAAAATAATGTTAATCTTGTTGTTGTTGGTCCTGAAGATCCACTTGTAAATGGGATTGTGGACTATCTAGAAAAATTAGGTATAAAAGTTTTTGGACCAAATAAAATTGCTTCACAATTAGAAGGTTCAAAAATTTTCACAAAAAAACTTTGCAAAAAATATAATATACCAACTGCAGAATTTGGTATCTTTGAAAATGCTGATGACTCTTATAGATACATTGATAATGCAAAACACCCATTAGTAATCAAAGCAGATAATTTAGCAGCTGGAAAAGGTGTTTATATTTGTAGAGAAAAAAATGAATCTTATTTAGCAGTAAAAGAAATATTTGATGGTAAGTTTGGAACTGCAAAAAATATTCTGTTTGAAGAATTTTTAGAAGGTGAAGAAATGAGTTATTTCATTATCAGCGATGGAAAATCATTTAAATATTTTGGCTCAGCTCAAGATCATAAAAGAGTTGGAGAAGGAGACAGGGGTAAAAACACTGGAGGGATGGGTGCGTACTCACCATCAAGATTGTTTAATGAAGAATTAGAGCAAAAAATTTTAGAAAAAATTCTAAAACCAACTTTAAAAGGTATAAATGATTTAGGAACAAAATATAAAGGTTTTCTATATGCTGGATTGATGATTGTTAAGGATGAACCATATTTAATTGAATACAATGTAAGAATGGGTGACCCAGAGTGCCAAACAATTCTACCAACTTTAGACACTGATATCATAAAAATTTTTCAATCATGTATTGATGAAAAGCTTGATGAACTAGAAATAAAATGGATAAATAAAAAAAGTTTGTGTGTCGTATTATGCTCAAATGGTTATCCTGATAAATACGAAAAAAATATAATTATAAAAAATTTAGAGAAACTAAGTTTAAATGAAAATAATTATCTTTTTCATGCAGGAACAGAAAAAAAGGATAATAAAATTTATGCTGTTGGAGGAAGGGTCTTAAATTTTATATCACTTTCTAACACATACACTGAAGCCAAAAAAAATATCCACAAAAACTTAGAAAAATTGAATTGGGAAAAAGGTTTTTTTAGAAAAGATATTGGATACAAAGTCATTGATAAATGAGAATTATTGGTGGCAATTTTAAAGGGAAAAAAATTCTTGAACCTAAGGATAAAGAAACAAGACCTTTAAAAGATTTAACAAAGGAATCTATTTTTAATATTATTAATCATTCAAGTAAA
>CACDWM010000043.1 GCA_902556505.1 uncultured Pelagibacteraceae bacterium
TTAGTATTTGTAGCACCGAAAGGAGATAAACCAGATGTAAATAAAATCCAATCCTTTTTAGTCCCAAAACAAACTGGGGTTAATTACAATGCTGGTATTTGGCACTTTCCATTGATTTCTATGAAAAATATGAATTTTCTAATTGTTGATAGAAAAGGAAAAGGAAACAATCTTGTTATTTATAAATTTAAAAAAGATAAAATTATTTTGAAAAAATGAAAAAAAAATACCCAAGAGATTTGGTGGGATATGGTTCCAAAAAAGTTAAGGTAAAGTGGCCTGGTAATGCTAAGTTGGCTTTGCAATTTGTGCTTAATTACGAGGAGGGAGCAGAAAATTGTACTCTTCATGGTGATAAAACTTCAGAAGTATTTTTATCAGAAATTATAGGAGCAAAACCAATTAAAGGTCGACACTTAAATATGGAATCAATTTATGAATATGGATCAAGAAGAGGGTTTTGGAGAATTCATGATCTATTTAATAAAAAGAAAATTCCACTTACTATTTTTGGAGTTGGTATGGCATTGGAAAGAAATAAAGAAGTTTGTTCGGCTATAAAAAAAGCGAATTATGAAGTTGCAAGTCATGGGTGGAGATGGATTGACTATCAAAATGTATCAAAGAAAAAAGAAAAGAATGATATGGAGCTCGCAGTCAAATCTATAAAAAAGATTTTTGGTAATCAACCTGCCGGTTGGTACACAGGTAGGTGTAGCGAAAATACTTTAGATTTAGTAATTGAAAATGGTAGTTTTTTATACTGTAGCGATACATACAGTGATGATCTCCCTTACTGGATAAAAAAAGGTAATAAAAAACAACTAATGGTTCCTTACACACTTGATAACAATGATATGAGGTTTGCAACCAATCAAGGATTTAATTCGGGTGAACAATTTTATAATTATTTAAAAGATAGTTTCGATGCCCTTTATGAGGAAGGAATAAATTCACCAAAAATGATGTCAGTTGGCTTACATTGTAGATTAATTGGAAGACCTGGTAGAATACAGTCTCTTAAAAAATTTTTAAATTACGTCACAAAATTTAAGGATATTTGGATCTGCAAAAGAGTAGATATAGCTAAACATTGGATAAAAAATTACAGTTAAATTTTTATTATTGTTCAGCAGATATAGAAGTATAGTGCGCAACTGCTTCTATTTCATCATCAGTTAGTATACCCTCCATTGCGGGCATTACTCCTATACCGTTTCTAACTGCCATTATAATTCTTTGAATATCAGGTCTAATTTCATTTAAATTTGGACCAACCATTGCGTTCGATCCAGCATCAGAGAGCATATGGCATGCTGCACAATTTCCAGCCCCTAGAAAAACTTCTTTTCCCTTATTAAACAGTTCATCAGCATTAACGTGAGTTAATGATAAAAGTATCAAAAATAATAATGTATTAAAGAAATTTAAAAATAATTTTTTCACTTAAATTTGGTATCATAATTAAAAAAATTTAAAAAGGAGAATTATGAAAGCTTATTGGGTTGCAAATTATACTGAAATAAAAGACGACGAAAGACTTAAAAAATATGCTATTAAAGCGAAAGAAGCGGTTGAAAAATATTCTGGAAAAATAATAGCAAGAAGTGCAAATAATATAACTTTAGAAGGTAGGGAAATGGTTAGAGTAGCGCTTGCAGAATTTCCAGATATTGAAACAGCAAAAAATTGTTACAATTCCGAAGAGTATGTTGAAGCTAGAAAACATTTGGAAAATAATGCTACTAGAGAACACATAATATTTGAGGGAATGTAAGCTGATAAAGACTTAATATTGAATAGGTTCGGGATCTATACTTCTCCATAAATACCAAGTTGCAACAGAACAGTAAGGGGAAAACTTTTTGTTAAGATATTTCACGTAACTTTCTGGTGGTAGATATTTTTTATTAAAATTTTTTGAAATAGCTCTTAACAAACCAATATCCTGGATTGGCCAAATATTAGGACGATTATAAGTAAATAATAAAATCATTTCTGCTGACCATCTTCCAATTTGTCTTAATTGAGAAAGATAAATTATGGCATCTTCATCAGACATATTTGAAATAAGTCTTGGATTAAACTCTTTACTTAATATTTTTTGGGCTAAACTTTTTATTCCTTTTACTTTCTGTCTACTTAGACCACAACTTTTAAGCTGAACATTAGATAACTTACTTACTGTTTTTGCGTTAATTTTATTTTTACATTTTTTCT